>CAZUBG010000355.1:0-2520 GCA_964618545.1 uncultured Bifidobacteriaceae bacterium | reverse complement strand
TTCCATCCAGCCCGCCAAACTCCGGGAAATGCAGGATCCCGACAGCGGGGTCGCCCTCAAGCCGGACGGCAGCAATGCCGCCAGTGTGCTTCAGGAATTGCTGCGCGGTGAAGGGGCGACCGCCACGAGAACTGAAATCAATGGCTTCCTCAAATCTATTGTCCCGGCCACCAACGCGGTTTCCCCCAAGAAGCACGGCAATAAACTGTCCATGAGCTTCTCGCAGGAATGGGGCGAAAAAGAGAAATTCACTCTCAAAAAACTAACCTTCGACGCCTTCAACATGTCCGACGGCACGCTCCGTTCACTCGGGCTTATTATGGCAGTTTTTCAGAAACCCAGCCCCAGCCTGTTGGTGATTGAAGAGCCCGAGGCCACCATCCATCCCGGCGCGCTGGGGGCCATTCTGGACCTCATTCGCAAAGCCGCCAAGACCATGCAAGTGGTGGTGACCACGCACAGCCCCGAACTGTTGGATGCCAACTGGATCACCGATGCCAATTTGCGCATCGTCTCCTGGCAGGAAGGCGCGTCGCATTTGCTGCTTCCCTCCGAAGCCACCCGGGAGGCCATGCATCAGCATCTGATGGGTGCGGGTGAATTGCTGCGCTCCAATGCGTTACATCCTGAACCTTTGTTCAAAGAGGAAGGCGAACTCCGCGGCGGCGGCTCGGCCGCCCTGTTTGAATCATTGGCATGAAAATTTACCCGCTCGTCGAAGGTCACGGCGAAGTCGAGGCGGTGCCGGTTCTGCTCCGCCGCCTGCTGGCGGAAGCCCAATGTCATGTCATTGATGTGGGACACCCCATCCGCCGCACCCAGTCCCAGCTCCGCAGCAAAGATGGGGTTCAGGCCGGTGTCCGGCTCGCCGTGCTGCAACCGGAGTGCGCCGCCATCGTGATCTTGTTCGATGGTGAGGACGATTGCCCCAAGGAATTGGGCGCACAGGTCCGGGCCTGGGCGCGCGAAGCCGCCGCCGGAACCCCTTGCGATGTCGTCGTGGCGTATCGCGAATACGAAACGTGGTTTCTGTCCGCCCTTGAGTCCCTGCGCGGACGGTGCGGTATTCGGACGGATGCCGTTGCGCCGGCCAGTCCCGAGGCCAAACGCGATGCCAAAGGTGCGCTTGAAGAGTTCATGCCGTCGGACCGCGCGTATTCCGAGACCGGCGACCAACCCGCCATGAGCGCGGTTTTTGACTTGGGGCTGGCCCATCAGCGCAACCGCTCATTCCGCAAGCTGGTCAAAGTCATGGGTGAGGTCATCGCCCAACTGCAACAACCGCTGCCCGCCTGGCCGCCTCCGCAATGGTAAATTGGCAGCCCGCCTACTTCCCAAAATCAAACGCCACTTCCCCCCGGTGCTCGCCGGACACGGTTTTTTCCGCCGACTGCGGCCCCATCCGCTCCTGCGTCAGAAACTTGGTGCGCATCGCCGGAATCACATCCAGGAACGTCAGGCCCGTCTTGGGCAGGTCCAGCAGCGGCCCTTCCGGCCCGTCGTTGGGATGATACATTCCCAGATAGGATTCGGTCGCCGGGGTGGTCACGGTAAACTTCCCTTCGCCGATGTCAAACGTGGCCCAGCGCCAGTCGCGAAAATAGCCTTTGAACTCCGGGTCAAACGAATAGATCACGCTCGGCACCGTGTTGTTGTAATTATTGTGCCACACATCCAGTTTCGTGCCCTGCAGGCGGTTCTGCCAGACATGGTATGGCCCCATGCCCAGCCAGGTGATGCCCTTCATGTCCGTTTCGGGAAAATCAAAATTCACCCCCAGCAGGTCCGCCGGCCCCTCGTAGTCGTAGGTGTAATTCAGTTTCACCCGGCCGTCCGGCGAAATGCGCCAGGTCGCCTGTTTGAACGCCCCGGTGTAGCTGGCCTCCACCAGCGCATCGTCGCCATCCATGCGCGTCGTCACCCCGGCGGGTGTGTTCGTCCCGGCCACGTTGTTGTAGGTGATCGTCCGGCCGCGCGCCCGGCTGTTATGCGAATAGGCGATGAAGCGCGGGCCGTTCGCGAGCGGAATCACCGTTCCCCTCCGGACCACTTCGGTCAAATACCCGGAGACCGGGTCAAACGTCAGTGTCAGGCTGCCCGCCTGCACCACCAACCGCCCGTTCGCGTCCGTTATCGTCACTTTGCCCGTCGCCGCCTTCGGGGCCGTGCCCGGGACGGGTGCCACCGCCCAGGTCCAGGTCCAGAGGTTCCGCCCCGCCCAGTCCTTCGCGCTCAGATACACCGCCCCCACGTCCGGCCGGGCCGGCAGAGTCAACCGCAGATCGGCCGTGCCGTGCGGCGCGGCGGCCGGGGCCGGCAGGTCGCCGCCCGCCAGCACCGTGTGTCCCGTCCGGCCGTCTTCCGGCCCCGGAAAACTCACGTACTCCCAGGTGAAGCTGCACCGGCTCAGATCGGTGAAGTCATAGTTGTTGCGGACCTTGATCGTGCCTTGAAAACCCGGCGGCAGCCCGCCCGCCGGCGCCTCGATCTCCACCGGCGACCAGATTTCCTTGATCGTAT
>CAZUBG010000354.1:0-2542 GCA_964618545.1 uncultured Bifidobacteriaceae bacterium | reverse complement strand
CCGCTCGAGTAAAAGTGTTCCCGTGACTTCGTGTCGTACGCCAGCAGGGCGAACTTGGCGACGGAATCTTGTTTGCCGGTCTTGTAGAAGGCCAGCTCGGGAATCGTCAGCGTCCCCGCCAGGGGGATGGGCAGGCCGAGGTTGGGAATGCCGATCAGGGAGGAGCTGTAGTCAACGGAATAGCCGCCGCTCCGGGCCTCCACAATGAGGTCGCTGTTGGGCACATCGTTCACCAACAGCGCGCCGGCCTCGCTGAACGCGTCACGAATGGCGCCCAGGACATACTTCGAGTCATAGCTGTCAAAATAAGCTCCGTCCACGCAGACCTTTTTTCCCCGAAACATGTCCAGGCTGACCGTTCGGAGCGCTTGATCGGCCGCCGTGCTCAGCAGCAATTGCTCGGTCACCGTGCGGGGCGGGTTGGTCATCGTGAAGTCGGAGCAGCCGGTGGCCAGCAACACCGCCAGCCAGCCGCCCAATAACCCCGAATAACGCACGGTTCCCCAAACCCAGCCCCCGCCGGGACGACCTTGGGGAGAACCAGCCACCGCCGCCCCCGGCCCCGCAACGGCTGGACCCGGCCGCCCGGCCCGAACCGCGCTCAAATCTGCAAGGGCGCGGTCTTCCAACAAAACAGGACCGTGTTCGCTGGCGGCGTTAGTTTTCATATTATTCCCGGCTGTAAAAGGCCCCCTCATTTCGCCCGGTGGCATTTACAACATCCCCATGCTTTTGACATGCCAAGCCGGAATGAATTTCACGCCCCAATCCCCGGGAATTTTCGGGGTGCCAGCCGCACTGCGGGCTGCCGGGCCATTGCAACCCCCATGAAATCGGGCATTTTGCAAGACTGATCCCATCCGAAACACCTCCTGCCTGATGAAGTGCGCCGGCCCCCCCCGCTCTCGTTACCTAGTAACGAAAAAAGCTCCCAATCGGGAACAATTCTTGACACGACTTAACCACCGCAACCCCAACACCTTGGCAAGCTTGTCAACCCAAATCCGCACCCCATCGCGTTACTGGGTAACGAAAATGACCCGGGATTTTTTATTTTCTGACGGGATTTTGCACGGTTTGGCGCCCTCCCCGCTCCGACTCGACAATCGCCCCGTTAGATGCGACCTTGTGCCGGTGACGACCGATAAATTTGAACAACTCCGGCGCCTGCTCCAGGACTACGGTTCCTGCCTGGTGGCCTATTCCGGCGGCGTGGATTCCGTGTTCCTCGCCCGGGTGGCCCACGACGTCCTGGGCGCCCGCTCGCTCGCCGTCATCGCCGACTCCCCCAGCCTGCCCCGGCGCGAACTCCAGGAAGCCCTGGACCTGGCCGAAACCTTTCACTTTCCCGTGCGCGTGGTCAAAACGGCCGAGTTCGACAACCCCTCGTATCTGGCCAATCCCGCCAACCGCTGCTATTTCTGCAAGCACGAATTGTTCGAACACCTCACCCCCATTGCCCGGGCGGAGAAGTTCGCCGTCATCGCCTACGGGGAAAATGCCAGTGACCTTGGCGATTTCCGCCCCGGCGCGCAGGCGGCGGCCGAGTTCCAAGTGCGCGCCCCGCTGAAGGAAGCCGGTTTGACGAAGGCGGACATCCGCGAGTGGTCCGCCCGGCTCGGTCTGCCCACGGCGGACAAGCCCCAGATGGCCTGCCTGAGTTCGCGCATCCCCTACGGCGAGCCGGTCTCCCCGGAAAAACTGGCCATGATCGAGGCGGCGGAAAATGTGTTGCGCGACGCCGGCTTTTATGAGGTGCGGGTGCGCCATCATGAAACCGCCGGCTCCAAAAGCGCCCTGGCCCGCATCGAAATCGCCCTGTCCGAGATGCCCAAATTGCTGGCGGACGGCACGCTGGCCCGCGTCTCCGGGGCGATTCAAAAGATCGGCTATCAGCACGTCACTTTGGATCTGCTGGGCTACCGCCGTGGCAGTGTGAACGAGGTGTTGCCCTCCGTCCGGAAGCCATGAACGCCGCCGCCGGGCCGGGTGACTTGAAACTTTTGCCCGCCCACGGTTATTAACAAGGGGAATATGCCGCAATTTTCTTACAAAGCCCGGAAACGCTCCGGTGAACTGATCCAGGGCGTGCTGGAGGTCAATGACCGTCCGGCCGCGCTGGCGCAAATTCAGCGCCTCGGGCTGTTTCCCCTGGCGGTGGACGCCGCCCGGGCGGGCACGACCGTGGGGATTGATGGCAAGGCGCAGGTGCAGAGCTTCGATCTGATGTCGTTTTTGCCGCCGACCCTGCGCGCCAAGTTGAAGGAAAAGCGCAAACCCAAGATGCAGGAACTGGCCACCTACACCAATCAACTGGCCAATCTGTTGCAATCCGGCATGCCGCTGACGGTGGCGCTGAACAGCATGACGCATTTGGAGAGCAAGGGCATCTCCAAGGAAGTCAGTCTGGAACTCAAACAACAGGTGACCGAGGGCCGGAGCCTGTCGGACGCGATGGCGATGCAATCCACGATTTTTTCCGATCTTTATGTGAACATGGTGCGGGCCGGCGAGCAGAGCGGGTCGCTGGTGCAGGTGCTGC
>CAZUBG010000353.1:0-2635 GCA_964618545.1 uncultured Bifidobacteriaceae bacterium | reverse complement strand
CTTGGATTGGTTTTGGGAGGGTGATGCTACAAATATGCCAGCCCTGCGGGCTTAAGCCACGCTTGCGTGGGGTGATTTTTTCATTGGGCGCCGCGCCGGAACAGCCGCCGTGGCTGGTCGTGGAATCGCTGATCCGGCTCAACTCAAAACCGGGCCGTCAGGCCGAACCGCACCTGGATGGGTTCCGTGGGGTGAAAGACCTCCTGAAAGGACGCCGGGGCCGCGCGGTTGGCCAACACCTGGGATTCATAGGTGTAGTCAATGTCATGGCTGCGGCTGTCGAGCAGGTTTAGGATTTCGGCGGTCAGACTCCAGGTTTTGTTGATTCGATAACCGCCTTCCCAGTTCATGACCAGCGTGTGCTGGGATCTGTAATCCCCGTCCGAAGTCAGGTCGCGCGGGCCGAAGTAGCGCAGCCGCACGCTGGAGGAAAAGCCATGGTAATCGTGCAGGGTCAGCCCGGAGGAAATCACCGCCCCGACCGCTTCGGGCACATCCTTGCCGCCGGGGCCGAGCATTTGGGGGACGTTGGGATTGAGCGGCGCGGCGTCCGCCGCATCCACCTCCACAAAGCGGGCAAGGGAATCCGCCGCATCCAAATCCACGGTCAGATTCTGGTTCAGCTTGTAGTAGTTCCCCCACTCGACGCCGTAACGGTTGCTGGCGGAGGGGGAGGCCACGGTGCTGCCGGTGTCGCCATCCTGTTCGAGTTCAGAAGAGCTGTGGAGATACCAGAGGGACACGGTGCTTTGCAGATTGGGCAGGGCGAGCGTCCGCACGCCGATTTCCGCGCCCTTCGTCTGCGCCAGGGCGGGCGCCCGCGGGGACGGGGTGTCGGGGTTGGGATTCGCGGCCGAAACCGGCTCCACGATCTGCGTCGCGGCGCGGCCGTCGTTGCTGTGAAAATCAAAACCGCCCTGCACATAAAGTTCGGTCTTCTCCCAGGGGCCGAAAATCCAGCTCATCTTCGGGCTGGGCAGGATCATGCCGGCCGACCCGGAATTGGCCGGCGTCGTGAAGCTGGTCACATCAAAGTACTCCAAATCGCCCCGCATGGCGGCGACGGAGCGGATTTTGTCCGACCATTGAATCTTGTTTTCCGCATAAACTCCGGCCTGCGTGTCCCAAATTCGGTTCACATCCGTGGCCAGCGGGAGCCGGGTGCTGGTGGTGCCGTTGGCAAAGAGGTCGCCGGGTTGGTCCAGGTAATCCGTATCGTTTTTGACCACGCGCTGGCGGTCATCCGTCTGATACAGGCCGTTGTTGATGTAATCCTCGCGGGTCTGCACCCCGAAGGTGTTTTCCACATCATGCCCGGCCCACTGGTTGAACAGCGTGTGGCTGGCATCCGTCCCACCGACCCAGCGGCGGTCCTGCTGCTCGAACTGGTCGCCCTGGGTGTCGTCCGCGAGATAATAAGTGAAGTCGGAGTACAGATTCAGGTAGTAGTAAAAGCCATAGATGGTGACCTTGGTCGCGGAATTCTCATCCTCGCGGTGCCATTCGGCCTGCGCGCTGTAACGCTGCGAGGTGCCGCCATCGGTCGGGTTGATCGCGCCAAAGAAATTGGTCGCGCCATAACTCCCGGGGATCTGGTCGCTGGAATTCCATTCGCCATAATAGCCGCGGAACGTCGTGCTCCAGCCGTTGACGTCATTGCCCTGGCTGTAAGTCGTCAGACCGTTGAATTTGTAGTAATTATCCGGGTGGACCCACGGGCCGTCGTCGTGAAACACCTCGCCGCCGTAAAGAATGTCGCCCGGCCCCAGTTTTTGGGACACGCCGAACACGCCGCGGTCAAAACCATAGGTGCCCGCTTCCAGCGTGACAAAATCCTGCGGCAGCACTTTGTAAAAACTCAGATGCGCCGCGCCCGCCGAACCGAAATCACCCACGTTGGCGTAGTACGGCCCCTTTTCGTAATCCACTTTCTCCACCAATTCCGGGATGACCGTGTTCATGTCCGAGTAGCCCTCACCGTGTGCATGGGTGGGCAGGTTGAGAGGCATGTCGTCAAGAAAGACTGCGAAATCGGTGCCGTGATCCAAATTAAAGCCGCGCAGGAAATATTGGTTGGCCTTTCCACCGCCCGCGTGCTGGGTGATGATGACGCCAGGAACGGTTTCGAGAATTTCCCCGCTGCGCAGAATCGGGCGGTCGGCCAGTTGCGCCTGGCCGGTGGTGCCCTGGGAGGCGGAATCCGAAATGCCCAGCAGGCTGTCCTGGCGGCCGGTCACCGTGACGGCCGGCAATTGGGTGACGGCATTGGTCCCGGGGACCACCGCCGGGGGTTGATTGGTGTCCGTCGTCCCGGCGTTCACCCCCCGCGTCAGCAGCGCCACGGTCAGCCCGACGGCCCAATAATACAGGGGCGGCCTTGGATCCGTGGCGGCGGGCTTCCCGGCGCGCGGCGCGGGTGGTTTGGGAACGCGGACTCCCGTTCCAGGAAACCCCGGCCGGGTTTGAATCGCTGGTGTTACGTTCATTTAAATAAGTATTACTGTTTTTGGTTGGAACGCAAGCCGAAATATGTTACGATTTATCAAATTAATATTACTGTGATGCCCTGCGGAATTGGGACCGGTGCGCTCTTTTGGGATCAGTCAAGCCTGGTGGGGTGCATCCGCAGGCAGAC
>CAZUBG010000352.1:0-2666 GCA_964618545.1 uncultured Bifidobacteriaceae bacterium | reverse complement strand
AACTGGCGTGGCGAACCGTTGCGCGACTACGAGACCGTGGTTGGCTTGATTGCCTGCACCACCACCGCCAAAGGGTTGAAGGTGAACTGTCGGTTGGACCGCCGCCGCTATCCGCCGGGTAGGAAAATCACACCCGAGCAAATGGCGCGCATTCATTTGAAGCCGCAGCGTTTTCACGGTGAATGGAATTATGTCATCTATCCCACCAACAAGTTGTAAATGTTATTTATTTCCACCGCCTAAGGTTTGAAAGACATGAAATTTCAATGCGGTCAGCACCACTGCCAGACCCAAAGGAATTAGAAGCATATAATCAAATAATTCCAAATGGCGCAGACCGAATTTTAAAAATGGCGGAAGCTCAGGCTGCCCATCGAAGGAATATTGAAGGAATTGTGGTCAGAAGTCACCAACGACAAGGTTTTTGCGGGCAATTATTTGGATTTATAATCGGGATGGCTGGGCTTGGGTTTGCAACTTATGCAGCCATTGAGGGGCAGCCTTGGTTTGGTGCCGCAATTGGAGGAACAACCCTGGTCAGCCTTGTTTCAGTGTTTGTATACAGTCAAAACATTCAGAAACGGGAACTTGAGCAAAAGAAGCCGCAAATCCAACCACCGCAACCGCAATTTCCCCTTGGCCGTCGAAGAAAACGGGACCGCAATAAATAATTCAAACGCTTGGCTTGTCGTTAAGCGACGTCCGTTTTTCTGAGTAAACGGCTTTATCCTCATCTAATGTTAAAATCTTTTTTAGATTCCAACTTCAGAACAGCGGCTGCCTTGAGTTTCCTTGGGACCTCTCAAACTATACCACTCTCGAATGTCCGTTCTGCCCAACCAAAAAAACAGGTGGGGGGTGCCGCCGCGCCGCCCTGAATTTCTGGCCCGATCCGTCGTCGGCCAGTTCCATCCCGCGCGTCGCGAGACTAACGGGCGGTGCCGCCGGGCCAGTTTCATCCCATGTTTGTCCGCCAGTACCGCAAGATATAATCCAGCAAATGAGTCATGGAAATTCCGCCAACGCCTCCCGCAGGGCGATGATCTCCGCCGCGGTATGGCCGTGCGCCGCCCAGTGCATCTTGTTCTGCACCGTCTGGAAAAACTTTTGGGTCATCTGCGCGCTTGGGTCGTAATCAAAGCTCGTCGCGTAAATCTCCAGCACCTTGCGCCAGAACACTTTTTCCGCGGAACGGATGTCCCGGATGCGCGCCAGCAACTCCTCGAAATACCGCCCGCCGCCCGCCCGCTTCAACCGCTCGTCGTCCAGCGTGAAACCCTTGGTGATGAACTCGCGCAACCGCTGCGTCGCCCAGATGCGAAACTGCGTCCCCCGCTGCGACTTCACCCGGTAGCCAACCGAGATGATGGCGTCCAAGTTGTAAAAATCCACCTGGTAAACTTTACCGTCAGCGGCAGTTGTTGCAAAATTTGCAACAACTGAATCCGGCTTCAATTCACCCTCTAGGAAAGCGTTTTTGAGGTGCCGGGAAATCACTGATTTGTCCCGCTGAAACAAGTCCGCCATTTGATTGAGCGAGAGCCAGACGGTTTCCCCGGAAAAGCGGACCTCGATGCGCGTTTGCCCGTCGGCCGCCTGGTACAGCAAAAATTCGCCGCCGTAAGGCGCGGGCAGTTGCGGGGTCGGTTCACTCATGGGAGCCTTTAGGTTCTGGCACCCTTCCGGGGTGCGTTCTGTTTTGCGAACGATTTCCGGAGGTCTCCGTTTCGCTGCGACCCCCGGCTACTGTCTGGCAACCTTTCAGGTTGCCCTGGCCAGCCCCAACCCAACGGGTTGGCAAGTTGCCACCTTTTTTGCGGCGGGTCCGTGGTTAAGAAACTCCCCGTCTTCGTTCGCGTGGTTCGTTTATTTCGCGATTAAAAATGCCCCGTCTTTCTTCGTTGCCTTCGTTTGCTTGTGTTCAAATTCCGCGTCTCCGTGCCCTCAGTGCCCTCAGTGCCGTGGTTGAGGCAAACGACCTAATCCCCCAGGCAGGTGCCCACGCGGCGGGCGGCTTGGACCCAGGAATGATCGGGCGGGACGGTTTTGCGTTTGCCGGCCACCTTTTCCAGTGGCACCGGCTCCGTGTTTTCGCCGCGCGCGGCAATCATCACGCCGAAGATCCCCTTGTTGATGCAGTCCACGGCGGCGCAACCCAGCCGGGTGGCCAGCAGCCGGTCGGTGGCGGAGGGCGTGCCGCCCCGCTGCACATAGCCGAGGATGGTCAGGCGCGATTCGAGATGGGTCAGATCTTCCAACTGTTTGGCCAGCCGGGTGGCGTTGCCGGCATGGCGCGCCTCCAAAGTGGCCAGCTCGATTTTCGCCGCATGCTTTTCCCGCTGGTTCCGGGCGCCTTCCTTGGCCGCCTCCGCCTGGTTGTAGGCCCGCGCCTCTTCCTTTTCCATGGCCCCTTCGGCCACGGCCACAATGCTGAAATTCGTCCCGTTCTTGCTCCGCCGCCGGATGGCTTCGGCTATCTTGGAGACGTCGTAGGGGATTTCCGGGATCAAAATGACATCCGCCCCGCCGGCGATGCCCGAGCCCAGGGTCAGCCAGCCGGAGCGATGCCCCATGATCTCCGCCACAATGATCCGGTGATGGCTGTGGGCGGTGCTGTGCAGCCGGTCAATCGTTTCCGTGGCGATATCCATGGCCGTGGCGAAGCC
>CAZUBG010000351.1:0-2721 GCA_964618545.1 uncultured Bifidobacteriaceae bacterium | reverse complement strand
AACCCCGCGCCCCCACCACCCCCCAGACCTGGCAATTCAGAATGCGCCGATCCCGCAGGGTGGGAAACCTGCGCCACCAAAGCGCCGCGTCCGATTGTTTGCCTCAGATTCATTACCAATTCCCAAGGTCCGCGTTCGCCCCCTCCCCGCCGTCCTGACCATCCGCGCCCCGCGACCAGAGATCAAAACTGTTCGGGTGATGCGTGCCGGGAAAACTGTATTGGTAAGGATTGCCCCACGGGTCCGGGCGCAGCATTTTGATGTACGGCCCGCGCCATTTTTGCTCGTCCCCGGCGGGGGCCTCCACCAAGACCTTCAGCCCCTCCTCGGCCGTGGGATACCGGTCCATGTGAATGTAAAACCGTTCCACCGCGGATTCGAGTTCCGCCACCCCCGATTTGGCGGCGCTGATTTTGGCATCCTGGGTGGTGCCCATGAACTGCGGAATAATGGTGGCTGCCAGAATACCGAGAATCACCACCACCACCATGATCTCAATCAGAGTGAACGCGGGGGACAGACGTTGGTTCGATTTAATTTTCATACAGCATCGTTTTGTAGAGCGAAGTGATTCAATGAATGGCCCGGCTCATCCGGAAAATGGGGAGCAAGATCGCCATGACCATGAACCCCACCAGCGCGCCCACCACCAGAATCAGCGCCGGGGCCAGCAGCGAAATCAGCGTCTTCGTCCGCGCCCGCATGTGCCGCTCCTCGATGTCGGCGACCTTCAGCAGCATGACATCCAGCGTGCCCGACTCCTCGCCCACATCAATCATCTGGATGGCCGTGCGGGGAAAGATGCCCATCTTGCGCAGGGGCGCCGCCAGGGAATCGCCGCTGCGCGTCTCCTCGGCCACGCGCGCAATCTGGCCGGCCAGCATGCGGTTGCCGATGGTATGCTCCACAATTTTCAAGGCCGGCAGCAGCGAGACCCCGCTGTTGACCAGCGTGCCCAGCGTGCGCGCAAACCGCCCCAGCGCCGACGCCCGGCAAACCGGCCCGATGAACGGCAGCCGCAGTTTGAGCTTGTCCCAGAATTCTTTGCCCGTCTCCGTCCCCAAAAACTGGCGCGCCCCGAAACTCACCAACACCACCCCCGACAAAATAAACGGCCAGAAGCGGTGCATAATGCTGCTGACTTTCAAGAGGATCAGCGTCGGCAGCGGCAGCACCGGCAGCATGTCCTGCAACATGCTGAACAGCCGGGGCATGACCACCGTCAGCAGCACCGTCACCGTGATCAGGCCAAATATCAAAACAAACACCGGATAGGCCACCGCCGCGTTCACCTCGCCGCGAATCTCATCCTCATGCTCCAGCAGATTCGCCAGATCCTCCATGACTTTGGGCAGCACCCCGGCCTCCTCCCCCACCCGGATCATGCTCACATAAAGATTGCCGAACAATTGCGGATGATCCCCCAGCGCGGCGGACAATGCGGAACCCCGGCGCAGCGTCTCGGAGATTTTCAAGACCACGGCCTTCAGCGCCGGATTTTCCTCCTCCGCACCCAGGCTTTCCAACGCCTGCGGAATGGGAATGCCCGCCCCCAGCAGCGCGCTCATTTCGCGCGTGAAGGCCGTGATGTCCTTGCGTTTGATCCGCCGCCCGGAAGCCTCCGCCACCGGGGCGGCCGGCTGCGAAGCGGCCGCCGCGGCGGGCGCGGCGCAAAGTTCAAGCTGCGACGGAAACAGTCCGCGCTGGCCGAGCAACTGCAGGGCCGCCCGGCGGTCATTGGCTTCGATCAAGCCTTCCACGGCCGCCCCGCTGGCTGCCACCGCCTGGTAGCGAAACGAGTTCATTCCTGCAAATCCCCCGACGACACCCGCAGGATTTCCTCCAGCGAAATGACGCCCGCCGCCGCCTTTTGCAGCGCGTCCTGATGCATGGTGATCATGCTCCGTTGCGCCACCGTTTTCAGTTCCGCGTTCGACCGTTTTTGCAGGATCATTTCCTTCAACTCCGGCGTCAGGGCCAGCAGCTCAAAAATCCCCGTCCGCCCCCGGCAACCCGTCCCCCGGCATTCCTCACACCCCTGCCCCTTGTAAAACTCCCCTTCAATCCGCCGCCCCCCCAGCGCCTCCACCCGCTCCCGCAAAACGCCCGGCACCGGCTGCTCCGTTTTGCACACCGGACAAATCAGGCGCACCAACCGCTGCGCCAGCACCCCTTCCAGCGACGACGCGATCAAAAACGCCTCCACCCCCATGTCCAGCAACCGTGTCACCGCCCCCGTGGCATCGTTCGTATGCAGCGTGCTGAACACCTGATGCCCCGTCAGCGCCGCGCGAATCGCAATCTCCGCCGTCTCCGAATCGCGGATTTCCCCCACCATCACCACATCCGGGTCCTGGCGCAAAATCGAGCGCAAGCCCGTGGCAAAGGTGAAATTGCGCGTCGGCCGCACCGGAATTTGCGCCACGCCCGGCAGTTCATACTCCACCGGATCCTCAATCGTCAGGATTTTCAGCTCGGGCGTGTAGATGCTCTGCAACACCGAATAAAGCGTCGTCGTCTTGCCGCTGCCGGTCGGGCCCGTGGTCAGAAACAGACCGTGCGGCTTTTCCACCATGCGCGCCAGGGCCGCCGTGCGGACCGCATCCAGCCCCAATTCGCGCGTGGTCAGCAGTTTCGCGTTTTTCTCCAGCAACCGCATCACCAGACTCAGACCTCCTGATCTCGTGGAAGTTGATTGAGCCGGATTTTCAAGTTTTCAAG
>CAZUBG010000350.1:0-2808 GCA_964618545.1 uncultured Bifidobacteriaceae bacterium | reverse complement strand
CCGCGCACAACGTGCATTGCTCCGGGCGCGGCGGCAGCGCCCCCTCCCCCGCGATCACTTCCCCAAACGGACACACCGCCCGGCACTCGCCGCACCCCGTGCAGCGCTGGCTGATCACAATGATCTCCCGCCGGGGCGACATGCTCTCCGGATTATGACACCACTGGCAGCACAACGGGCAGCCCTTCAGAAAGACCGTCGTGCGAATCCCCGGCCCGTCCTGGACCGAATATTTCTGGATGTTAAATACAAGACCCGTTTCCATAAACCGATGCCGCTCACCGCACCCTATCCGAATCATCGTGCCGGGACAATCCCGGCCTTGCGGTGAATGGTTGCAGACGAGCGCATTATATGATATGTCTGATTCACGCAGGCACTTGAAAAAATTGAGGCCAAAGTGAGGCAGTTGTCTCCTGCCGAACAGGAGCCGCTGCGCGATTGGCTGGATCCTCTGCTCGAAGACCGGCTGGAATTGCACGAAGGTTTCAAGGCGGAAATCGAGAGCGGGATAAAGGACCTTGCGGAAGGCCGTTATCGCATCAGCCGCCCATGAATTCCCCGGGTGGTGCGGCGACCCAAATTTGTTCACCCCGGTTCGACAACCACAACCAACACCAAAAAATATGTCCCGGTGCGGCGACCCAAATTTGTTCACCCCGGTTCGACCGGATTTTTTTCAGCCTCCCGGAGGGGATTCAACAGCAGATTCAACATAAAATTGACCGGCTTGGAGGCAATCTCCGCGGCTTTTCGCATCATCGGATGCAAGGGTGGATGCATTCCGGTTGCGGGTTGGAGATTTTCGAGTCATTTACCAGTTCAACATCGAAACGAACACCTTGTTTTTGATCGCTTCCGCAGGATCTGTAACGAGCGGGCCACGCCGCCAGCGGCCAAAAGAACCAGCCGGAATGCTCGGGTTATTTTTTCGTGATGCCTAAACTGACTTCTCTCATTGGCCTCAGCGGCATCTTCGTGGCGGCCGGCAGGGGAGGCCTCCGGGTTCAAACCGGCGCCGGCTGCCCGGTAAAAAAGAGAAAGCCCGGACACAACTCCGGGCTTGTCACACACACGCACCTGAGAACAGAGTGCGCTAACACAGCACCACCCTACCAGAATCCTCATCCCCTGCCAGTCACCAGTACTGGTGACACCCGGCAACCGCACCAGAACAGGTCATTTGGAGTGCGGCGACCCGTCGCCGCTTTGGGACGAGACGACCCGTCGTCGAGTTCAAAAACGCTGGCCGGCCCGCCTTTCCCCCAATTTCGCGATGCCTCCCCCGCTCGCCCCATTGCGGCCTTGCATTACCCTGCCTGATCTGTTTGTATGGTCGGGCTTATGGAAATCTACGCCCATCCGACCTTTGACATGGCGTGCCGGCAGTTCGACCTGGTCGCCGACCATCTGCAAATCCCCGCCAGCGAACGCGCCCGGCTCAAGTATCCCAAGCGGTCCATGATCGTCGCGCTCCCCATTCACCTCGACGACGGCTCCACCCGGGTCTTCACCGGTTACCGCGTCCAGCACCACCTCACCATGGGCCCCACCAAGGGCGGACTGCGGTATCACCCCTCCGTCGCCCTGGGCGAAGTCGCCGCCCTCGCCATGTGGATGAGCTGGAAATGCGCCCTCACCGGCCTGCCCTATGGCGGCGCCAAGGGCGGCATCAACTGCGATCCCGCCGCCCTGTCCCCCGCCGAAATCGAACGCCTCACCCGCCGCTTCACCCAGGAAATGATCCCCTTCATCGGCCCGCAAACCGATGTCATGGCCCCGGACATGGGCACCAATGAACAAACCATGGCCTGGATCATGGACACCTATTCCGTCTTTGCCGGCAGCACCGTGCCCGGCATTGTCACCGGCAAACCCGTCGGCCTGGGCGGCTCCCTCGGCCGCCGCGAAGCCACCGGTCGCGGCGTCGCCTACCTCATCAACCGCGCCGCCGACGCCATCGGCCTGGACCTCGCCCACAGCACCGCCGTCATCCAGGGCTTCGGCAACGTCGGTTCCGTCACCGCCCACTCGCTCGCCCGGTACGGGACCCGCGTCATCGCCGTCAGCGACGTGCAGGGCGCCGTCTACAACGCCAACGGACTCGACCTCGCCGCCCTCGAAAAATACGCCCTCCAAAACCGGACCCTTGCCGGCTTTCCCGGCGCCGAACCCCTCACCAACGAACAACTCCTCCTCCTGCCCTGCGACATCCTCGTCCCGGCCGCCCTCGAACGGCAGATCACCGAAACCAACGCCGGCCGCATCCAATGCCGCATCCTCGCCGAAGCCGCCAACGGCCCCACCACCCCCGGCGCCGATGAGATTTTGCGGCAGCGCCCCGAAATCTTCCACATCCCCGACGTCCTCTGCAACGCCGGCGGCGTGATCGTCAGCTACTTCGAGTGGGTGCAGGACCTGCAGAGCTTCTTCTGGACCGAGACCGAGATCGCCGACAAACTCTTCCGCATCCTCGAAACCTCCTGGACCCGGATTTTGAACCTCAGCCGCAAGCAAAACCTCCCCATGCGCACGGCCGCCCTGAGCGTCGGCATCAGCCGCGTGTACGAAGCCAAAAAGCAGCGCGGCCTGTTCCCCTGAACCGCTGATTTCCGACGGAAGAAGTTCGCTCCGTTTTTGGGGAAAAGTGGTTTGGCTGGGTTTTCCCCGACCGGACGAATGCTGGGCTGGGAAAAACTCATTTTCCTCTCGAAGGCATTTAATTCATCTTTTACCCCCAAAAGCCCGTAGGACTGCCATATTTGTAGCCACACCATCCCAAAATCAATTCAAGCTCCGTAGGAGCGG
>CAZUBG010000349.1:0-2813 GCA_964618545.1 uncultured Bifidobacteriaceae bacterium | reverse complement strand
ACCCGGTCGGCGAGGGGCTTGAAGCCCAGGCCGCCCGCGCCGGAAGGAAAGCGGTTTTCCGCCGGAAGCAGGCGCCCGAAAGCGTCGGCGGGGAGTTTGGCTCCGGTGCGAAGCTGGTTGAGGAGATGATCGTTGCCGGGGGGTTCGGGGTCATACCAACGGAAGTCAATGACGATGTAGTTCCAGCCGTGGGACAGGAGCTTTTCCTTGACGTAGCCGGCGTTGGCCGACACTTCCGCCTCGGTGACGGTGTCGCCGAAAGCGTCGTAGCTGTTCCAACCCATGGGCGGCGTTGGCGCAAAGGCGTAGAAGGCGGTTTGGGGCGGGGAAGCCGGGGTGGGGGAGGCGTCCGCCCCGGTCAAACCTGGCGCGGTCAGGCCGGCCGGCTGCGCCGCGGCCATGGACGCGGCCAGCAGCGTCCCAAAGAGAACAAACCAGCGTGTCTTCATGGCGGCGATGATAAGAGGAGGGAGGCAGGGAGTCCAGTGCGACGGAGCGGCGGTCTTTGACCGGAAAAGACAATTCTCAAGCCGGCGGCGGGGGCGGTCGGGCATCCGGAAAGCCGGTCACAAACCCGGGGGCGGCGCGGTTGCACCGCCCTATACCAGGGGAGAGGAGAAACGAAAGGGCTTGGTCCGGGTCACCTTCCCGCATGGGCCGGCAGACGGACCGGCTGCGGCACCGGGGGCCGCGCGCCGGGGCTCAGGTTTTTTGCCGCGTGATGCGGTCGGGATGGCGGGCGCGGCTGATGGCGGTGTCGTAGGTGATTTCGCATTTGCAGTAAAGGTCGTAGAGCTGGTTGTCCATGAGCACCATGCCGTCCTTGCGGCCCATCTGGATGACGTTTTCGAGGTTGTGCAACTGGTTTTCGCGGATCAAATTCCGCACCGCGACGGTGGCAATGAGCAGTTCGTAGGCGAGCACCCGGCGCATCCGCTCGGCCGAGGGCAGGAGGTCCTGCGCGATGATCCCCTGCAGGGCGTTGGCAAGCTGGAGCACCACCTGCCGCTGGGCGCTGCCTTCAAAGACGCCGATGACGCGCTCGAGCGCGTGGGAGACGTTGGGCGAGTGCATGGTGGCCAGCACCAGATGGCCGGTTTCCGCCGCCGTCAGCGCGGTGGCAATGGCCTCGTGATCGCGCATTTCGCCGACCACAATCACATCGGGGTCCTGCCGCAGGACATGGACCAGGGCGCGGTTGAAGGAGCGCACATCGGTGAGCACCTCCTGCTGCACCACGATGGCCCGCTTGTTGGCGTGGACAAATTCAATGGGGTCTTCAATGGTGACGATCTTGCAGCGGCGTTCGCTGTTGATGAGGTCCACGAGATAATTCAGCGTGGTGGTCTTGCCCGCGCCGGTCGGGCCGGTGATCAGCACCAGGCCGTTGGGCTTGCGCGCCAGTTCATCCAGCTTTTCCGGCAGGCCCAGTTCCTGGCGGGTGGACACCACGTCGCCGCAGAAGCGGAAGCTCATTTCCGTGTGGTTGTTGCGGCGGTAAAAGGTCACGCGCACCCGCCCGGCCACGCTGTGCAGAATGGAGATGCAGAGCTCCCAGTCCTGCTCGAACTTCTTCCGTTGCGGCTCGTTCATCAGGCTGTCGGCCATGGCGGTGATTTCCGCCTCGGTGAGCGCGTCCTCGTCGGCGATGATGATTTCGCCGTTGACGCGGAACGCCGGGGGGACGCCGGCGACCAGATGCAGGTCCGACGCGTCAAAGTCATTCACCGCCGACAACAGCCGGTTCAAAGTTTCAGTGCTCATCGTTTAAAAAGCCCCCGCCATCTCCCCCGCAGCCGGGCCAGCAGCCCGACCGGTCCGATCCGGTGTTGGGTGCGGTAGGCGGCCGCGCCGGACGGGTTCAACTGGCGCGCCTGGGCGAAGGAAAGTTCCGCCGGGCCGGCCAGGCCGACCGCCTGCTGGCAGCGGCCCCGCTCCAGCCACAACATGAAGTTCGCGGGATTCAGCTCCACCGCCTGTTGCAACAGCTTGAGCGCCAGCACAAATTGTTCGTAGAAAAACCGGATGCGCGCCGCCAGCCAGACGGTGAACCAGTCGCGGGGCGCCAGAAGCAGGGCTTTTTCAAAACAGTAATCCGCCCGGCTCTCGCCGCGCGCCAGCAGCACGTCCCCGCGCGCCAGCCAGACATAGGGCGTGTCGCCGCGCTCCTCGATGGACGCGTCGGAAAAGGCGAGCGCGCCCTGCAAATCCCCGCCGCGCCCCAGCGCCACGGCCTTGGCCGCGAGCAGTTCGGGATCGGTGGGGAACCGCTCCAACGCCTTGTCCGCCCAGAGCTTCGCCTCGCGGCATTCGCCCAGTTCGATGAGCATCCGCACCTGGCCGCTCCAGGCGGCGGTGTTCTGGGGGTTGTATTCCAGCACCTTGGAGAAATAACGCAGCGCGGGCTCGAACTGGCCGGCGCCAAACGCCGTCCGGGCCTCGGCAAGGTAATACGCCTCGTCCTTGACCACCGCCCCGGGTTCCGGCTGGAACTCGTGGCCGGACCCGTCTTCAAATTCCAAATTGACAAACCGGCTCATGGTAAAATTTGTTTCCGTCCGGACCCCGGCGGAACGGTGGCCCGTCTCACCGGGCTTCATCCGCGTTGGCGGCGCCAGGACGGCTTGCGGAACGCCCTGGTCCGCACCGTGCCATGCCCGCTTATATCAAGATTTGGCCGGATGAACCAATGTTTTTCGCACGAGCAATTGCGCCTGGCGCAGCTTGGCCCTGCCCATGAACCGTGAATGAGCGGCGCAGTGTTGCACCTGGTTCCGCCTCGGGGCGCGGCGTTCACGCCGCTTCAACGCGCC
>CAZUBG010000348.1:0-2820 GCA_964618545.1 uncultured Bifidobacteriaceae bacterium | reverse complement strand
AGCCCGGCGTGCCGGTCCTGACCTCGACCGAATCTCCGGAAGCCTTGGAAGTCATCGCCGCCGCCGCCCAAAAAAACTGGGCCCCCCTGACTCAAATCCACCCGCCGACCGCCGAACCGGTGCCGTTTTCGCTCCCTTTGATGGGACGACATCAAAAAATCAACGCCGCTCTCGCTCAGGCCACCGTGGAGGTGTTGCAAACGCAAATTCATGTGGACCCGGAAAATCTCCGCGTCGGCCTGAACCTGGTTGATTGGCCGGGCCGGATGCAGTTGATTTCCAACCCGGGCGGCTCAAAAATCCTGCTGGACGGTGCCCACAACCCCGCCGGGGCCGAAGTCCTCCGCCTGACTCTCCAGACGGAATTTGCCGGTCAGAGTCCCGCCTTCATTTTTGGCTCGCTCGGGGACAAAAACTGGCTGGAAATTTGCCGGACGCTGGCCCCGCTGGCATCCCGGATTCTGACCGTGCCCGTGGCCAGCAAGCGCACGGCGGACCCCCGGGAACTGGCGGCCGCCTTTCGCGCCGCCCATCCCGCCGCCGAAGTCACCGTGTGCGCTGATTTGCCGGCGGCGTTAAAAGCTGTGGAAAATGAGGGGTTCATCGTCATCACCGGTTCGTTGTACCTCATCGGCGAGGCCCTGGACCGCCTGGGGTTGTCCCTCGCCGGGCCCGGGGAACGGGGCCTGAACGAATGGTCGGTCGGCCAAATTAAGCGAACGCAAGAACAAAAAACGGCATAAGCACAAGTTAATGCCTTAGAACGTGCGCTTATATCTTTCCTCCCGCGTTGACGCTGGTCTTTTTAATAAGTACTTTAGTTAAAGTTATGCCATACGCTGACTCGCTCCCGCTCCAACGAAAATTTGGGCAAACCACCCGGCCAGACGCGTGGTGGATTCAACCCCTCTTGGTGTTCCTCGGTTTCTTCGCCTTCATCGTCTATTCGACCTGGGCGGGCATCCAGGGAAACCATTACTTCCTCAACTCCGGCGGCCGGGACTATCTCTCGCCGTTTTACTCCCCGGAAATCTGGGGGACCAGCGGTCATAGCTGGCTCGGTGCCGCCGCGCCGGCCTGGTGGCCGGCCTTCCTGCCGCATTTTTCCCCGGGCTTTGTGGTCATGTGGATTCCGGCCGGCTTCCGCTTCACCTGTTATTATTATCGCGGTGCCTACTACAAGGCCTTTTGGGCCGACCCGGTCAACTGTGCCGTGGGTGAACCCCGCAAATCCTACTTGGGCGAACGTTTCTTCCCGCTGATCATCCAAAATGTTCACCGATATTTCCTCTATCTGGCGCTGGTGTTCATTGTGCTCCTCTCCCATGATGCCTGGAAGAGCCTGTGGTTTGCGGACCCAGTGACCAAAGAGGCGCATTTCGGTCTGGCGGTGGGCAGTTTGGTCTTGATTCTGAATGCCATTTTGCTGGCCAGCTACACCCTGGGTTGTCATTCCCTGCGGCATCTGACCGGTGGTTTTCTGGATGCCCCCTCCAAGGCCCCCACCTGTGCCAAGGCCTATTCCTGTGTCGGCTGCCTTAACAAGCGGCACATGATGTGGGCGTGGATCAGCCTGTTTTGGGTGGGTTTCACCGACCTTTACATTCGCCTTTGTTCCATGGGCATCTGGCACGATTTCCGCTTTTTTTAACCAACCTGATTGAATTGTGGCTACCAATTACGAAACTTTTGAATACGACGTGCTCGTGATCGGCGCGGGCGGTGCGGGACTGCGCGCGGCGATTGAAGCCTCTGCGGCCGGAGTAAAAGTGGGCTTGGTTTGCAAGTCATTGCTTGGCAAAGCCCACACCGTCATGGCCGAGGGCGGCATGGCGGCGGCCATGGGCAACGTGGATGACCGGGACAATTGGAAAGTGCATTTCGCCGACACCATGCGCGGCGGCCAGTACGTCAACAACTGGCGCATGGCCGAACTGCACGCCCAGGAGGCCCCCGCCCGCGTGCATGAACTCGAAGCCTGGGGCGCGGTCTTTGACCGCACCAAGGACGGCAAAATCCTCCAGCGCAATTTCGGCGGCCACCGTTATCCCCGCCTGGCGCATGTCGGCGACCGCACCGGCCTCGAATTAATCCGCACCCTCCAGGATCACGGCATTCATCAGGGTATCAGCGTTCACATGGAATACACCATTGTCACGCTGCTGAAAAACGGCGACCGCGTCGTCGGTGCCTTCGGCTACGATCGGGAACGCGGGCGTTTTAAAATCTTCAAGGCAAAAGCCGTGGTGCTGTCCACCGGCGGGCTGGGGCGGGCCTACAAAATCACGAGCAATTCCTGGGAGGGCACCGGCGACGGCGTCTCCCTCGCCTATCATGCCGGCGCGGAACTGCTGGACATGGAATTCATTCAGTTTCACCCCACCGGCATGGTCTGGCCCCCCAGCGTCATGGGCCTGTTGGTCACCGAAAGCGTCCGTGGTGAAGGCGGCGTCCTGCGCAACAAGGATGGCAAGCGCTTCATGTACGATGACATCCCGGACAATTACAAATCCCAGACCTCCACCGATCCCGAGGAGGGTTGGCGCTACACCCAGAGCGACAAAAACGCCCGCCGCCCCCCGGAATTGCTCACCCGCGACCATGTTGCGCGCTGCATCAACCGCGAAGTCAAGGCCGGCCGGGGCAGCCCGCACGGCGGCGTGTTCCTCGACATCGCGTGGATCAAGGAAAAAATCCCGAATTCGGCGGAGCACATCAAAAAGAAATTGCCGAGCATGTACCATCAGTTCATGCAACTCGCCAATCTGGACATCACCAAGGAACCGATGGAAGTGGGGCCGACGACGCACTACGCGATGG
>CAZUBG010000347.1:0-2821 GCA_964618545.1 uncultured Bifidobacteriaceae bacterium | reverse complement strand
TTCGTTACGTCCACTATTTCGGCTCGCACAAAGGGGCCGAGATGACGCTGTTGGAACGCAGCGGCAACGACTTTGACCAGTGCGCCCTGCTGGTGGCGCTGCTCCGGTCGGCGGGTTTCTCGCCCACCTATCAATTCGGCATGATTTCCATCCCCTACACCGCCACCAACCAGCAGGATTATCAACACTGGGTCGGCGCGATGCTGCCCAATACGAACTGGAACAATGCCTACCAACTGGCCTTTAATCTCAATTATAATTATGGTTATCCCCTGACGGGCTATATAAGTCCAGATACCAACGACGTGTATTTTCACCATGTGTGGGTGCAGGTGGCGGTGAATGGCACCAATTACACGCTGGACCCGGCCTACAAGGTGAATCAGCCGGTCGTGGGGATCGGGTTGGATGCCGCCATGCAACTGAACACCAACACCTTGATCTCCGCCGTTTTGTCCGGCAGCACGGTGACCACCAACTATGTTCAAGGGCTGAATGAGGCCAACCTGCGTGCCGCCTTGGGCGCCTGCAACTCAAATTTGCTGGGCTACATGCAAAGCACCTGTCCCAATGCCACAGTGCCGCAGATCGCGGGCGGCCAGTCCATGGTTCCAACCACCGGCCTGCCCTTGGGTCAGCCCACCCCTTTCACGGTTCAAACTCAGAATGGACAATGGCCCGTATCCACTTGGACTTATATCCCCACCAGCCTGATGGCCGTGTTAAGCGTCAACCTGCCCGGCACCAACAGCTCCTTTTATCTCCCCGGTCTGGCGGGCAGCCGCCTCTCCATCGTGTGTACTTCCAACGGCGTCGCCCAATTGTGGCAGGAGGACAACCTGATCACCTCCGTTCAAACCACCGGCACCAACACGACCTTCACCCCCACCATCGGCATCCAGCACCCTTTTGGCACCAACTGGAGTTTCAGCACCCCCGGCTTTTTACCGGCCCGCTACGCCGGAGACGATCAATCCGTCTCCTCCCAGCCCTACCAGCGCACCAACGCCACCTATGTTTTGCTTTACGGTCTGGATGCCAGCTCCGCCTGGCTGACGGAACGGCAGCAAAAATTGGACGCCTACCGGGAACACGGCAACCCCGACTCGGCCCAACCCGTGACCATGGAGACACTGAACGTCATGGGGCTGGGATGGCTGGCGCAAACCGAACTCGCCCAGGAATTGCTCGCCGGGCAGACCGCCACCATTGATCATTTCGTCCATCGGCTGGGCCGGATGGCCCTGGAAACCGGCAAAGGCTATTATATTGATGTTTACGAGCAGTTCATTCCCATCGTGGCGAATAATTCGACGACGGCCGGCGGCCTCTACGAGGAAAACCAAGCGTTCCAAATCGCCTCCTACTTTGACAGTGCCATGGAGCATGGCATCATTGAGCAACTGCAAAACAGCAACCTGGTGGGGGCCTCCACCGTCAAGCTGCTGGAACTGGCCAACACCAATGGCCAAAAAATTTATCTGGCCACAGCCACCAACTGGACCGCCGGCGCGGACGTTTACGGGAACCTCACCAATTATAATACCAGCAGCCTTTACACCAACTACATCAACCAGGGTTACTACCTGCTGCTGCCGCAGAACGGCTCCATCCCAATTGCCGGGGCCAACAGTTGGGCGGGGTCGGGCTATGTCGCTTACCAAGGCCAGCCCAATTCCGTGCAAGTCAGCAAAATGATCATCGGCGGCGGTTACAACGGGGGTTACGTCAGCGACCCCACGGCCGATCCCAGCCCGGTTTACATCGCCACCACGGATCAAAGTCAGCCCGTCTATTTCAACCCGCAGCCGGCCACCGTCTCCCTGCCCACTCCCACCGGAGCCGATCCGGTCAACCTGGTGGACGGCAGTTTTCAAATCACGGCCACCGACCTCGCCCTGGGCCAGACCGAGCCACGCGGAATCAATCTGGGACGCTATTATTCATCGGCCCGCCGGAATTCCAATCCCGTTGGCATGGCCCCCGGCTGGCTGCACAGTTATTATTGCACGGCTGTTCCAACGAGTGACGCGCTCGCCGGTCTGGGCAACACCACTCCACAACAGATGGCCCCCATGCTGGTGGCCGTGCGGGCGGCATCCGATATTTACAACAGCAGCCAACCGTCCCCCCAAAGCTGGGTGACCACCGCGCTGATCGCCAAATGGGGCATTGACCAGCTCATCAATAACGCCGTGTCCGTCACTCTGGGCAAGGACACCCTCGAGTTTGTGAAGCAGCCGAATGGTTCCTACACCCCGCCGGCCAATTGCACAATGACGCTCATTCGGACCAACGGCGCGTATTGGCTTTCGGAACGGCATGGCCGCACCTTCCAATTCGGCACCAACGGTTTGCTCGCCAGCGTCGTTGATCCCTATGGTCCATCGCTGAATCTGACTTACAATGCGAGCAATTGGGTGCATACCGTGACCGATTGGAAGAACCGCACCCTCACCTTCACCTACACCGGCGCCAATCTGACTTCTGTTTGCGACAGCACCGGCCGCTCGGTTTCCTACGGCTACACCGGTGCGGATTTGACCTCCTTCACCGACGCCGAGGGCAAAACCAGCACTTACGCCTATGACACCAATCATCAAGTGATTGCCACCTACGATGCTCTGACCCGGCTGGTGGTCACCAATTCCTATGACGCCTATGGCCACATCACCACCCAGTTGACGCAGGGCCTCACAAATAAAACTTGGCAGGTATATGCGTCCGGCTATGCCACGCTGGAGGTGGACCCGGCGGGCGGCCAGCAGCAATACACCTATGATGCCCAGTCTCGGGAAACCTCCTTTCAAGACGCCTTGGG
>CAZUBG010000346.1:0-2867 GCA_964618545.1 uncultured Bifidobacteriaceae bacterium | reverse complement strand
CGGCCGACGGGGTGGTGGAAAATCTGGCCGCGCGGGACCAGCGCGACAGCCAGCGCGCCACCGCGCCGCTGATGGTGGCCCTGGGCGCCCGGGTCATCAACAACTCCCACCTCACCGCCGAGCAAACCAGCGCCCTGCTGCTGGCGGACATCCGCGCCCGCTTAGCGAAGGCGTGACCCAGCCAAGGGAATGGGCATGACCGCAAAAGAACAAAAGGAATGCAAAAGTGGGACAGGCTCCCAGCCGGTCAATCCCAACAGAAGAGACCGGCAGGATGCGGGCGCCCCCACGCACGGTCCCGGAGCGCGGCTGTGGCGCAGCCCAGCCGCAGCACGCACGGAGGTCAAACCCAGGTGGGTTGGCAACTCATGCCCTCCTTTTTGCCGTCGGACCTGCTGCGGCTGGTCTTGCAGACACAGCCGCGCTCCGCTGGAGTTGGGGGACGTTGTCAAGATGTGCCCGCAGGATGCCTGTCCCTCCTTTTTTCTTCCGGCATGAACTTCTCCTACCGCCTCGGCTGGATGTTCTTCCGCGCGCTCTACGCGGTTTATTTCCGCTGGCGCGTGTTCAACGCGGATCGCGTGCCCACCACGGGCGGGGTCATCCTGGCGTCCAATCACGCCAGCTTTCTGGACCCGCCGCTGGTCGGGGCGGCGTTGGGCCGGCCCATCAATTATCTGGCCCGCGAGAGCCTGTTCCGGTTTCCGGTGGTGGGCGCCGTGCTGCGTTCCTGGAACGCCGTGCCCGTGAACCGCGACGGCGGCGGCGCGGCCGGTTTGAAGGCGATTCTCGACCGCCTGCTCGCCGGCGGCGGCATCATCTTGTTTCCCGAAGGCACCCGGACCACGGACGGCCGGTTGCAGCCGGCCCGTTCGGGCGTGGGACTGACGGTGGTGAAATCCACCGCCCCGGTCGTGCCGGTGCGGGTATTCGGCAGCTTCGAGGCCTATGGCCGGCGGATGAAATTCCCCCGCCCGCGCCGCGTGGTGGTGAAGTTCGGCGCGCCGCTGGATTTTGCCGCGCTGCGGGCCGAGGCCCAAACCTGTGACAAGCCCCGGCTCAAGCAAATCTACCAGCAGGTGGCCGATGAAATCATGGCCGCCATCGCCCGGCTCGAGCCGTGCGCGGACTGACGGGGAACTCCGATTCACCCGGACGGACGTATAAACCCGAATTCCGTAGTTGGGGAGCACGCCCGCCCCGGGCGTCGCTGGCCGCGCCCTCGCGGCCAGCAGTTTGGACGTGCGGCCCCACGCGCCAGTCGCGGACTATTCAGTGCGCACGAGGTTTTCCGCGAGGGCGCGGAAAACTGCACCCGGGGCGGGCGCGCTCCCATTCTTGTTTCGAAGTTCGGGATAAAACCTGCTTGCCCGTCCGGGGTGCGTGTGCGAATGTATTCTTTGTATGGCAACCATGACAAAAGAAGCCACGGTGTCCGTGCGCCTCACCGCGCGGGAAAAAGGCGGCCTGGACGCCGATGCCCGGATGAAGGGCATCCCTTCTGGCACGGCGGCGGCCGCTTACATTTCCGAGGGGGTGCGGCGCAGCCAGTTTCCGGCGGTGGAGTTTCGCAACGGTTCGCCCGGCCGGGTGGCTTATTTGGTCGGCAGCCGCTGGCCGGTCTGGATGATCGCCACCCTCGTCCATGAGTTGAACGGGAACATTGAAGCCGCCGCCGAGCGCATCCGCAAACCCGCCGGACTGGTGAAAATGGTGCTGGCCTATGCCGCCGCTTACCCGGAGGAGATCAAGGATTGTCAGGCCCTCCATGCCCACCGCGATTTTGCGGGGATGAAGGAGTTTCTGCCCGGGTTGGAGCTGTTGTGAAAATCAAGCTGCTGCTGGATGTCCACCTGCCGCCGGAGGCGGCGGCGGCCTTGAAGCGCCGATTCCCGGATTTGGATGTCAAAAGCATCCATGAAACCGATTGGGCGGCGCTGCCCGACGAGGTGTTGCTGGAATTGTTGGACGCGGAAAACCGGGTGCTCGTGACCCGCGACGTCAACACCATGCCGGGACACACCAAGGCCCGGATTGCCGCGGGCAAAACCTTTGCCGGGGTGATTTATGCCGACAGCAAAAAGCTCCGCCAAACCGACACGCGCGGACTCATCCGACGGCTCATTGAAGTTGTGGCAAAACATGGCAATGAAGATTTCACCTGCCGTTCCGGCTGGCTTTGAAGTCATTAACGAATGCGGGCAAGAGCCAGGCAAGGGCGGTGGCAATCCCGCAGCCGCAGGAACGACACCGCTTTAGACGGGGACGCTCAGCCCCGCACGAAGGCGCCGTCGCCGCTGCGCTTTGCCGGCGCACTCCAAAGGTCCAACTGCAACCGTCGGTTTTCAGGTTTAAGGGAAGGTCCGCTAAACGGGCTCAAAGCCCGGTGCCCCCGCCCTGCGCCCGCGCCAGGAACCACGGCGTTTTCGCCAGGCCGTCCCAGCCGGCGGGATTGTGGTTGGCCAGGAAAATCTTCCGCAACGTTTCATCATATGGCACCAGCGCCGTCCACAACACGCCGGGCGAGTCCTTCCAGCGCGCATCCGGCTCGCCGCCGTCAATCCGCTGAAACTTCGCGCCTGAAATCTGCTGGTTCCACATGAAGTCGCGGTTGGTGGCGATGAGCCGGTCCAGGTCCTCTTTCGCGAAGACGAGTCCGTGCTCGTAAGCCGCCACGATGCCCTCGACGTCAATGCCGTAGTAACCGCCGTTTGGGTGGACCCCCACCCAGTGCAGCGGCGAGCCGTCGGGCTTGTGATCCCAGGGACCGCCGGGTTCCCAGTAGTTCCAGACAAAATACTTCCCCTCCACCCGCGTCTGCAGGCGTGTTTTCATCAGCCGGAACCATTGCTCCGCCCGCTCGCGAT
>CAZUBG010000345.1:0-2885 GCA_964618545.1 uncultured Bifidobacteriaceae bacterium | reverse complement strand
CGCCTCCTCCCATAAAAATAACTGTCAGTTAACTGAAACGACCTGAACAGTTACGTTTTTTCGTGATGCCTTATTGGATGTGGCGGCAAAAACCATGTCAGGGCGGTGCCGCAACCCCGCCCTGCCGGATTAAGTTGTTGTGCCGCGTTACTTCAGCAGCACTTCCGCGATTTGGACGGCGTTGAGGGCCGCGCCCTTGAGCAGTTGATCGCCGCTGACCCAGAAACACAGGCCGTTCTCCAAGGCGCAGTCCATCCGGATGCGGCCCACTTCGCAGTTGTATTTTTCGGAGGTGAAGAGCGGCATGGGATACTTTTTATTCTCCGGCTCGTCCACCACGTCCAGACCGGGGGCCTTTTTCAGCACGGCGCGCGCGCTCTCCACGGTCACGGGTTTCTCAAATTCCGCGCTGACGGCCACCGAATGCGAACGATACACCGGCACGCGCACGCAGGTCACGCTGGCGCGAAACGCCGGGTGATGCATGATCTTGCGCCCTTCGTTCTCCATCTTCATCTCCTCCTTGGTGTAGCCCGTCGGCAGAAAGGTGTCCACCTGCGGCAGGACGTTGAAGGCGATCTGGTGCGGATAAACCTCCCGGGTGACCGGCTGGCCATGGACAATCTGGTCCACCTGCCGGCGCAACTCCTCAATGGCCTTGGCCCCGGTGCCGGAGACGGCCTGGTAGCTGGAGGCAAAGATGCGCTTGACGGTGAAGGCATGGTGCAGCGGGAACAACGCCATCAGCGTGATGGCAGTCGTGCAATTGGGATTGGCGATGATGCCCTTGTGCCATTTCACATCGGAGGCGTTGATTTCCGGGATCACCAGCGGGACCTTTTCGTCCTGCCGGAAGGCGCTGGAATTATCCACCACCACGCAGCCGGCCTTGGCGGCCAGCGGGGCGAATTCCTTGGAAATGGAACCCCCGGCGCTGAAGAGCGCGATGTCCGCCCCGGCAAACGAATCCTTCGTCAATTCCCGGACGAGGATGTCCTGGCCCTTAAACTTCAAGGCTTTGCCGGCCGACCGGGCCGAAGCCAGCAGGGTCAGTTTGCCCACCGGAAAATGTCTTTTTTCCAGCGTCTTGATCATTTCAAGGCCGACGGCGCCCGTCGCGCCAACCACCGCCACATGAGGTGTTTGGTTCATAAAAGGCCGAAAATATAGCATAAACCGGCCTCGCGTCAATCACACCGCAGGAATGACGGACATTTTTCTTTGCGTTTCTGATTGACCGGCGCGGCAGCATATGAGGAAATGATAAGCCTGTATTGTTCAGATGCCGAAAATTTCTTTGAGAAATGGAAACGGCCCGCGGGCGGGCACGACAAAATACGATGCGCACCACAAGGTGCTGTCGCAAACGTACGGGGCTTTTGCGGACCTGCGCCGCGAACTCTCCGACTCCAAAGCCACGGTCAGTGAGCGTGAGGAGCTGCTGCGCAGTTTTGCCACCTGCCCGGATTCCCAGCGGTCCTGGCTGCTGCTCGAGGATTACTTTGAAAAAATCCTGCTCTCCCGCAAGGATTTCCCGGACACCAACTGGTGGCCGCGTCTGCTCAATGCCCAGGGCAAGGCCCGGCTGGAAGAACTGGCCTTTCTGTTTTTGCGCGCCAAACGGTCGGTGCCGCCGGAATTGCTGGCCCACGCCAGCCCGGACCGGTTTGCCCGGGCCGAGGAGACCGAACAGGAGGAGAATCTGGTCAGGGAACTCGAGCATTGGATCGCCCCGCCGACCCTGCCGCTGCTCGATGTCCCGCGCGCCACGCTGCGCGTGGTCGGGCGGCCCGAACCGGATGCCGACGAACCTTCGCGTTACCGGCTGGCCGTGCAGTTCCTCCTGTCGCGCCCGCGCACCGGGGAAAAAATCCGCACCCTGCGCGAGTTGATTGACCTGGTCGTCCGCGCCACCCATGAGCAGGAATTGTTTCCACCCGCCGATTGGGAGTTCGTTCAATGGCTTTCGGAAACCCACCGCAACCGCCAGGACGGTTCGGACACCCTGGTGCTGACCGACACCGAACTGCTGCTGTGGCTGGCGCGCTGGGGCCACACCCGCCGGCTGGAATCCGCCACCCCGGGCGTTCCGCTGCAATTTCACGGCCAGGTGGTCAGTCTGACCCCGCATCTGGAAACGGTGGCCCAGGAACTGAATTTCACCCACCAGATTGTTTTGCCCGATGGCCGGCATCATCTGGTGGCGGAGGCAAAATTTTTCAACCAGCAGCCCCCGCTGGCCCTGGTCGGTCAGGAATTTTACCTGCTGCGCAATTCGCCGCCGGCCCGGGTGCTCAAGTATCTGGCCGCCAAACCCTCGGTGCCGGTGCGCAAGCTGAGCCACCGCCTGCTGCTGCATTTGCGAAAGTCCCAGTCGAATCACGGCCAGGACTGGGAATCCCTGTGTGTCGCGCACCCGGCGGCGCCCCAGTTTGTTTTTGAACTGCTGGATGACACCGTGCGGCTGCGACTGGTGGCCCGGAGTGACCGCAACCACAGCATGTGGTTTTGGAACGGCTACGAATGGGTGCCCAACGAACCGCAGAAGCGTCCCGGTGACAAACCGGAAATCCTCGACGATCCCCGCCTGGACCCCGCCACCCAGTGGCTGCGCCGGTTGGACTGGTTCACCCCGGAACCGGGCCTGTGGATTGGCGACGCCAATGAAAATTTTCTCGGCGCCCTGGCCGCCGCCTGGGATCAGAGGCCGGCGGTGGCGGAATTCCTGGGCAATCCCGCCTTCCACCGCTTGTTCCTCCAGCCACGCCAGATCAAACCGCACCTGGTGGTCAAAGGCAGCGGCATTGACTGGCTGTCCGTCTCCGCCGAATGGGAGGCCGAGGGCCTCAAACTTTCCAAGGCCGATCTCGATCGGCTCGCCGCCG
>CAZUBG010000344.1:0-2887 GCA_964618545.1 uncultured Bifidobacteriaceae bacterium | reverse complement strand
AGCCCGCAGGTCATCCGCACAAACTATTTGAAGCGAATGCGCCCGGCGGCGGCGGTGGAATGGTTTGCAATTGAACCGGAGGTGTCAAAGTGAAAAAATCCAAGCAACACCGCAACACCATTGACAGCCGGATTGCGGGCGCAAAAACGCACACAGAGAAGCAAAGTATTTTGGCACGGGGCCGCGCGGAGCATTCAACAAAGGTTCAGCTTTTGGTGCAAGATTGGAAGCTTGTTGTATACTGGCGAGACCATCCAGAAAAACGGCCGCCCTACTACGATGAACGTTTCAAATATGCCGTGCAGGCCAGCTCTAATTTCATCCGTGATGCCTTTTTGGCTGGTGATTTCAAACAGGTGGCAACACTCGCCAAAGAGATGAAGCATCCATCATTGCCCGCACGTATACCACTCGATAAACACAGATGGGCGCTCCTAAAAACCATTGAACCAGCGCAGCCAGTGGAAGGCTATCCGCCACACCCCACGGTGTCGCAGGTTGTCAAGGAAACCGTTGCTGAATCAATGTCCAAAGCACCGGAGCCGAAAGACGCCGCTGGTAAGGAGAGATTTGAGCGGACGAAGACGAAACGACTGGATAGCACAAAGCGCGGAGCCCAAAAAATTCTTAAACGGTGGCGGGCGACCGTTAAGAAAATTTCCAAGGCTTAGTGGTCATCTACCCAGTTAAGGAATCTGCCTTAATGTGGGTAAATGATTAATGATACATCTACAATAAACGAAGGGCAGCGCGGGTTAGTTGACGCCCCGCGATTGCTGGAAGCACTCTTTCCACCCGCCAGCCGTCCGTCACTGCGATGGTTGCGCACCAACCAGCGGAAGTTTCCACACGTCCGCATCGGGCGATTGGTATTCTTTGACGTTGATCAGGTCAAAGCCCACCTGTTAAAAAAGGCCGCCCAATGAGCCGTTTTTTTATGCGACGTTCACGGGCCAGCGGCAGTGATATACGCCGTGTCGAAGCAATGATCCGCCGGCAGGGCCGTTACCGCGTCCGCCTGTCCGGGCGAAAACCGAAGGGAAGGGCCGAATTTTGAACGACGGCGCACAACCACCATTCCCGCGCGGCAAGCCTTCATCGGAAGGCCGGTTTGTCTGGATTGCCTCACTGGCCGCCGAGCGTATAGTGAATGAGCTTGGGGCCACAGAAGCAGCCTTCGGAATGGGGGTGTATATTGCCCTGGCCCGGCTCTCGTCAAAGCAATCCAATAATCCGCGCCTTGAGGAATCAGTGCAGAAGATTGCCGGCCTGGCCCGGCTATCCTATCCCAAAACCGCCGCCATCCTAGATGCGCTCGAAAGCAAGGCAAAGGTCATTTCAATTGAGCGCCGCCCGCGCGGCAAAGGGGAAGTGAAACAACCACCGCACGTTTATACACTACTTTCATGCAGACCTATCCGCGTTGTGTCTGGCACACCAAACGGTGTTTCGTCTGGCAGACACAATGCCGCTACGTCTGGCAGACGAAACGGAGGTGGCACACCATTAATCCAAGCTTCCGAAAGAAACCCCCATACGGGGGTTAAAAAAGAAAACAAGCCAGAAACCGCTTCGCTTGGCGGCTCTGCGCTTGAGGCGCAGCCGCCAAGCAGCGGTCCCTCATGGATCAGGAAAGGACTCGATGACTAGACATCTCACAAACAAGGAAATTGAGGGGAAGCTTGAGCAGTACGATATACACATAGAAAGCGATCCAGAGAGTCTAAAGCGAGCATCTAAGGTGCTTGTTGATGCAATTTCAAAAATTCGTGCCAGCAAGACGCAAGCAAAATGCGCGGATTGCGGGCAGCCTATCGAGTATTACACATTGCATCTATATGGGAATCTCGCAGAGGGAAACGAGCCGTTTCCAACACAGTGCGAGGTGTGCGAGGCTAAGGCTAAAAATTTGGCCAGGATCAACCGTAACTGGGAAAGATTCCGGTCTGAAAACGGTGGCTATGAATTCTACTGCGAAAAATCAACTGGCAACCCGCCACGGCCAAACCAATACGCATCCGTCCAAGACTGGAATGGTGGCGGCAGCGATTCACTGATTGCCGTGGGGGACAGCTACACCGGGAAGACGACGGCGATTTACCACAAGATCGAGTCTATGATCCGGGCCGATGAAATCGAATCGTGTCGCATCGTCACTTGGGAAGAGCTGGAGGAAATTCCCGCCTTGGTCAGAGCAGGCAACCACAACGAATTTATCAGCGAACTTTTGGATTACGAGCTTGTGTTTATTGACGATTAGGACAAGGCCAACATCACCCCGACTGTGGCGACCGCGCTTTTCAAAATCGTTGAGCGCCGCACACGTTGGCAGGAACTACCCTTGATGATCACCATGAACACCAGGCGGAAGCGGGAATTTATAAATTTGTTTGGCGGCAAATCCAAGGGTGAAGATTCGCGGCAAGTTGGTATGTCAATATACAACCGACTTTATGAGGTCAGCACGGTCATTGATTTTAACCAAGTATGATCCTCTCCCTCACCTGCCCCAAGTGCGGCCGTCCGCTTGAACTGACCCTGCCGGACACCAGCGAAGCCAATGCCCTGGCGCTGGCACGGCTTATCCTTTGCCAGACGTGCGACCCGGACCCAGCAGGACTCCGGGCACCCGGCCGGCCATGCGATGCCCTGGCACCCCGTTGCAACGCCCTGGCGGCCGGCCAGACGGCGGAAAAGGGGCGGCCATGACAGCCACCATAACCGATACAAATATAAGCCATATACGATATGGGTACACCCCTACCCCGTACAGGTATTCTTTTTGAAAAATGGACGGGCAAGGAAGTGACCATGCCCCGATGGTCCCCCGTGCGACCATTTTTTAACACCGTAAACAGCAACACCTAACCGAATCCACCATTATGAA
>CAZUBG010000343.1:0-2927 GCA_964618545.1 uncultured Bifidobacteriaceae bacterium | reverse complement strand
TGAACTGGTGCGGCAGAAACAAAAACACCGTGGTGATGAGGGCGCCAATATACACCACCAGCATCACCAGGTTCTTCACCTGGTCGCGCGGGTTGAGTTTCTTGAACGCGTCCGGTATCGCCTGGCGGGCCAGGGCGACATAGCTGACCGTGAATTTGGTGTTCATAAAAATCAGGTTCGACTAAGGATTAAAAAGTGCGGCCCAGCAGCATCAGCCCGTGCTCCACAATCGGGCCCAGGCACAGCGCCGGGAAAAACGTCAGCGCCCCCACGATCGTGATGATGCCCAGCAGCACCGCCGCAAACGTCAGGCCGTCCACCGGGAACGTGCCCGGCGAGGCCGGCACCGTCTTTTTGGCCGCCAGGCCGCCCGCAATCGCCAGCACCGCGAACATCACCCCAAAGCGCCCCAGAAACATCGTCGCCCCCAGCGTCAGATTGTAGAACAGCGAGTTCGCCGACAGCCCGGCAAACGCGCTCCCGTTGTTGTTGGCGCACGACGCGTACCCGTAAAAAATCTCACTCAGGCCGTGCGGTCCCTGGTTCCCCAGCCCCGCCAGCCCGGCCGCGCTGTGGCTCGCCCACGCCGAGCCGAGCAGGATCAGCGAATTCGGGATCAGGATGGCGATCACCGCCCACGTCGCCTCCCAGGCCTGGATTTTTTTGCCCAAATATTCCGGCGTCCGCCCCACCATCAGCCCGGCGATGAACACCACCAGCAGCACGTGCATCAAAATCCCATACAACCCCGCGCCCACCCCGCCGAAGACAATGCAGCCCAGCATCAGGTTCCAGAGCGGCATCAATCCCGCCAGCGGCATGAAACTGTCGTGCATTGAATTGACCGCCCCGCAGGACGTGCCGGTGGTGGCACACGCGAACAACATGCTGTTCATCACCCCAAACCGCTGCTCCTTGCCCTCCATCTGCGGCAGCACATTCGCCGTGACCGGATTCGGCTGCGACTCCGCCCACCAGGCCGTGCCAAATTCCCCCAGCAGCAGCGCCAGCATCACCCCGAACAAACACCACGCATGCCGCTTGTTCCCCACCAGCACCCCAAACATGTACACCAGCCCGGCCGGAATGATGAGCAGCCCGAACATCTCCAGGAAATTGCTCAGCGGCGTCGGATTCTCAAACGGGTGCGCGCTGTTCTGACCGAAGAAGCCGCCGCCATTGGTCCCCAGATGCTTGATCGCAATCTGCGAAGCCGCCGGACCCTCCGGCACGCTCTGCGTGTCCACCTTTTGATCCACCATCACCGGCTTGCCGTCCGGGCCGTTCACCGCGCTGCCCTTGTCATCCGTCTTCGGCACCTGCGTCGTGTACGGTTCCACCAGGGCCGCCGAAGGATACGCCTTGAAATTCTGCACCACCCCCTGGCCGGCCAGCGCGAGGGCCAGGATCACCGAGAGGGGCAGCATGATGTAAAGCGTGCAGCGCGTGATATCCACCCAGAAATTGCCCAGCGATTTGATCGAAGCCCGGCTCAGACCGCGCGTGACCGCCAGCAGCACGCCGATGCCCGAGGCCGCGCTCAAAAAGTTATGCACCGCCAGCCCCGTCATCTGCGTGAAATAACTCATCGTGTTTTCCCCCGAGTACGCCTGCCAGTTCGTGTTCGTGATGAAACTGATCGCCGTGTTCAGCGCCAGCGCCCACGACACGTTCGGGAACTGCTGCGGATTCAGCGGCAGATGCGCCTGCGCCATTTGCAGCGCCATCAGCGAGAGAATCCCCAGCACGTTGAAAATGAACACCGCCCAGAAATAGCGCCGCCACGACATCTCCTCGTCCGGCGCCGTGCCCCCCAGCTTGTACACCAGCCTTTCCACCGGGGTTAACAACGGGGAGAGCCACGTCCGCTCGCCTTTGAACACCCGCGCCATGTAACCGCCCAACAGCGGCGTCAGCGCGATCAGTAATCCAAAGTAAACTCCAATCTGAACCATTTCATTCACGTTCATGGACTGACTATGAATCCCCCGGCGGAAAACGTATAATCAAAATCAGCACCCGGGACGTTAAAAAAACGTAAAAACCGGCTCCCGCCACCGGACGAGCGCCCCGTACTGCCGTCGTCCTGCGCCGCTCTTGCCTGCGATCATCCGACCATCACGGCCATCACGGCCATTTCGTCCGGTAATGCCGGCGTAGCGGCAAACTGGCGTTTGCCGCACTTGTCGTTGACCTCCTGGCGTTCGATGAGTGGAATCATTGAAAGGTCTGGAGTCTGTCGAAGATTCCCCCTCTCGCCGGGGGAGCGTCCCATGCTGCGGCCGCCCTCCGCCGCTTAGGCGGGCAAGCTGCCGCCCCTCCCGGGCACCCAGCCCGTCCACCCGCCGACCGGTCACCCGCCGACCGGTCACCCGCCGACCGGTCACCCGCCGACCGGTCACCCGCCGACCGGTCACCCACTCCCTCCCGGAAAGAGCCGCGGAGAAAAAAAATCCAGGGGTGAGTTTCGTTACCTAGTAACGAGCCGGCGTGCGGATTTGGGTTGACAGAGCCGTTAAACCATTGGGGTTGAGGTGTTTAAGTTGTGTCAAGAACCATTCACACTTTTGCGCATATTTCGTTACTAGGTAACGGGAGCGGGGTGCGGCTTCGAAGGGACCCGTCCGGCTGCCCCGGCGCCGGCCAGACAGAAACGGCCGGGTTATTCTCCCCGGTGGTGGAAAACGCAGCAACAGCGGCCGCCAGTCCGCCGATTCGGGGCGGCGAACGGAAACGGTTTTAGCCGACGGACTGGTTATTCGCGCGCGGCTCCGTGAGCCGCCAGATGGTTGTTATGCGCCTCTTGCGCATGGGAGACTTGCGCCGGGGTCGGGCCTTGATGCGGTGCGCGGCCCGCCTCCACTTCACTGCCTGAGGGTTCCGCCTTGATTCCGCCTTGGCCATTGAAAGCGTGGTTCGGCCCCTTG
>CAZUBG010000342.1:0-2933 GCA_964618545.1 uncultured Bifidobacteriaceae bacterium | reverse complement strand
CGCTCATCCAGCTCGACATGAGCGAATACATGGAGAAGTTCAACGTCTCCCGCCTGGTGGGTTCGCCTCCCGGCTACGTGGGTTATGAGGAAGGCGGCCAGTTGACCGAAAAAGTCCGCCGCAATCCTTATTCCGTGGTGCTCTTCGACGAAATCGAAAAGGCCCATCCGGATGTCTGGAACATGCTCCTGCAGATCCTGGAGGAGGGCAAGCTCACGGACAGCGTGGGCCGCGTCATTAATTTCCGCAACGCCATCATTTTGATGACCTCCAACGTGGGTTCCGACACCATCAAAAAGCAGTCCACGATGGGATTCTCCACCGTTTCCAACGAAGGCAGCTACGAAAAGATGCGCGAAAAGATCATTGATGAATCCAAGCGCGTGTTTCGTCCCGAATTTCTGAACCGCTTGGACGACGTCATTGTCTTCCATCCGTTCACCAAGCCGGATTTGATCGCGATTCTGACGCTGGAAGTGGACAAGGTGATCGAACGCCTGCGCCACAAGAACCTCCATTTGAAATTGGACGAAAAGGCCAAGGATTTCCTGGTGGAAAAAGGGTACGATCCGCAATACGGCGCGCGTCCGATGCGCCGGGCGGTCGAGCGCTTTTTTGAAGATCCGCTGGCCGAGGAGATCCTCAAGGGCGTCCTGCGCGAGGGCGATTTGATCACCGTCACGGCGGAAAACGACAAGCTGGTCTTCAAGCAGGCCGCCACCGCTGAAGGCACGGCCACCACCGAGGGCGCCGTGGCGGGCTGAAACGGAACGGATAAAATGAAAGTCCCACTGCCATCGGCATTGGAAGACTTCGTCAGCAGCCAAGTCAAGTCTGGCGAATTTGGCGATGCTGGTGATGTCGTGTGCGAGGCGTTGCGTTTGTTGCGCGACGAACGTGAAAGCAAGGCCATGGAGAAGATGCGGGCTGCCTTTGCCGGGGTTGATTCCTCAGGCGGCAAAGGTGAGCCGACCGCAAAAGATCGCGCTTATATTGGCAAACTCATAGAAAGCCATCGTCTGGATAAATGCCAGGCATGACGGTTGTCTTTGACACAAACGTTGTTGTTGAAGCCATTTTTTGGCCCCGCAGTACCGCGCGACGGGCTTTGCAAGGGTTGGCCCGGCGGCGGTTTCAACGGTGATCAATTCAGTGATGATGGAAGAATACGCCGCCATCACAGCGCAAGTTAGAGAGAAGCTGTTCCCCGACGCGCAACCTTCCGGGGCGCTGTCGTGGCTTGCGGCAAAATCTTTATATGTGGAGCCGGCACGCTTGAGCGGCAAGCTCAGCCGTGACCCGATGACAACCTGTTTGTTGCGACGGCGGTGGCGGCAGGGGCCAAGTTTCTCGCCGCTCAGGATCCCGACTTGCTTGTATTGGAGAAGCCCTTCGGTGTCGCTATCATAACTCCTGTTCAGTTGGTGCGGTTTTTAGAGTCTTGAATTCCACCCAAGAGTCTTGTGAACGTCATCGCCAGATTTTTCGACTTTCTGGCGGTTGGCTTGTTTCAAGCGCATTGTCATGGGTTTGGCCTGAGTCGGACGCGCCCGAACCAGTGGCGCCGATTGGCAATCGGCCGGGCGACCGAATCACAGCCCACCGTCGGGCATCAGCAGAAGACGGCCAGCCCCGCGTCCCGTAGATGCGCCAGTCCTCTCTGCACCTTTTCCGCATTTCATGGATTGGATCGGCAACCGGTTTGGCAATCCCAAAGGGATTGTGGCCCAAAGCCCAGGGCTGGCGCCCCGCGCCTGCCCTGGGAACGGGGTGGCGGGTCCCCGCAACCCCAACGGGGTTGTGCCCCGGGCGCCGATGGCCGGAATCCCGTTGGGGTTCGGGAAGGGAAAGGGAATTGGCTGGCTGGATTCATTTGCCCCGGATCCGTGTCAGGTGCAGAATTCTCTGCCGCGGTTGCGTGCCAACCCCCGACCACCCCGGCCATCCAGATCACCTCACCTTACTTTTCCCCGCCGTTTTGCCGCTCCTTGCGGTCCGTCCGTTTTTTCATTTATTCCCCGCCCCGGCTGTTCTATCTTGAAGCTTCAATTATGCCGCTCCTTGATGACATTGAACCGTTGAAACAAACCGCGCTGGCCGAACTCGCGGCCGCGCCCAGTCTGGCCGACCTCGAACAAACCAAGGGCGCCTGGATTGGCGCCAATGGCCGTTTCACCGCCCTGATGAAGCAGCTCGGCACCCTGCCCAAGGAACAGAAGCCCGCCGCCGGCAAGCTCATCAACGCCGCCAAAATCCAAATTGAAGCCGCCCTCGCCGCCCGCCGCGAACAACTCGAACTCGCCGCCGCCCTCCCCAAGGAGCCCACCGATTTCACCCTCCCCGGCCGCCGCCGCGCCCTCGGCAAACTCCATCCCCTCACCCAGGTGACCGATGACATCGTCCGCGCCTTTCGCAAAATCGGCTTTGCCGTCGCCGACGGCCCCGAGATCGAGGACGAGTATCATTGTTTTGACGCCCTCAACACCCCCGCCGACCACCCCGCGCGTGATGCCCAGGACACCTTCTATGTGGCCGCCGCCCAGCGTCCCCTCCTGCGCACCCACACCAGCTCCGTGCAAATCCGGGTGATGAAAACGCAGCCGCCGCCCGTCCGCATCATCGTGCCCGGCCGCGTGTACCGCCGCGACAACGCCGACGCCACCCACAACCCCACCTTCAACCAGATCGAGGGCCTCTATGTGGACCAAAACGTCACCGTCGGCGACCTCAAGGGCACCGTGGAATTCGTCTTCCGCGAACTCATGGGCGACGACGTGAAAATCCGGTTCCGCCCGCACTATTTCAGTTACACCGAACCGAGCTGCGAAATTGATTTCACCAACGCCCTGGTCAAGAAAATGGGCAAGGACTGGCTGGAAATCGCCGGCTGCGGCATGGTGCATCCGCAGGTGTTCGAGACCGTCGGCTACGAT
>CAZUBG010000341.1:0-2976 GCA_964618545.1 uncultured Bifidobacteriaceae bacterium | reverse complement strand
CTGCCTCAAGCGATAGAATTTCCCACACATGATCTGGCGCGTCATTCTGCTGTGGCTGCTGGTGGCAAGCACCCGCAGCCACTCCGAACAGTTTGCCAGCACCAACACCGGCCCAACCACCACCGTGCAACGCGCCTTTGACCCCTACGGCCAGTTGGTGGCGGAGTCCGTGACCAATGGCGCGGTTTTCTCTAACGCCAGTCAGAACTGGGATGCCAGCGGACGGCGCACCCTCTTGAACATCGGCACCGCCAGCTACGGCTTCGGCTGGCAGGCCGACGGCTCGCTGATCTATGCCAGCAATCCCACGGGCAGCGGCGCTTACACTTATGACACCGCCGGGGTGTTGACCAGCCGTTCGGTGGGCAACCGCTTCACCAGCATCACTTCACGGGACGGTGAAGGCCGTCCGTTGACCATCGCCACCACGGTGAACGCCCTCTCGCAATTGGGCGAAACGCTGGCGTGGTCGGGCGATGGCTTGCTGACAAACCATACGCTCGTGCGGGGGGATTTCACTGACAACCGCATTTACTCGTATGCCAGTCAGAGCCGCCGGGTGACCCAGGAGCAGTTGAATCTCAATGCCGGCACCACCTGGACCAACCAGTTTGTCTATGATCGGGGCGTCGCTGGCGGTCCCGGAGCCTTGACCACCGCCGGACCGGTCGGCGCAAATTTTGGCTTGTGGTGGAGCGGCATTCCTGATGCCTTTTCGCGCATCAACACCGAGACCAACAACGCCATCGGCCTGCTCGCCTACGGCTTTGTCAACGGCCAGTCCACCCTGTCGGCGTGGCTGGACAGCCAGCCCATTCAAATATTGGATGTTGGCACCAACGCCATGCAATGGCGGACCTTCCTGGAACTCTCGCCGGGAGCGCATCAATTGGAGGTCAGCGCCCTGCATCCCAGCGGCTTTTACACCGCTTACGCCACCAACACGTTCACCAACGACATTCCCTATCAAGTCACCGCCGACACGTTCGACGGGGGCGGGAACATCACCAACCGGGTGTATCGCAACGCCAGCGGCGCGACCAACCGCACCCAGGCCCTTTCGTGGGATGCCAAAGGCCGGTTGCGCGAGGTGATGGAACGCAACACCAACAATTACGGGTTCAACTGGTCGGCGGTTTATGACGGGCTGAACCGGCGGATTGCCACCATCACCACGCTCGTCTCAAACGGCGTGCCGTCAACCGTTCCGCCGCAGGTGCTTGATTCGTATTTTGATCCGCAGGTGGAATTTCTGGAATTGGGCGTGACGCTCAATGCCGCGCCGCAACAGGAATTTATGCAACCGGGAACCTCTCCCAGCATTCAGACCGTTTGGAAACTCTATGGGCCGGATTTGGACGGCACCTATGGCGGGCTGAATGGCATCGGAGGATTTGAGGGCGTGTCACCGTACCAAAACACGTTCAACCCCAACATCTGTGACGCACGCGGCAACGTGCTGGCGGAAGTGACCAATGGCATCCCTTCCTGGACGCTGGCTCGCCAAACTGCCCATGGGTCAGTGCCCGGCTATCGCCCGGTGGCGTTCGGCAACGGGGTGGATTTTCAGAAGTCGTCTGTCTGGCGGGGACACGAAGTGGACGTGACGGGTTATTACCACCTCGGAATGCGTGACTATGACCCGGTTTCCGGTCAATGGCTCTCGTATGACCCGTTTTGGAATGCGGGCGATCCCAATGGCCAAAGCTTCTGCGCGGGTGATCCGGTTAATTTCACTGACCCGGATGGCCTGATGACGGCACAAACAATGCAAACCGCCGGGCGGCAGGCGACCACCGCCGCTGCCTTCATAGATGACCAAATCGTCAACGTCTTTGCCGGGACCGGATACCTAATGCATGAATCGCTCGGAATAGCGCAACAGCTAACCGGTGGCGATCCCAGCACATTTTACGCCCAGGCGAATCAATACCAAGGCTACCTGTCCCCATACGCCAGACAGGGATATTACAATCTCAATTCCCCATTTACAAAAATCGCTACGGCGGCCACGATTTTTGTTCCGGGGAGCGCAGCCGGACGCGTCGGAACCATTGAATCAACTTTAACCAGCGAAGCAAGCGCCACGACCATTGCCGGGGAACAAGCTGCCGTAAAACAACAACAATTGCTTTTACCTGCGCCAAGCCAGCCGTTGGCGCTCTTGCCTGAAAACGCACAAGGTTTACTTGGAAAGGCAGCAGTGCCACGAACAACATTCTTCGTAAGTCCAGAAGGGCAAGCGATCCCTAATGTTGCTGCCGCCGATGCGCCAATCGTTACTACTGCCGCACCGATAGACCTCACTCGTTTTGCTAAGACAGCCCAAGCTTCACAAATTTCCGTCGGTTCATATGCAACGACGACCGCTGAGGCGGCGTATTTACAAACACCAGCACAGACCATTTCACGATTGGGATTATTTTCGGGAGCGCATCCTGCACCGGGAGCAAATTTCTTTAAAAGTACGAGCGTGATACCAGCAGGTTCACAGGTTAAAATTGGCACAGTTCAACCCGTGATCTTGCCTCAAGGGAGTTCGCTGTTTCCAACAGGAACCGGACTGCCGGGAGGTGCTACCGAGATAATACCACAAAGTTATTGAAAATAATGATATATGAACCCAGAGAAATTAAAACAACGCTTGGCAACAAAAATCGCCGCCTTTCCCGAAAGTGGAATGTTATTTTGGCGTGTAACTGTCATTCTCAGTGACGGCTCAGAAATAAAAGATGTTTTATGTGAACATGATGGAAGCAAATATACTTTTCTGACATCAGCGGGCAACATAAACAGTGAAAGGATAGACGACGTTTTGTGGGAAGGACCAGGCCGCCCCAAATGGATTAAATCCGCATAACAGACGGCAACCAATAGCAGGCTTTGGGCCAGCTTTTCGCATGGCAGTACCAGACAGGGGTTGGCTTCCCAAGCCTCCACAAGTCAGAGGCCCAATGTGAGATGTTCGCTTTGCGA
>CAZUBG010000340.1:0-2978 GCA_964618545.1 uncultured Bifidobacteriaceae bacterium | reverse complement strand
GTGAACGTGAACACCGCGTTCAAGAACATCACCTCCGACAGCATCTTTTTGGAAGCCAGCGGCAACATCACGCTCAGCACGGCCTGGAATTTGAGCACCAGCACCGGCCGGACGGGCGGACAGTTGACCTTGGAGGCGGGACAAAACATCATTTTCAACAGCAACGCCCAGATCAACGGCGCACAGAACAGCGTCAACAGTTTGAGCGACTGGTCCGTGGCGCTCTATGCCGGGGTCAGCACCTTCTCGCTCACCCAGCCGGTCGTCGCGCCCGGGGTGGGGTCCATTTATCTGGGCAATGCCAGCAGCGCCACCGTCAACGGCCAGACGGTCTATACCCCGCTCAACAACAACGGCTCCATCTGGACCGCCCAAGGCTCAATCACTCTGACGGCCGGACAGAGTATTCTCCTGGGGGGCACCGCCACAGTGGGCGGTTCGGGTGCCTATGTGGACACCACCGGCGGTGGCAACATCACCGCGCAGGCGCTGGCCGGCTCCATCAATGCCGGCACCGGGAACGCCTATGGTTCCGCCGGTTACTCCAGCCTCCATCCCGTGAAAAGCGGCATCAACACCCTCGCTGGCGGCAACGTGACGCTCATTGCCGGCAATGACATCATCAGCCTTCCGAACTCGGGCAACGAGCCCGCCAGTTCCTCCGGCGCTTACGGTGCGGGCAATGTCACGCTCATCGCCGGCAACGTCGTCGAAGGCAATTTCCAGGTGGCCGACGGCATCGGGACCATCGAGGCCGGCGTCACCGTGCAAAACGGCCAGGTGACGCAGATCCTCAATCCCAACGCGAGCGTGGGTTACGTGGCGGCCAACGGCGCCACCACGCCTTTGAATCTGAGCCTGATCAGCGGTTCCTGGAATGTCTGGGCGGCGGATTACGCCTTCATCGGCGAGGTGCGCAACCCCGACGGCACCTTTGCCGGCCCCGCCTACACCTATACCTATGCACCCAACGCCGCCTTCAATTTGTGGGCCGGCAATGCCATCACGCTCGACGGCTCCAACCTGGGCCCCGCACGCAACGACCTCGCCCCGGTCTATCCGCCCGAGGTCAGCCTCAATGCCGGGGCCGGCGGCATCACGCTCAACAACTCCATCCTCCTGTTTCCTTCCGCCGAGGGGGCCTTGCAAATCACCACCCGCGCCGGCGGCAACCTGGCCGGCACCGGGACGGCCACCGAACTCACCGGCATAACCATGTCCGATGGCAATCCGGCTGACTACACTTCCTTCAGCCTCGGCCAATCCGATCCGCCGCTCCATGCCAACAATCCCAACCCCGTGGTGCTCAACATCTCCGGCAGCATCAATAGTTTTGACCTGACTGTGCCCACCTTTGCGGAGATCACGGTCAGCGGCAACACCTACAACTTTGGCTTTCTCGGCGAAAACTTGTCCTCCGCCCAAACCACCTTCATCAACGTGGCCGGCAACATCACCTACCGGGGCGACTTGTCCAGTGTGTCCCTGCCGGCGGTTTCGGCGCTCCCGGCGGAACTCTTCAACGCCGCGTTGACCGGGCTGCCGGAGGCGTCCGCCAAACTCAGCTACAATCCCGTCACTGGTGCCCTCACCTTTGTCGGGGCGATGACCCAGACCGAACTCAACTTTTTGTTAAGCCCGCAGGTCGAGGAACTGGATTCGTCCGGCAATCCGGTGTTGGATGTCAACGGCAACCCGGTCTATACGACGCTGAACCTCACCACCGCGCAAACCGCCGCGCTGCAACAGCTCTACACCGCCACCCAGTCGGCCACGTTGAACGACCAGGGCCTGGGGCTTTCCGGTCCGGGCCATTTCAACATCACCGCCAACAGCATTGATCTGGGCATCTCCGGCGGGATTTTCGCGACCGCGCCCACCGCCGCGCTGGCCGCCCTCTCGCCTTATGGCGCGGACATCAATGTGACCACCCTCGGAAATTCGACCACCCCCGGGAATTTGACCATGACCTCCTCCCAGATCGCCAATGCCGGCCTGCTGGGGAACATCAATCTCCAGGTGGGCGGCACCCTCGACGTGGGTGATAATCAAACCGCGCTCAGCGGCGCCAACGCCCCCCGGGGCATTTTCACCGAAAGCGGCGGTAACATCTCCGTCCTCGCCGGCGGGGATGTGAATTTGGACAGTTCCCGCATCGCCGCTTACAACGGCGGGAACGTCACCGTGGAATCCCTCACCGGCAATATCAACGCGGGAACCGGCGGGGTGGGTTATGTGAATGTGGACGGTGTGCAACTGGATCCGGTGACCGGCGCCCTGGTCACCGTGCCCACCGTGGGCATCCCGGGCAGCGGCATCCTGGCCACCACCCTGCCCAACACCACCGCCGCCTTGGGTAACATCCTGATCGAGACCCCGCAGGGGAACATCACCGCCAGCCAGGGCGGGGTGCTGCAAATTTCCTTCAACGGCACCGACGCCTCCGCCGCCACCACCCTGCTGCTGGCCGGTTATGAATTGCGCGACACCGCCGGCAATCCCGCCCCGGCTTCCGCCATTGGCGGTGCCGCCGCCACCGTCGCGCTGACCAGCGCGCACCGCAATGTGAATGCCAGCGGCTCCGGCATCATCGCCCAAAACATCCAGGCCCGGGCCACCGGCGAGGCGCAGGGCTTGTTTGTCGGTTTTAATTCCGTGGATCTGGACGCCCAACAAATCGGTCCGGGCATCGCCTTCGGACCCAAGGTGACGGTCACCGACACCGGTGACAACGGCGGCAACGGCGGACCGACCATCCAGGTCATTACCCAAAATCCGGCGGACGTGAACAACGTCGTTCTGCCGCCCTCGGCGCCCGCCACCGCCGCCGTGGCCCGGGAGGTGGCCGCCGTCGCCGAGGATGCCACCGCCGTGGCCGCCCAGACCCAGTCCCCGGGCAATGACCCGGACCCGCAAAAAAAGAAAGGCAAGCCCATCAGCCTGGCCCGCAAGGTCAGCCGGGTGACCGTTTTGCTTCC
>CAZUBG010000339.1:0-3012 GCA_964618545.1 uncultured Bifidobacteriaceae bacterium | reverse complement strand
CGCTCCGGGACTTGGGCAACGCGCCCTCACGCCGGCTGCCACGGAAAGTACGGGGGCGTGGGGCGGGCGGATGCCATCGGCTGTTTTTCACGGCGGCGGGGCCCCATTTTTGTGTTGATTTTGCCCGGCAAACAGCGGCTTATGGGGCCAGTCAATTCAGTTGTATGAACTCCGTGACGATCCTATTAAACCGATGCCCAAGGCCAGTGCCGGGTCGTCCGGGCGCGTTCGCGCCAGGGCGGAGCGCCGGCTGGCAGCCGGCTTTGGCCGTACGGACGCGGGATGTGAACTCAACCAGGCAGGTCGTTGGACGACATAAGGTGGTCAACCGGAGCGCATACCCGCACCCCGCAATCGGAACGCGGGTCTGTGACCCGCAGCGGAAACCTTGCACAGCCAAGCCTGAAAACTGCTTTGACGTCCCCTTGCCATCGGCGTGCTGCGGCTCACAGAGCCGCGCTCCGGGACGCCATGCCAATCGGTGCCTGCGGAAGCCAGCGGCGTTTGGCGGCCGGAGGAAACAGGACAAACCCATTAATTAACCCGTTTACCCTTCCTCATTGAACATTATGGGCTTTGTCTATTTGATGGTTTTATTAATCAGCTTTCTTTTCGAGCTTTTTATCATCAGCAGTGACCTCAGCAATATTGGGCCGCTCTTCGTACGACAGTGGCGTTCGGCCGGCTATTCACAGGCACCCGGAAAAATCCTCCAATGCCAAATTTCAAGCCAAACCAATTCGGACCGCACCGTGGTGTACCGCGCCATCAAAATCAAATATGAGTTCGACGTCGGCGGCCATGAGTGGGAGGCCGGTCGGTGCAGTTACTTTGATGGACATCAGCACCCTGTCGGCCATGATTTGACCGGTGAAACGGCTTCGCAATACAGCGAAGGTTCTGCGGTAAAGGTGTATTATAACCCAAACGACCCTGGAGACGCACTTTTGTTTCCGGGCCCCGGGGGTGATGAGATCGTTTTGCATGTCTACAAAGACATGCTTTCCCTTTATTTGATCTCTGTTTTTTGGGTTGTCTGTTTGCCGGGCTTCTTGCGGAGTGTTTTAAAGCCGCTGGCCGGCGGTGTTAAGATTATTCGCAAAACGAGGTTGGTGCAGGCGCCACTGCCTTGGTTTAACCCCGCAATCATCGCAATAGCGTCCGGTCTGCTAACCCTGGCATTGTTTGGCACACTGCTGAACGGCCGGCAAGCCTCCGTTTTCATGGCCTGCACGGGGCTGCTGGCCAGCATTTTGGCGGTCGTTTTGGCGCATCTTTGGATTGGGGGGGTGATTCGTTCTGGAAAGTACAATTTGGAGATTGATAAAAATTCCGGAACGCTGACTTTGCCGAAGACCTTTTTTTGCAGGGACCGCCAAGTGGTCAGAATTTCAGAAATTTCCGAGGTCACCACAAAAGCGTTTGTCGTGAGTTCTGGAAAAGGCAACCAGTGTTTTTTTGCTCCGACCTTGGAATTACGCGATCATGACTGCAAGCCAATTGCCATTGTCAAATGGCCGGAGCGCGGCCGGGCCGAGTCATTTACCACATGGTTGCGTTCTGAGTTGGGCATTTCCGATTGAAGCCGCAATGAGGCCGGACCAGTCAACTGCACAAACTCCGTGGCGAACCTATTAAACCGATGCCCAAGGCCAGTGCCGGGCGTTCCGGGCGCGTTCGCGCCCTGGCGGAGCGCCGGCTGGCAGCCGGCTTTGGCGGTCTCAACCACTGGCCCGGTTGCGACCCGGAGGGCGGTTTGTGGCGAAAGGTCATTGTTTTCGGCCCTGGAGTTGCACCCATCACGTTCATGGGCTAAGCTGACTTCGATAAAACCAAGTCATTAACCCATGCTCGATCATGTCTTCATAACCGTCAGGGATCTTGATCGGTCCATTGCCTTTTACGAGAAGGCTCTCAAGCCGCTCGGCATCGAGCATGCCATTGATTACGACGGCAAAGATGGCCCCAAAGGACATCCAGACCTGAAGGGTTTTGGACAGGACGGCCGCGTATTCTTCTGGCTCAGGCAGGGCGATGCGGACGCCAAGGCGGCGCATATCGGCTTTATTGCCAGGAGCCAGGCCGAAGTGAACGCCTTCTACCAGGCCGCCATGGCGGCGGGCGCGACCGACAATGGCCGGCCCGGCGCGCGCCTGTATTACGATCCCCGCTATTACGCAGCAAACGTTTGCGATCCCGACGGTTACAGTCTCGAGGCGGTCTATAAGAGTTGGCAACACCAGCCGAGTTAATCCGTAAAAGCCCCGCCTTCGTTCGCGTGGTTCGCATATTTCGAGGCAAACAATTCCCGCTGTTTCAGCCTGTATGCTTTTCCCATCCGTGCCAAACAGTGAAATCCGTGGTTAGGAAGCCACGGAAAAGCCGGTGATTGTCGCGCATGCTCGTCCCGCAGGGGCCCCGGAAAGCAGCCAGCAACGAGGTGGCTGGGCTGGTACCGGGGTCATTCAAGAATCAACGCGTCCCGCAAGGGACGCTGGAAAACGCCGGCCGGCCCTGCGGCGGATTGCCTTGATTCCAAATACGGGTGCAAAATTTTTCCCAAGATCGGATAAAGAACTGGAGGATGTGCGAGAGGGAACTTTAGTGTGCCGGAAAAGCGTGCCTGTTGGGTGACCGCCGGGCACGTTGCTGTGTTCGACGCCATCACCAGCTCCCACAGCATCAAAGCCAACCTACTCGCACCCGGGGAATTGTCAACGGCCTTTTTTTCTGCTTTGCCTTGATTCCAAATACGGGGGGGGCATAATTAACTCCATATCAGCCTTGATGCCGGATGTGCTTTGCCTTGATTCCAAATACGGGGGGGGCATAATGCAGTCGGTGATCACTGAGCCAACCCCGACGCTTTGCCTTGATTCCAAATACGGGGGGGGCATAATAAACGGCTGGGAAAGCGTCAATGTTCATGTGCTTTGCCTTGATTCCAAATACGGGGGGGGCATAATATTGTTCGCATTTCATCCTGCAGAGAATATGCTTTGCCTTGAAGAT
>CAZUBG010000338.1:0-3017 GCA_964618545.1 uncultured Bifidobacteriaceae bacterium | reverse complement strand
CACGGGCGCATCGGCAGGTGATCATCGCCGGGGGCGGGCTGACGACAGCACGAACCCCTGGGGGAAATCCCCGCGTGGGCCGCCAGGGTGATGTGCAATTCGCGCCCCCGACCGGCGGCGGGATCCCCCAGCCGGATGTCCTCATAAACAAAACCCGTAAAATGTTGAATCAAATTCAAAATCGTCTTACTACCAGGGTGATGACTTGTGCTACACCTATTATGTTCAGAAACCCTTGGTTTCATTGGCAAATTGAGCCTTTATTTGTAGTCTATCCCGAGTACTCCGTAGTAACTTGCAATTGCACGTTGCCCTTTGGTGTTTGGGTTCAACCGGTGTTCACCCGGTCCAAGCCCAAAGGTCAACTTTTTCCCCGCCACAAGCAAGCCGTCCCCGGCACCGCCCGCCAGTTAAACCAGCAGCGGGGTGGCGTTCGAGCCATAGCTCGCACCCCGCTGCGGTCGAATACCAAGGACTTCCGCAATCCTGATCGGGATGCTGAATCGCACCAAAAAGCATGCTGAAATCACCCACATATTGTTCCGCATTTTACACCCGCCAGCCGTTCAGCGCGCGTTTGGGCAGCGATCCCCCGGGCATATTGGTCCACCAAGCCCGCGAACTCTTGGTAGTTCTTCGTGTGCTGAGTCACAATTTCAACCTGGTCTGCGGGCACATAGCGGCTGATGGGCTGGCCGTCTTCACGGTATTGCAGGTTGTAATAGGGCCCGTTGGGACCCTGACCAAGGACGCAAACCTTGCCGGGCTCCATCCGGTCGATTTGGGCGATCTGTTGGAGAAGTTGAGCTGAAGTGAGTTCGTTCATGGCCAGACTATACGCGTGCGCATATAGCATGGTCATAAAAAAAAGCACCGAATTCGTGGTTTCCCTATAAATCGTCTTGCGCCTTTTTCTAACGGTTCACGTCAGCGGGATTTTATCCCAGGTGGATTATGAACGTTTCGCCCCCAAATTTAAGAAGTACGTTGAACAGCAGGGAAAGCCGCGCTTGCTGTCAGAAATGGTCCCGTTTCCACGGTTGGGAAGCCGCGGCAATCTGGGAGGAACTCAAGTTTAAAGCCAAACACCTCGCCAATATTGAACGTCTGGCCATGGTCGGAGATGTGAACCGGCGGATGGTGATGACAATGTTTTGCAAACCATTCATGAAAGCCACCATTCATTACTTCGACCAGGGCCAGGCCACCGCAGCGCCGCGATGGTTGGCCGAGTTATAATATTTTATGAATGAATTAAAAATGACCACAGGTGGCACGGGGATCCGAATGGCGGCCCGATTCACCAAGGCCGACCGCCGTATTGGCGACAGGCACATCGGGACTGGCGCATCTGGTTCTGCGTAATTGTGATGCTGTTTGCGATGCTGGTCTATTTGATGACCGGTGATTTGCGCTGGCCGTTTCGTGGTCATCTCCGGCCAATGGTGCCCATTGCCGATTGAAACGATTGCATTCATCATTGTGGTAATAATTATTGCCCCATCGCTGCCCGCCTCAGACCACGCCCGTTTCGGCGACGAGGCGGAACGTGCCGGAAGTTCGGGTGCCGACTGCCTGCATCGCGACATCATGGACGGTCATTTCGTGGCCAACATTTCCTTCGGCCCGCAAGTTGTCAAGGCGGTGCGTCCGCTCACCAAGCTGTTTTTCGATATTCATCTCATGTGTTCCAAACCGAAAATCCTGTTTGAAGGCTTCGCCAAAGCCGGCGCGGATGAAATGATCATCCATGTCGAACTCGGCGACCAAATTTCGTCACTCATCCAGAAAATAAGGGCGCTTGGTAAAAAAGTCGGCCTGGCGGTCAATCCACCCACGCCGATCACCGCTGCCGAGCCGCATCTTGATAAGATTGATTTACTGCTGGTGATGACGGTCAATCCCGGCTTCGGTGGCCAGGAATTCATCCGCGAAGCCCTGCCCAAGATTCAGCAGGCGGCGGCCTGGCGTCGCGAAAAGTACTTATCCTATCGCATTAGTGTGGAGGGCGGCATCTATAGCGAGACCGGCACCGACTGTGCCCGTGCTGGCGCGGATACTTTTGTACCGGGCACATCATTGTTTGGTGCTCGCGACTTAAAATCCGCTGTCGCCCAATTGCGCCGGAGGGTGAGCGCGACCGTCCCACATTGAGGAATCCAGATCTCATGGGGTGTTCACCCCATTCAGTTTTCCGCGGCCGAAGGCTATGGTTTTAAAAACGGGTCAACAAGTTATGAACACGCAACTGTTAATAGAAACCGCACGCAAGCTGGTTGCCGGGGACAAAGGCTTGCTGGCAATGGATGAAAGCAATCCAACGTGCAACAAACGCTTCGCGAATTTGGGCATTCCGCAAACGGTGGAGTCCCGGCGCGCGTATCGGGAGTTGATCATCACCACGCCCGGCCTCGGAGAGAGTATCAGCGGTGCGATTCTTTATGACGAGACCATCCGCCAGCAAAAGCAAGACGGCACGCCATTTCTAAAAGTTCTTGCGGACGCCGGCATCATTCCCGGCATCAAAGTGGATACCGGAGCGAAAGGTCTGGCCGCCCATGCCGGGGAGAAAGTAACCGAAGGACTGGATGGTTTGCGGGATCGGCTTGCAGAATATTTTCAAATGGGGGCGCGTTTCGCCAAATGGCGAGCCGTGCTCATCATCGGTGAGGGCATTCCCAGCCGGAGTTGCATCGAGGCCAACGCACACGCGCTGGCTCGATACGCCGCGTTGTGTCAGGAGGCTGGACTTGTTCCGGTCATCGAACCGGAAGTGCTGATGGATGGTGACCATGCCTTGGAACGGTGCCGCCAGGTCACGGAGGAAGTACTCCGCAACGTTTTCATCCAACTCAATTGCCAGCGTGTGCTGCTGGAAGGCATGCTTCTCAAGCCCAACATGGTTCTGCCGGGATTGACCTGTCCCACCCAGGAATCCGTGGATGAGGTGGCCGACATCACGGTGAAGAGTCTGTGGCGAACGGTCCCCGCGGCGGTTCCGGGGATTGCATTTTTGT
>CAZUBG010000337.1:0-3019 GCA_964618545.1 uncultured Bifidobacteriaceae bacterium | reverse complement strand
ACCACCTTGCGGGCGATGTGCATGGTCATGGGCGAGCCGCCCTGCTGCACCTCCTGGATGGCCGCCAGCAATTCCGGCGTGGGGGTGCGCTTGAGCAGGTAGCCGTTCGCGCCGGCCGCCAGCGCTTCAAAGATGTTGTCCGTATCTTCATATACGGTCAGCATCATCACCTGGATCTGCGGGTTCGCGGCCTTCAACTGCCGCACGCATTCCACCCCGTTCATGCCCGGCAGGTTGATGTCCATCAACACCACCTCCGGCCGCACCTGGGGCAGGGCCTGGAGCGCGTCCTCCGCGCTGGCGTGATCGCTCATGCACTTGAACCCCTCCGCGCGGTTGAGCACCCGGGCCAGCGTCGCGCGCAATTTGTCGTTGTCCTCCACGATGGATACGGTGATGGGCATAATTTATGATTCTGCGGCCGGCCGGCCGGGCGCTCCCAGCGGGGCCGTGAGCCGGACGACCGTGCCGCCCCCGGGGCCCGGCGTCATCGAGAATTCCCCGTGGATGTCCGCCAGCCGTTTGCGCAGGTTGCGCAGCCCGTTCCGGGTGGCGGCCCGGGCCGGGTCCAGATGGCCCAGCCCCCGGCCGTTGTCCGCAATTTCAAACGTGAACGTGGACGGCGAAACCTGCAGCCGCACCCACACCTCGGACGCCTGCGCGTGTTTGACCACGTTGTTGACCGATTCCTTGAACGCCAGAAAGACATTGTGCCGCACCTCCGGCGGCAGGGCCGCCAAGGGCAATTGCGCCGGCACCTCCGCGCGGTAGCGCAGGTTGGCCAGCGCCAGATAATCCTGGGCGTATTTCACGGCGTAATTCACCAGCCCCTCCAGCGTATCATTCGCCGGGTTCACCGCCCACACAATTTCATCCAGCGCATGGGTGGTTTCGCGGGCCGTCTGCATGATCTGATCGGCGTGTGATTCCACCTCCCCGGGCAAGTCTTTGTCGGCCTTCGCCATTTCGCTCAGCAACGTCATCTGGGTCAGGTTCGCCCCCAACTGGTCGTGCAGGTCGCGCGCGATGCGCGACCGTTCCAGTTCCAGCGCCTCCTGCTGTTTGAACAACGCCACCTCCCGCTTCAGTTTTTGCGTGGACACGTAACGCACAATGCCCGCCACCAGCGCCAGGATGACCGCGATCACCCCGGCCAGAAACGTCCCCGTCTGCCAGAACTTCGGCAGCACGGTGATGTCCAGCACGCAGCCGGTCCCCGTCCACACGCCGTCTTCGTTGCCGGCCCACACCTGAAAACGGTAATGGCCCGGCCACAAATTATGGTAACGGGCCACCCGCTCGTTGCCGGCCTCCGTCGGTTTGGTCTCGTGGCCCTCCAACTGGTAGCGGAACCGGATCTCCTGCGGCGCGGAAAAATGCAGCCCCGTGTAGTGGATTTCCAGTTGCTCCGCCCCGGCCGGCATCACCACCGTTTGCGCCCATGGGGAATTCAGGACGTTCGTCTTCTGCTCCTGATCATCCACCCGCACCGACTCGATCATCACCAGCGGCGCCTGGAGATCCTTTTTCAGTTCCGCCGGATTCACCGAGACCAGGCCCTCGGTCGTGGGAAACCACAACCGCCCGTCGTCCGCCCGGCAGGCCGCCGGCTGCGAACCAATCGAACATTCGCGCGTCGGCAGGCCGTCCGCATGGCCGAACGTGCGGAGGCCCGCCAGTTCCAGTTCGCCCCCGGCCCGCGGAACGCGCATCAGGCCGGCGTTTGAGCCGATCCACAAATTCCCCGCGTCGTCCTCAATGAGGTAGCTGATGCTGTTGCCGGCCAGCCCGTTGGTCGTGGCGTAATGCGTCCACCGGCCGTTCTTCAGGCAGCCCAGGCCATGCCCCGCCGTCCCCGCCCACAGCGCCCCTGCCCGGTCCAGATATAATGTGGAAATGTCATCGCCCGGCGGCCCGTCCGCGGCCGCCGGCACCTTGCTGAATTGGCCGTCCTGCCACCGGCAAAGGCCCCGGTTCTCCGTGCCGATCCAGTACGTTCCCGCCGCATCCTGCACGACGGCCCGGACGATGTTTTCCGGCAGTCCGTCGCTGGTGGTGTATAACCTCCATTCCCGGCCATCCCACCGGCCCAGGCCGTTTCCGGTGCCCGCCCAGAGATTCGTGCGGCGGTCCTCGAAGAGGGCGAAGATCTGCGGCCCCAGCCGGGCCGCTGAGGACGGGGCTGGCTGAAACTGGTCGTTCTGCAGCGCAAACAGCCCCTCGCCCCGCGTGCCCGCCCAAACTTGCTGCTGGTGGTCCACCAGCACCGTCCAGGCGTTTTGCCCGCGGCCCACCTCGTAATCGTGGGCCGTGTTGGTGCGCCAGCAGGCCACCCCGTGGGCGTTGAAGGCGGCCCACAACCCGCCGTGGTCATCCCGGGCCAGCGATTGGGCGGGCAGCGGCTTGAGGCCGGCGGGCGGGAGGAACAGCTTCCGTTTCACCCGGTTCAATCCGTCGCCGTCCGTGCCCACCCATAAATCCCCCTCCCGGTCCAGGCACAAGGACAGGACGTAGTCCGACGACAACCCCCGGGCCTTGGAGAGGTGCCGGTAATTCCCGCCGGGCGCGAACCAATAGACCCCGTCGTTTGGGGTGCCCACAATGAGGTTTCCGTCCTCGTCCTCACACGCCGCCGTGACTTCGGCCACCGTGACCGTGGAATTGGTCCAGGGATATGGATAGGAATCCCTGTCCTGGCTGCCGTTCTTCCATTTTTGCACCTGGCCGTCCATCAGCCGCCAGAGACCGCCCTGCCGGCCGGCCAGAATATAGTCAATCCGTCTCGCCTGGATTTGTTGGTCAATCATCAGCGCCGACGGATGAAAATTGTCCTGCCGAAACGAAAGCAGCCATGCCACCCGGGGGCCCTCATACTCGCTGATCCAAATGGAACCGGCCTGGTCGGTCGTCACCAACCGGGAGATGGCCGCCGAGGGTTGAACGAGCTGCAGGGTTTCCACCTGGCCGTGCTGATACCGCGCCAGCCGGGCGTCGGCCGTGTAGAGCCAGACGGCGCCGT
>CAZUBG010000336.1:0-3027 GCA_964618545.1 uncultured Bifidobacteriaceae bacterium | reverse complement strand
GTTCGGCGTAGCCGTTGAACATCAGGGTGGGCCGCCGGCCGGATTCGCCGATGCGTTGTTCGGTGGCCTGGCTCCAGCGGGGATGGTCCACCTGCGGGTTGACGTTGGCGTAAAAGCCGTATTCGTCCGGGGCGGCGTCGCTCCAGGTGGTGCGGGGCTGCTCCGCCACCAGGTTGATTTTCACAATGGATTTGATGCCCTTGAAGCCGTATTTCCACGGGACGACCAGCCGGAGGGGCGCGCCGTCCTGCGGGGGCAGCGCGTGTCCATACAGGCCGCTGGCCAGCAGGGTGAGCGGGTGCAGGGCTTCGTCCAGGCGCAAGCCCTCGACGTACGGCCAGTCCAGCACGCGGCTGCGCTGGCCGGGCATGCGCTTGGGATCGAGCAGGGATTCAAAGGCCACATACTTCGCGCTGGGGAGCGGCTCGACGGCCTGGAGAAGTTTGGAGAGCGAATAGCCCGCCCACGGCACCACCATGGACCAGCCTTCCACACAGCGCATGCGGTAAACCCGTTCCTCCGGCGGGCTGAGGCTCAACAGCTCGTCGAGCGCGAAGACGCGGGGTTTGGCCACCAGCCCGCCGACGGACACCTGCCAGCCGGTGGTGTCAAATTTGGACGCGGCGGCGGCGACGCTTTCCTTGTCGGTGGAGAATTCGTAGAAATTGTTGTAATGGGTGATGTCCGACAGGGAGGTCGGGGTGTCGGCGGCGTGGAAGCCGGAGTCGGCCGCCGCCGCGTTCGTGAGGGTGCCGGCATCCGGCCGAACCAAGCCGGCGAGCACGGGGGTTTCCACGGTGCCGCCGCCGGCGGGGTTGAGGCAGCGGTAGGCGAGGCCGGTGGCGGCGGCGCTGGCGGCCAGGAGGCCGGCGCGGAGGAAGTTCCGGCGGTTAAAGTAAACCGCCGGCGGGGTGATCTCCCGGCCGGAAATTTTGTTGGCGTCGCGCATCGAAACTGAATCAGTTAACCGACCCTGGTAGATTAGCAGAAGATTCAAAAAAAGCCATGGGCATGTTGGAGGGGGGCGGGGCAGGAGAGGCACAGGTGAAACATCCTGATTTGGGGCCACGGGCAAAGCCATTTAACGCAAAGGCGCAAGGACGCAAGGACGCAAAGAAACAGGCTAATTTTTACCGCAGATGGCCCGGATTGGCGCGGCTGAAGACGGGGAAAAGGCCCTGATTTTTTAACCGCAGCTTGTCCGCCATAGCCTTGGCGACAGTGGAAACCGCGCGAAATACGCGAAAAAAAGACGCGGACTTTCAACTGCAGATATAACCGGATGGAGGCAGATGAAGACCGTTTATGTCTTGCCGCAAAAGAGCGCACAGATCACAAAGAAAAACCGGGAGCACTTCACCCACGAAATACGGATTTCCCCTTCGCCCTTCCCGGATGATGATGCCGCTCCTGAACGGAGCTTGGAGCAGATTTTTTTGGGGTGAGGCTACAAATATGCCAGCCCTACGGGCTTTTGGCAGGCTGTGCTCTGGGAAGAAACGGTGACTGCTCGCGCTGGCGCGCTCGCGGCGGCGGACGAGGGCGTCCGCCGCAGCACCCGGGGCGGGTGCGCTCCCCGGGTTCTTAGAGCGGGAGGCACGGCTTTGACTGGGGACGGTCAACCGCGTGCGAAAGCGGTGTCGGCGCTGCGCTCTGCCACCGCACTCCGTGCTGATCAGCGGGTTTTCAAATCAGTGGAAGAAATACGCGGCCACGCTGCATCCCAAAGACACGGATGCCAAAGCGCGGCTGGCGGTGCTGGTGGAGGGCAAGGGCACGTTGGATGTGGACATGGCGAGTTGTGTCGGCCGGAGGAACTGGCCCAGTACATTCAGGACGCGCTGGACCTAATCGAGTTTGCCAACGGCCCGGCGGACAGCGTTTGGGGGGCGAAACGCGCCGCGCCGGGGCATCCCGGGCCGTTCCATATGAAGTTGCTGGGCGTGGGCAACGAACAATGGGGCCAGCAATACATTGACCAGTACGCGCCGTTCGCGAAGGCCCTGAAAGCCCGTTATCCGGAAGTCCAGTTGGTGGCCGCCGCCGGGCCGGACCCGGGGGACGACCGCAGGCCAAAGCCACCGTGCTGGCCGGCGCAAACCTGACCGACATGAACACCTTGGGCGAACCGGAAAAGGTGACGCCCGTCGTCACAACCTTTGCCGGGGCCGCCGCCGACTTCAGCCGGACCTTCCCGCCCCATTCGATGACAATATTGCGCATCCAGGGGCAGTAACCTGATCCAAACCGGGCCGATGAAGGCGTCTCCGGGGCAAACTGGCTCCGCCGGCGCGCACGCAGTAATGCGCCGGACCGGTGGCAGGGTCGCAGGCACCTTCAAGGTCGGGGCGGCAGGCGGTTGGCGGGAGGCCGGCGCGACCGATGTGTTATTCATAAGTGGTTCATTCTAAGCAATTTAAACAGAGGCAGCCCCAAAACAACCAAAAACAACAATAAACAACATAAACCGTCCAAACGCACCCATGATGTCCACCTGGCCCCCCGGCTTTGAACATTTTGCTACAGCCCGGCCGCGAAACAACCGATTAACGAACCGATCGTTAGGACAGAAGACATGAATTGGCCTCGTGTTGCCGGGCAACGCCGGCAGACCACAGCGACCGCACTGATTACATAGCAAGCATATGAAACCGCCCAGACGCCCGGGGCGAAACTCCGGGTGGCATCAACCCGCATTATGGCTGGCGGCGGTGTGTGTTCAGGGGTTGCTGGCCGGCCGCGCGCTGGCCCTGGACCCGTCCAAAGACCTCGCCGAATACAATTGCCAGACGTGGAGCCGGCAGAACGGGCTGATGGTCAACGGGGTAAACGCCGTCGCCCAAACCGAGGACGGGTATGTATGGCTGGGCACGTCGTCCGGACTGATCCGGTATGACGGGACGGGCTTCACCACGCTGCATCCGCCCAAGTCGGGCAACAGCTTCGTCACCTCCCTGGCCGCCGCCCGGGGGGGCGGTCTGTGGGTGGGATTGGAAAACAATGCCGTTTACTATTATGACGGCGCCG
>CAZUBG010000335.1:0-3030 GCA_964618545.1 uncultured Bifidobacteriaceae bacterium | reverse complement strand
TCTTGCCATCCCCAACAATCGCACAATTACACTCATCTTGAAAGCAAATTAGAATAAGGATTACGTTGAAGGCTACAAGTGGCTCGATTTAGCGGCGGCAAAGGGTTCTGAACCATCCAAAAAACTTATGTCCGTCTTGGAAAATAAAATGACTCCAGAACAAATTGCGGAGGGACAAAAACTGGCGCGCAATTTCAAGCCGCGCAAGGCATCGGCGTTTGGCAATTTCAACTCACCTGAAAGTTTTACAACGAACGGCACAATGCAAATTTCATCGCCGATGAAATAGGCGGCGCGGTGACGAATGTTGGATTTTGGGGGTGACGTGCTTGCGGGAACCGTGAGAATCGCCCCTGTCATTCTTCATGCAGGAGCCATGAAGCCCGGCAGTTGCGCCCGCTGCGCGGAAATGGTTTTGATGGATGCAGGGAAAAAAGACTGTCAGTGGATTTGTCAGTGAACGCAGTGGAAATTTACGAAAAATAGTGGCGAGCAGTGGCGAATTTACCTTGAATTTACAATGGGTTTCGCTATTTTATGAGCATCTGATTCGAGTTTGCAGACCGTGTCCATCTGCGGTTTAAATGCTTCGGTTGCTGCTACGCCCGGGGATGTGCCGCGTCATACGCCTGCTTCAAGCGCTCCGTCGTGACGTGGGTGTAGACCTGCGTGGTGACCAAATGCGCATGGCCCAACAGTTCCTGCACACTGCGCAAATCCGCGCCCGCGTCCAGCAAGTGCGTGGCATAACTGTGCCGCAGTTTGTGCGGCGTCAAACCCGGGTCCAGGCCCGCAAACGCCAGATAATGCTTTAAGCGCCGGGCCAACTGCAGCGGTCTGAGCGGAGCCACCTTCCGGGTCTCCGCCAGAAAAACGGGGCTCGGCCCGGCGGGAACCACCGCCAGTCCCTTCCAATAATCGCGAATGGCTTTCAGCGCCGTTTCCCCGATCGGCACCAGGCGTTCCTTCCGGCCCTTCCCGCGAACCCGCACGATTTGTTCATTCCAATCCAGATCCTCCGCCCGCAAGCCGGAGAGTTCGCTGATGCGCAGCCCGCAGGAATAGATCGTCTCCAAAACCGCCGTGTCGCGCACCGACGCGACCTTGGAAAACGGCCGTCCAAGCCCTTGTTTACCCTGTTGCCGGACCCACAGTTGGGCCGGGGCCGCCAGCAGGGCGGCCATCTGCTCCACGGTCAGATACTGCGGCAGTCGGCGCGCCCGCTTCGGCAGGACCAGGTTTTTGACCGGCGACTCCGCCAGCACCCCGTGTCGCACCAGATGTTTGTAAAACGTCCGCAGCGCGGAAAACCTCAACTGAATCGCCGCGCGGCTCAAACTGCGCCGACCCAGACAGCGCAGGTAGCTGCGAAAGTCATCCCGCCGGAGTTGGGCCCAGTCCGGCGGGCCGCCCGCCTCCGCCTCATGCCAGTGATAAAACTCCAGCAAGGCCTGCCGGTAATTCCGCCGGGTGTAAACCGAGGCATCGCGGTCCGTCGCCAGACGCTCCAGAAATTGTTCAATCAAAGTCATGCCAGGGCAATTTGCACCCGCGCGGCAGACCGGCCGCCTGCGGGGCGCTGGGTGCGGGCTCACGGTTGAGTTCAGGAGTTGCCACCATCTCCCTCCCACAGTGGACCATCCGGGCCAAATATCCAAGGGCTGAATGGCGGGAGTAACGGATCGGTCCACCCTGCGAAAAACCGTCAGTCGCGGAACCATTAATGGCAAGGCTTGACAAAGCCTGCCAACGCCTTGGGTTGACATGATGAAAGCCGTGACCATCAACATTTCCCTGAACCCGGAACTGGCGGAATTCGCCCGGTCGGATTCGGCGGCGCAGGCGTTTGATTCCATGAGTGAATACATGCGCGACCTGATTCGCAAGCGCCGGCAGGAGCAAATCAATGCGGATCTGGCCTTTTTGGAAAAGGCCATGAAAGGCGCGCCGCTGGGGGACCCCTCGGATGAGGAGATGGCTGAAATTGTGAAAACCCAGCACCGCCTCCGCGCAGAAAGAAAAAAAAGTGCGCGTCGTCCTTGATGCCAACGTCGTCTTTGCCGGGGTGGGCTGGCGTGGGGAAGCTTGCCGCTGCCTGATGGCCATGGCCCGAAGGCAAATCATTGTTTTTGCCGCGTTGGAAATTTTGGAGGAGGTTCGCTCGCTGACGGCGGGACGGGGCGATAAATTCAAATTCCCCCCGCACACCGCCTTGAACTGGTACTACGACCGGGTGAAACGGGTGGAACCGGCTCCGCTGGGCAGGCAACGCAGTCGTGACCCCAAAGACGATCCGTATCTGGCGTGCGCCCTGGCGGCGGGGGCCAGGATGATGGCGAGCCGCGATGAAGATTTGCTGGCGTTGGAAAAACCGTTCGGAATCTCAATCATCACGCCGCGCGAACTGCTCGCGAAACTGAGCCGGCCAATTTGACGGGCGCGCGACGCGGGATGGATGGCGGAGGCGGCCGGGAGCACGGGAAAACCCGCGCACTTTCCACTTGCTTCCATATGCTACACCTCATTTCCATTGAACTTCAAGCCGTCCGGTTGCCAGCCGCCGCTCACAAAACTCGGGGCAACCGCCTTTCAAACCCGGCACGTCAGCCGGAACTTCCCCGAGGGCGTCGGGGGCAGCTTCTCCACCCGTTCCACCCGGATGGGCGCCGCCGGCTGCAACAGCCCCTCCAGGCGCGACCGCACACCGTTCAGCGTCACCGGCTCCGGACCGGAGCCATCCGCGATCCATTGCAAATCCAAATGACCGCCGTCAGTCTGGCGCAATTGGTAGTGCGCAATCCCGGGGACGCCGGCAAAGCATTGGTCAACCTCCCAGGTGGTCACCCGCCGGCCATCCCCCCGGTGCAGGACATCCCGGGACCGCCCATGCACCACATAACGCCCGCCCCCTGCTCCGTCCCGTGCCGCCACCAAATCACCAAGCCGGTAGCGGAGCAACGGCATGATGTCATTCGTGAGTGTGCTCACCACCATTTCCCCGATCCCCCGCTCATCCGGCGCGAGGACTTC
>CAZUBG010000334.1:0-3044 GCA_964618545.1 uncultured Bifidobacteriaceae bacterium | reverse complement strand
CGTATTCGGCCAGCACATCGTCGGGGTTCACCACGTTGCCGCGGGACTTGGACATCTTCTGTCCGTCCTCGCCCAGAATCAGGCCCTGGTTGACGAGCTTGTAAAACGGTTCGGGCGTGGAGACGTGGCCGAGATCGAACAACACCTTGTGCCAGAACCGCGCGTAGAGCAGGTGCAACACGGCGTGTTCGGTGCCGCCGACGTACAAGTCAACGCCGGGGCGGGTTGAGGCGGTGGAGGGTTGAAGCGTTGAAGCGTTGAAGGGTTGAAGGGTTGAAGCGTTCGAGCGTTGCAACGCTTCAACCTTGTAACTCTTCAACGATTCAGCGTCTCCCCCCAACCAATAACGCTCGGCGTCCCGGCCAACAAACGCGGCGGCGTTCTTTGCATCCGTATATCGCAGATAATACCAGCAACTGCCGGCCCATTGGGGCATGGTGTTGGTCTCGCGGGTGGAACCGTCGGGCAGCGTCAGCCACTCTTTCGCCCGGGCGAGCGGCGGCTGGCCGTCGGCGGTGGGTTTGTAATCTTCCAGGGTGGGCGGCAGCACCGGCAGCGCGCTTTCCGGCAGCGCTTCATGATACAGGTTGCCGGCGGCATCGCGCTTCCAGAGGATCGGGAACGGTTCGCCCCAGTACCGCTGCCGGCTGAACAGCCAGTCGCGCAGCTTGAAGTTGACGGTCTTGTGGCCGAGACCTTTTTCGGCCAGCCAGGCGGTGATTTTTGCTTTGGCCTCGGGCGTGGGCAGGCCGGTGATGAAGCCGGAATTAACGGAGACCCCGTCGTCCGTAAAGCCCTGCCAATCCGTTTTGGGATCGTTGGGTTGAACGACCTGAATAACGGGCAGATTGAATTTCTTGGCGAACTCGAAATCGCGTGTGTCATGCGCGGGCACGGCCATGATTGCTCCGGTGCCGTAGCTCGCGAGAACATAGTCGGCAATCCAGATGGGAATTTTTTCGCCGTTGACGGGATTGAGGGCGTAAGCGCCGGTGAACACGCCGGTCTTTTCCTTCGCGAGTTCGGTGCGTTCCAAGTCGCTCCGGCCGGAAGCAAACGCCTGATATTGTTTCACCGCCTCCGCCTGTTCCGGCGTGGTGATGGGGGCGACCAACTTGTGTTCCGGCGACAGCACCATGTACGTTGCGCCAAAGAGTGTGTCCGGCCGCGTGGTGAACACCGTGATTTGAAATTTGGAATTTGAAATTTGGAATTTCACCTCCGCGCCTTCGCTGCGGCCGATCCAGTTGCGCTGCATTTCCTTGAGCGAATCGCTCCAGTCAATGATCTCCAGGTCGGCGAGCAGTTTTTCGGCGTAGGCGGTGATGCGCAGCATCCATTGGCGCATGGGCCGGCGGATGACGGGAAAGCCGCCCACTTCGCTCTTGCCGTCCACGACCTCCTCGTTGGCCAGCACGGTGCCCAGTTCCGGGCACCAGTTCACCGGGGCTTCGCTGACGTAGGCCAGGCGCCTGGCATCGCGGAAGGCGCGGCGCTGCTCTTCCGTCGCGCAATCGGGCGGGAACTTCAATGTTTCAACCGGCTCCGCCTTGTTCGTCTCGGGATTGAACCAGGAGTTGTAGAGCTGGAGGAAAATCCATTGCGTCCACTTGAAATAATCGGGGTCGGTGGTGGCGAGTTCGCGGGACCAGTCGTAGCTGAAACCGAGGGCCTTGATCTGGCGGGTGAAATTCCGGATGTTCGCCTCGGTGGTGACGCGCGGGTGCTGGCCGGTCTTGACGGCGTATTGCTCGGCGGGCAGGCCGAAGGAATCCCAGCCCATGGGGTGCAGGACGTTGAAGCCGCCGGCGCGGCGGTAGCGGGCCAGAATGTCCGTGGCGGTGTAGCCCTCGGGATGGCCGACATGCAGCCCCGCGCCGCTGGGATACGGGAACATGTCGAGGATGTAGTATTTGGGCGGGGCCGGGCGGCCGGGAGCCAGGGCGTCCGCGCCGTGGCGCTGGGCGAAGGGATGCCCGGGCGGGACGGACTCGCCGGGATTAAAGGCGCGGAACGCCGCCTGGGCGTCCCAGGCCTGCTGCCACTTCGGTTCGATCAAATGAAACGGATATTGTCTGCGACTGCTTGCCATAGAGCGGGCATTATGGCCGCAACTCGGGCGGCGGGGCAATTCGGAATGCGCACTTAAATCAGCACACTTGGTGTCACCGGCCCGGCTCGGGGTGCCCGGCCGCAAATATAAAATCCACGTCGGGGAATGCGCCCGTTCGGCGGCGGTCATTGGTCAGGTGCGGCAAATTGCGGGTCGCCGCCTGGGCGCGAATGAAAAAATCCGGCAACACCGGATCATCCGCGGCTTTGCGGCGATACTGGCGAAACGCCTGCCCGGCGCGCCAGGCGTCCGCGAAATCCAGTTCCAGAAGTTCAAACCCTCTTAGATCTTCATCCACGCCCTCCCGGGTGCGCCCCCCCGCCGCCAGTTCGGCGTAGGTGACGCTGCTGACCGCCAGTGTGTCCCGGGCGGCCGCATAAATGGCCTGCTTGCAACGTTCGTGCTGGGGATGACTTTTATCCAGCCAGGCCACGATCACCGAAGTATCCACGAGGATCATGGGCGCGTCCTCCGCAGCAGTTCCGCGCCGGAGATGTCGCCGTCCCAGGTGCCCGCCCGCGCCAGAATATGTTGCTGCATCAGGCTGACGCCGGGGTTGGCCTGACGCACATAATCGGCGGCCGCCTGGCGCAAGACTTCCGACGGGTTGGTGTTGGCCGCTTTCGTCCTGGCCTTGAGTTCGCGCACCAAGGTGGCGGGCATTCGAATCGTCAGCGTTTCTGTCATACAGGCATTGTAACACGAAGCTTCATCCGGTCAACGGCGCAAGCTGCGTGGGCGCAGGGTCCCGAATTTTCCCGGGCCCGCGCTCGCCGGGCGGGCTTTCAGCCCGCGGAAGGTGGCGGACCATACGCAATGTCCAAGGGCCCAAGCTCACAACCGGTTGAGCACGTCAATGAGCGAACGCAGCCGGCCGTAATCCTTGCGGTTGAAACTGAACGCGATGCGGGCCAAATCCAGATGCTCGTCA
>CAZUBG010000333.1:0-3047 GCA_964618545.1 uncultured Bifidobacteriaceae bacterium | reverse complement strand
TTGACCTGGTTTGACCCGGATTGGAGGCGGAGCGGAGACTTGTTTGTGGGTAAATTCCGTTGGTTCAAGGTCTTAGCCCGGTGGGGTGGCCTCCGGGGTTCTGGTGGCCCCGCTGCGTTGAAAGGTTGGATTAGGTTTGACCCGGTTTGACCGGGGTTGACCGGACCCAAGGCGAAGAAATAACAATCCCATGTTGGTTAGTCGTTTTATCGGCTGATCTTTTGGGCGGACGAAATGGTCTGGCTCACCGGGGATGGTTTGACCTCGGACGCCGGGTCAGGGGACCCGGCCATAAGCGTTAACCTAACAGTTCAAAATAATCTTTCGGAAATTTCTGCCGCTGACGTTTGCGCGGGGACTCCTCCAAGGCCAAGGAAATTTGTTTTCCGCGTGCTAACAAATGTTTCAAGCTTAACGCTGGACACAGAACCTGGAACAAAGTGTCACGGGCTTCAAGGAAACATCGCCAGCGACTTTCCGCATTGCGCCCGATAGCCCCAGGGGGGAAAAAAACGCCCTTCCAACAGGATTTTCTCAATCAACAAGGCCGCCAACACTTTGCCTTGCATCCAGGCTTTGGCCGTCTCGTCATTGGCTTTGGGAACATGCCCAATGGCCAGCAAACTTTTCAGGCGCTTGAAGGCCAGTTCAACCTGCCAGTGCGAACGATAGAAAGCCAAGACCTTGGCCGCAGGCATTTCCTTCCGGGTGAGGGAGGTCAGCACGAGCACATAGTTCGTCAATTCCAAAAAATCCGGGTCGGCTTGGGTTTGATTCCGCCGGGCTTTATCCAACGCTTTGCGGTGAGCTTTGGCGGCGGCTTGGCGGCTTTTGCGCAGGGCGCATAAGCGGACAGGATAGCTCCGGCCTTCATATTCAAAGGTTACGTTCCACTCGGCGACTTCGTCCACCCGCAATTTCCGCAGACCGGCCAACGGGAAGAACGGCCGTCCGGCCAGGAGCAGGGGAAAGATGGCCGCATTCCACCGTAAAACAAAATCCGCTCCCGCCGCCAACACCTTGGCCGCGCCTGCCCGGTGACTATAGCCGCGGTCGGCCAGTACGATCTCCCCCTTGCCAAAGGAAAACCGCCCCAACTTCTCTCCGCCTTTGACCTCCGTGACTTCAGAGTAATCACAGCGCAGGTCCGGCCACCGCAGGCTGTAATGCAGCCGCAGAAACATGCCCGTGCTGCCAGGTTCCTGAATATCGGTGGCATCAAGCACCCGGATCGGGCGCGTCACCCCATCCCGCCCCGGGTGGACCAGCCATTGGCGGAGCACATGTTTGGTCAGACGGGCCAGCCAGTCTTCGGCGGACTTGAGCCGTTGATGCAACGCCACGCCGCTCACTTTCGCAACTCCCAACTCTCAGGCACGCACCGCCGTCTGCTTGAGGCTCAGCCCACCCGCCACATGCATGAGGATTAAACGCAACCAGCAATCCGGATCCTGCAAGCCCCGTTTGCGCTTAAAGAAACCGCTCTGCACGGCCAACTCATGCAAGTCTTCCGGCAGCCACTGACGCAGGATCGTCCATTCATCCGGCAAAAAATCGTTGTTATCCACGCCCTACAATAGAGCCTGTCCCAAAAGGACGGATTTTCGGAATGTAATCAGATGGGATGATGGAGAGGATGAGCAGAGGGAATTGAAGACTTTATTCGCATCCGCCCGGGCTGGTTTTTTTCAGAAACGCGCCGTGGCAGGACACCCCGCCCCCTTGATTTCCAGCTTGTGAAATCGGCTTGGCGGCGCTCAGGCCGCCAAGCGCCTGGCCCGCGCCGGGGCTGCTTGCGGGAGCCGCACCAAGGCCCACAGGTTATGTACCAAAACCGTCCAGGTCACGGTCATCTCCCGGTGCGCAAAGCCTTTGCAGCGCATCCGGCCCCCGAGGAAAACGTTCTTGAGGATGGCGATGCGCCCTTCGGTTTGCGCCCGGCGCCGTTGCAGGCGCTGGAACTTCCATGAGCGGTTCCGCTGCCGGAGCTGCCGGGGTGAACGGGGGCAGACCGCGTTGAAAATCTGCTCTTCTTTGAGGCCAAACCGGTTGAGTTCGCTGTCGAACCCCCGGTCGCCCGCCAGTGCGGTGGGCCCCGGCGCGCAGGCTTTTTGCAGGCGGGCCACACTGCGCGGCAACAGGGCCGCGTCGGCCGGGGCACTCTCCGCGAATAATTCCCAATCGAGGATCACCCCTTGGGGATTCTCGGCCAGGAAGAGCGTGTTGCCGAACTCCACTTCGGCCCCAGCCTTCTTGCGCACGATCACATGAACGTCCGTTTCATAGAGGCTGAGGATTTTCTCTTCATTGGACACGCGCTGGCCCCGCAGGATGCGCTGGCGGGCTTGTTGGCGGGCCGTGGGCAATTGCGCCAGGACTTGGTCCATCCGCCCGAGCACTTGTTCGGTTTGCGGGCGGGTCCAGTCCGTGCGCTCCCAGTGCTGGTCGAGCAACTCCCGGTAGCGCCGGGCGTGGTGGCGGACGGTCCCGACCAAGCGATCCATTTGGCGGAGGGTTTGTTTGCGGAGCCGCCGGCTCTCGGACTGGTCCTTGCGCCGCCAGACGTGGGTCATTTTAATGCACAGCTTATTGATGCGACTGAGGAACGTTTCGGGCTCCTCCATGCGGTGCTTGATCCCTTGGTCGCGGATCAGCCGGACCGACCCCATCAGGGTGCGGGTGGCATCGCGCAGCAGCACCCAGTCCACGGGATAGTGGATGTTGGCGCCCAGGCAGGTGGAGTCGAGCAAGGCGGTATCCAAATCCAGCGGCTCGGCCAGCCCCAGTTGTTCCGGGGCCTGGGCACCTTGGACCAAAAGCTTTTGCACCAGGGGCCGCACCTCCGCTTCCGGCCACCAGCCGAAGTAGCGTTGCAGGGTGCTTTTGCTGGGCACGACCACGCGGTCCACCTCGCCGACCGCACAGAAGAACTGCAAGAGGGGGACTGTCGGCCAGCCGGGCGGCAAAGCCGCGGTAGTCCTCGCGGATGAGGAGGCGGGCGAGGTTGCAGCGCAGGGCGCGCCGGGCATGGACCTGGTGGTTTTGCT
>CAZUBG010000332.1:0-3082 GCA_964618545.1 uncultured Bifidobacteriaceae bacterium | reverse complement strand
TCATGGCTCCAATTCAATGCTTCGCATCGCCGCGGTAGGCGATTCCAACGGGAGTAAAGGTCTGGGTTTCGGGATCATAAAGGCCCGCTTTTGAATATGCCTTGTCTTTCGGCATCCATTGAATGGGATACCAGGCATACCGCTCCACGAATGGCAGTTTCTCCAACATCGCCTCCGCGCCGGCGGCAAAAGCCGCGTTGTCTTCCACGGTTGTCTTGCGCGCGTGGTAATCAAAATCGGCCCCCGAAAACTCGGTCAGCCAGATCGGAAGATGGTAGCGGTCCCAATACCCCTGGACATACCCGCGAAGCGATTCAACGGCGTTGGCCGCGGTGATGTCGCCGTACCAGTGCAGGCACAGAAAATCAACCCGCAAATTCTTCCGTTTCGCCTCCGCCATGAAATCGTCCAGCCATTGGCTTCCAGTCTCCGTTGCGGGGCTGCCCAGGCGCATTCCGGCGGCCATCAATTTCGGCCAGAGCGCCGCCGCTTCCGCCACCGTCATGTTTGCCTCGCCCTCATTGTCGGGTTCATTGAAGCCGAGCAAATTCGTCGCGCCGCATCCCGCCAGCTTCCCAAGGTTGGCTTCCAGATGTTCTCTGCCCCAGATCATCGGAACAAATTCCGCTTGAATGGCTTTTTCCCCCCTCGCTCGAACCGGCGTCCAATTGTAATACCAACTGCATCCCAAGGCATCCACGGGCTCGGGAAAATTCCGGTCATTCTGCCCCACGCCTTTCTTGTTGCTGTGAAACGCCGCCGTTGGCACGGAACCAGCATCAAGGGCGGCCGTGACGCTTTGCGCGTACCAGCGTGCCAGATAATCGTTGGGGTGGAGCGGATCGTTCAGGCAGTCTTTTGGTTTTTTTGCGGCATACACCGCCTCGCTAATCGCGGTCATGTCCACGAGCTGCGCGCCTTTTCCGCACAGGGATTTCAGCCCGGCCTCGTATTGCCCCACCAAATCCCAGTATTCGGATTTTGAACTGTAAACAGGGTCAAACCGCATGGTCGAGACCAGCAAAAACTCCGCCGACGGATTTCCGGACCGCACCGTCTCCATGATGGCAGAGATATTGCGCGCGTAGTCATTTGCCGGCAGGCTCCAGAAATCGTTCTGGCCAAAGGCAATCAACACCAGGTCAGGATTCCGCGATGCGACCCTGCGCCCGGCCATTTCCACCCCCCACCGCGAATCCGCGCCGCTTTGAGACGCATTGACAAGGCGAATGCCGTCGTCCTTGTAAATCGCCTTCAAGCGGTTCGCGAAAAGTTCCGGCCACGGCGGCATGAAGGGAGGAATGCGAGACAGGCGGCTTGATCCCACCCCATGGGTGATGCTGTCGCCGTAGGCCACCACGTTCAGCCGCGCGCGCGTTTTGAGTTTCCTCATGGTGTTGGGCATGTTTTCACCGAGGTAAACCGGCGGCGGGCCGGTCCATGAGTCCTCATGTTCGTAGCTTGCCATCACCTGCTTCCCCCCGATCTCGTTCCACGCCAATTCGCCTTTTAGCAACCCGGCGGTTTTGACCTGGGTCATGCGTGATGCCGGAGTGCAAACCAGATTCCGGCCATCCACCGTGTAGTCCGCTCCCTCAACGTAGCGGGTGGTCAAACCGTAATCCCTGACCGAGAGGATGCGGGTGGGCTTGAACATCAACCGTCCGGTGGCGGGCTTGCCCTGGTCGGCAAGCATCAGCACGGCTTCGTCACGCACAGTATTGCCGCGCCAAAACGGCTGCATGTCCCGGCTAAAATCGCGCGTTTCCTTCAGCATGGGGGAGTTTCCTTGAGACGTCTTAACAGGGACATCCCCGGCGGCAAAGGCCGCCAGACACACCAGCAGCAAACTTGCTGTTGCGGTTGGCGCAACGCAAGGGATTTTCATGGCGGAATGACAAGTTTGGTCATGCAAAATAAACGCCCATTTCAAGTTTGAAAATCCTAGGCGGTATGCGGCATGACGCCAACTGTCCTTATGGACAGTGGAAAGCGGCCAAAAAATGAAGCCGATGCAATGCGGGAAAATCAATCCAACTGAACCATCCCGTGGCGGACGGCTTCAATCGCGGCTTGAGTCCGGTCAAAAACCTTGAGCTTTTCGAAGATTCCCGCCAGATGAAACTTCACGGTCCGCTCCGTGATGGCCAGATCCGCGGCTATCTCCTTGTTGCTCCGGCCGCGCACGATCAGTTTGAGCACGGCCATCTCCCGCTCCGTCAAATCTTTGCGGGTCAGCCGTTGCACCAGCATGCTTGCCACGGACGATGGCAGAACTTCCCGTCCCGCGTAAACCGCTCGCACCGCCGCCACGATCTCGTCCTGCGACGTGTCCTTCAGCAAATAGGATTTCGCCCCGGATTGGAGGGCGCGGAAAATATCCTCATCCGAGTCGTAAGTGGTCAACACAATGACCCGGCAATCCGGGTAATCGCGCCGAATTTGCAGAATGGCTTCCACGCCGCTGAGTTTGGGCAGCCGCAAATCCATGAGCACCACGTCCGGCAGATGCTTGCGATAGGCCGCGACCGCGGCAACCCCGTCTTCCGCCTGCGCTATCACTGTGATGTCCGGCAGGTCTTGAAACATCGCCACAATGCCGGTTCGAAACACAGGATGATCGTCCACCACGAGCAAGCGAATTATTTTTGATTGCATTTGTAAACGTTAGGTTAAATCAGCGGCACCTCAAGCGTGATAATGGAGTTCGCGGTCCGAGCTGGTCAAACCGTGAATCCATTCTGGAAAGAGGAGGCAAACCTGTTCATTTCGCGGGTGAAACTTCGGATTGCGGCGCCGCCGGCATGGCCTGCGTTCCCGGCGGTTTGGTCACCATCGCCAGAAAAGCTCCCAGCATCAGCATCACCGCCGAAATGAAATAGGCCCAAAAATACGAGCCGAAATGATCGTTGATCTGCGCGCCCAGAAGGGGGCCAACCACGCCGGCGACGCCGAACGCGGTGAACACCAAGCCATAGTTGACACCGAGAATCCGCAGGCCGTAAAAATCCGCTGTCGCGGCCGGCATCAGCGTAAAAATGGTTCCATACCAAAGCCCGGTCAACGCGGCACCAAAAACCAC
>CAZUBG010000331.1:0-3259 GCA_964618545.1 uncultured Bifidobacteriaceae bacterium | reverse complement strand
CACGACGGCCTCATCCTCGGCCACGACACCGGCCTCGGCAAGTCCATCGCCCTCTACGTCTGGCCGGCCCTCAAAGTCGGCTTCGAGACCCAGGACCCCGGCTCCCAGACCCCGGTCCGGTCCCTCCGCCCGCTCGCCCCCATCCTCCTCGTCGTTCCCGGCGACCTCCACGAGCAGACCATCCGCGAGGGCGAGGAAAAGTTCAAAGCCACCGTCACCCGCCTGGACTGCCATGACACCTTCCTGCGCCTCTCCACCCCCAACCGCCGCGACGGCAAGCGCGAACTCCCGCCCGGCTATTACATCACCAGCTACACCCAGCTCACCGGCAACGGCGTCACCCCCTTCCCCGAATTCCAGCCCGACAACATCGTCGGCATGATGCAGATCCTCGGCCTCAGCGACGCCGACTCCGGCGAATACTTCGACCAGCGCGAGGAACTCTTCGCCCGCCATTACCAGCGCCTGTCCGCCCTGCCCAGCATGACCCTGGCCGAACTCGATCTCGCCTGCCGTCAGGCCCAAAACCAGTATGCCGGCAACGACGCCATGCAGCACGAACTCACCCTCAGCTACGAAAAGCTCGAACCCTTCCATTGCGCCGCCGCCAACCCCGGCTTTACCGATCTGCCCCCGGAAAAGAAAGTCATCGTCCGCGCCCGGATGACCGCCCTCAAATACCAGGAATACGCCGCCAGCGTCGGCCAATCCGAATGGTACGGCAAGAGCAAGAGTGGGGGAGGCGTCCCGCCTCCCACCCCTTCCGCCCCCCATCATTGCCCGGCCGGGGTTCTGACTAATGAACCTGTCGGCCCGGTCCCCTCACCGGGCGTTCGGCCCTTCAAAGTCAAATGCCTCTACTCCCCGTCGCTCGCCGATCTCTGCCAGGACGCCTTCACCGCCTGCGCCGTGGATGAAGGCGTCCGCATGAAGGGCGAGGACAGCCTCGTCGGCCTGGGCGTCCGCCAGATCAACGCCAAATACAAACTCGTGTTGACCGCCACGCCCATCAAGAATCGGCTGCCCGATGTCTTCCGGCTCGCCTGGTGGGCCACCGGTGCCCGCCCCGACGCCCACGCGCGGTTCCCCTATCCCGATGCCACCGCCGCCCGCACCGAATTTGCCGAGCAATTCCTCATCAGCGAACGCAACCTCACCAAAGAGCGTGAGAAACCCTCCCGGTTTAAGAAGCTCACCCCGCAGGTCTGCAACGTCCACCGTCTTTGGAAAATGTTCGCCCCCATCATCCTCCGCCGCCGCAAGGCCGATGCCGGCGAAGACATCGTCACCAAGACCCGCCAGGTCGTCCGCGCCCCCATGGGCAAAGAACAGGCCGCCGTCTACAAGTTCCACCTGGAAGCCCTCTACCGGGACAAAAACGGCGGACCCGCCATCGGCGCACAACTCCAGGCCCTGCGCGTCGCCGCCGCCAACCCCGCCAGCCAGCTCCTCGTCCGGCCGCTGCACGATGAGCAGACCAAGGGCGACCCACGGTCCAAAGCCACCTACATCCCCAAGCTCCACAGCGCCCTCAAGCTCATCCACCAATGCCTCGCCAATGGCGAACAGGCCGTCGTATTCAGCGCTTTCAACGATTCCCTCGACGGGGTCAGCCACCGCCTCACCGAGGCCGGCGTCCCGCATTGCGTCGTGGACGGCCGCACCAGCCAGAAACGCCGCGGCCAGCTCGCCGCCCAGTTCAAGCTCGGGCCCGGCCGCTCCCCGTATCAGGTCATGCTCGCCGGCGTCGAGTGCATGGCGGAAGGCCACAGCTTCCCCCTCTGCCCCAACGTCATCCTGCTGGCCTACTCCTGGGCGTGGGATAAATTCGAGCAGGCCATCAACCGCGTCCACCGCCTCAACTCCCGCTGGCCCGTCAAAGTCTGGGCCATCATCTGCGAACGCAGCATTGACCGCAAACTGGAGGGCATGCTGCAGGAGAAAGGCGACGCCTGCGAACTGGTCCTCGACGGCCATTTGCAGGGCGAACCGAGCGATGAAGTCAACCTCGCCGAACTGCTCGACATCGCCCGCAAGGAATTCGCCGACGGCAAGAACATCGTTACCATCGAGGAAACCCAACTGGAAAAAGAATGGCCCGCCCTCCGCACCGACCTAAACGCCGCCGTCAAAGCCTGGCGCCTCAAAGGCCTGGAACTCATGGGCATCACCGTGGCGGCGGGCGTCCCGCCTGCCGAACTTCTTGGCGAGGCAACTGTAGGCCCGGTGCCCTCACCGGGCGTCTCCACCGAGCCGTCAAATGATCATAGCAGCCTCCCTGCCCGACAAGGGTGTGGCGAGGCAACTGTAGCCCCGGTGCCCACACCGGGCGTCCCCTGCGTCCTTTCCGTCCCAGACCCAAGACCCGAGACCCCGGACACCAAAAGACCCCAGCCCCGCATCCTCGACCTCCAAGCCGAAGACCTCACCCTCTTCGCCGGCCTCCCGTTGTTCGACCTGGCCTCCTAAAGCTGCCAAAGTGGGACGGGCGTCCCGCCTGTCCAAGAAACGCCGTCCTGCCTGCAAAATCCTCTACCGCGGCTGCTACCGCACCAAACGCGCCTGCCAAACCAACGCCGCCTATTGCCTCCGCCGGCCCCGGTCAAAGTTCATGATTCATCCCTCATAATTCATCCTTGCCCTCCATTCCCGCCTGCGCCTAAACCTCCTAAAGTTTTCCGATTAGTTGCCGATCCGAACCTGTGATTGCAACAACAACGAAAAATTAACCAAAAAATTAAGGTTGACTTTTCGCCGCAGCCGAATATAGTGTTGCATTCCAGATAGATGGGGTGGTCGATAATCGCCTGAGACGCTGAATTCGGAAGCGTTGAACCCGGGGAGAAGCTGCCTCCCATCGGCTGCGAGTAAGGACGTCCAAGTGGCCAACGAGAGTCGAAGACGCGATTCAATTCTCCACCCGTGCGCACAACACCAGCGGTCTCAAGAGTCCGTTGCCCAGAACGCAGGACGAACTGTCCCGGACCGGCAGGTCCGAGGATTCCACCCTTTGCTACTAGGCTTTGTGCATTTTCAGGAATGAGCGCCAATGGTTGACTTGGCGCTGGTAAAAGCAATTGTTGTTGCTTCACGACAGTTTGTTCCCCAGCAATAGTCGTGGCGCTTGCTTCGCTGGCTAAAGTTGATTCAACAGTTCCGACGCGTCCGGCTGCGCTTCCCGGAACAAAAATCGTGGCCGCCGTGGCGATTTTTGTAAATGGGGAATTGAGATTGTAATATCCCTGTCTGGCGTATGGGG
>CAZUBG010000330.1:0-3260 GCA_964618545.1 uncultured Bifidobacteriaceae bacterium | reverse complement strand
CGCCCCGGCGAAGCCCCGGAGCGCGGCTCTGTGAGCCGCAGCACCCCGATAACACAGGGATGTCAAAGCTGTTTTCAGGCTTGAGTTTGCAAAGTGCCCGCTGCGGGTCACAGACCCGCGCTCCGACTGCGGGGCGCGGGCTTCAGCCCGCTTCACCGTTGGAAACAGGGCTGTCTCTCGATTCTCGCAGACCCGGCTCTCATTCGTACGCTCAAGCGGCGTGAACGCCGCGCCCCGGCGAAGCCCCGGAGCGCGGCTCTGTGAGCCGCAGCACCCCGATAACACGGGGATGTCAAAGCTGTTTTCAGGCTTGAGTTTGCAAGGTGTCCGTTGCGGGTCACAGACCCGCGCTCCGCCGGGGCGCAAACGCGCCCGGAGTGCCTGGCACGGGCCTTGGGCATTCGATTAAATGGGTCGCCCCGGAGTTCATAAAGCTGATTGGTCTGGCCTCCATAAGCCGCCGTTTGCCGGGAAAAATCAACACAAAAATGAAAAACGGCCATTTTTACCTCGGACTTCACGGATGGGCACGGTCTGTAAACCCGATTCAGATGCCAACAAAATAGCATAAACCCCTGTATTTACAATGGAAATTCGCCATTACTCGCCACTATTTTTCACTACTTGAACGCACTTTCACTGGCAGTGTTGCTGACAGTGCTTTATGGGGTGGCCAGACGATTCAAAGCGGCGTTATGCCGCTTCATTGATGGTCTGAAATGCTGCATATGCAGTCACTCTCGCAAGTTTGTCCCAGAACTCCAGTTCTAACTGTGTGACGGTGTAATCCGTCCGTTTCGTCTTCTGCTCGTCCTCAAAGTAGTGAAACCTGATGCCTGTGAAATCATCCGTGTAACGCCAACCCGAGTGCGCAACGGCGTTGCGAAGGCCGCGAACTGGATGGTCTGTTAAATATTGGCAGCACTTCTTGAGAACCGATCCTGGGACTGCGCACTTGCGGAGTCGGGAAAAACACGCGTCGCCAAGATAGACGAAGACTATATAAAGCTGACAGACCACTTGCGCACGTACAAGCGGCGGAAAGGCACCGGAGCTTGCCTGCGCCTGCGTCGCAAAGTCCATGAATTTCTCGAATGCCACAAGCTCGTCAATGCGCCTTTGTAAACCGACCACATCCTCGTCTCGAATGCGGCGGAGCACCTCGCTAGGCATCGCCTGCACCTCCGATGCAATGGTAGAGGCTGGGCTGTTGCTCGCAGGCGGCGTCAGGCCAAGGTCATCGCGTAGCCCTGGAGAATACTGGCGCATGATGGCGTCGAGCTTGCCCCAAGAGTTTGGCATGGCTGTCACGGGTTTGGGAAGGCAAAAAGGCGAATTTCCGCAAGGTTTATCGCCGGAAAAAGAGACGTTTGGCCGCGAGTTAACACGAGCAGCGGGGCGGCTGTCGAGCCTCCGGCTCGCGCCCCGTTGCGGTCGCATGGCTGCGACTCCCTTCCTGCCTTCCCGTCAGCCCGTCCAGAGCGGCTGCTTTGGCGGTATCCAACCGGCGCACGGTTGGGAGCGGTGCAAAGATTTGCGCGTGGCCTTGCAACAAACATTGGCAATGCACGCATAATCGTGCTAATATGCACCAATAGTATGAGTCTGGAAATTAATCAACAAGCGCGCAAATGAAGACGACCCGCAAGACGATCACCCTTTCGGAGCAGCAGGACGCATGGGTAAAGGCCAGGATTGACAGTGGTGACTATACAAATGACAGCGAATATTTCCGCGACATGATCCGGCGCGATCAGCAGGAAAGCAGCGAGCTGCTGACGTTAAGAAAGGCCATCCAGGAAGGTCTTGACGGCGGCATTAGCAAACGGAGCGTGAGGGAAATCTGGCAAGAGGCTGAGCGCCGCCATAAGGCGTGAGATGTACCATTATCGTCTGTCAAAACGGGCTGATTCCGACATCGCCGGGATTGCGGACTATACCATCAGACAATTCGGCATCAAACAGGCGAGACGCTACCGGGACGGATTGGAAAAGATATTCCGCAGACTCGCGGAATATCCAAACAGCGGTCGAAGCGCCGGGCACCTTGCCTCCAGACTGAGGCGGATGAATTTCGAGTCGCATGTGATTTTCTTTCTGCACGATGAGGACGGTGTGCTGATCGTACGGATTTTGCATCAACGCATGGCTTTCAAACGTCACCCTATGACGGACGATGAACCGAGCTGATTAGCTCGGATCGAGTTACCAGTCCCGTTTCAACGGCGTTCGTGAACACCCGTTGTGGCAAAGTTTCGGCCAGTGGTGGCGAGTTGCTCCTGCGCTCGCCGCTTTTCTGACAGTTCCGCTGACAGTGGCCGTCCATCCGTTCAAGAAACCCTGTATTTACAGGGGTTTTCACAACTTGAACACGGATGGGCACGGAGGGGAAGCAAACGCGGAAAGCGGAAACAGAAAAACGCGGAATTTTTAACTTCGGATGGCGTCCGCCCGCCCTATGAACCCGTGATCTCCGTAACCGGTGACGAGGCTCATTTCAAAGCATTAGACAGAGCCTCTTCACCGTCGGCTGCCACGATTATTTCCCCATTTCCCATCCGTGTTAATCCGTGAAATCCGTGGTTAAAAAAAACCGTGTTTTCTCTGTGTTCTTTGCGTTCTCTGCGGTTAAACATCCCCGTCTTTGTTCGCATATTTCCGGAAATCCGGGGGGCGCCGGTCCGGGGTGGAAAACGGATTTTAATGTCAAATTCATCCGGGGTTAATATGCGGCCCGTCCGAGGTAGTATGACGCATGACTGGTCCAACGGGTCGCAAGGGAAGGTTTCCGGGGGGGCTCCCCAGCGGTTCGTTGGCGCCATCGTCGCGGACGCTTATGCCTCCTATCACGGAGTCCACCCCAAGGACTGGCAATCCTGTCTGGCCCACATCAAAACCAAGGCCAAGGAATTGGAACAGGAACTGGCGCTGCTCAAAGGCCGTGCCGCCGATCCCAAAGCGCGGCAGTTCTGTAAAGACGTTCAAGGCTTCGTCCGCGACACCTGTCAGGCCCACCGGCAACTGACCCGCAAACCCTGGCGCGCCCGGCGCGCCAAACCGCAGCCCCACGCTTTGCGCCGCCAACTCCAGACCCTGTGCCGCCACCGGTTGCGTCACCCCAAAGCCGAGGCCTTCCGCAAACGCCTGCTGGGCCCGGAGCAAAAACACTTCTTCACCTGCTTCCGCCGCCCCAACGTCCCGCCCACCAACCACCAGGCCGAGCGCAGCTTGCGCCCCGTGGTCATCAGGCGCAAAGTCAT
>CAZUBG010000329.1:0-3261 GCA_964618545.1 uncultured Bifidobacteriaceae bacterium | reverse complement strand
GGAAGCCGTGCAGCGGCTGCAGCTTTCCATGACGATGACCAACGAATTGTTCCTCGCCCAATTCCAGCAATGGATCGGGGAAATGCGCCGCCTCGCCGGGGAACGGTCCGGCACGGGGGCCTGCACTCTCGCCAGCGCCATGCGCCTCTGGCTCTGGACGCTCCACCATGTGCAAACCACCACCGACGCCGACGGCGTAAAACTCTACCACAAGTCGCGCCAGGGCGTGACCTTCCCGCTGGCCGACGCCCTGTGCTGGCTGCTCGCCGCCCGGCAGTTCATCCTCGACGTGGCGGAACTCGAGGCCAAAGGCGCGGAAAACGCCGCGCTCGCCGAAGGTCTTCCCGGAACGATCAGTTTCTTCAACGACCTCGGCCACGTCCAATGCGCCCGCGCCGCCGGCGAAGTCGGCCGCATCTGCGCCGAAATCGTCCACGGCTACAACCGCCATCCGGCGTGGGACGAAGCGAGCTGCCACGCCTGTTACTGCGCCGAGGAACTCACCTCCCTCGAAGGCTTGATTCCGGGGATTGACGGCTCCGCCCGCGCCTACTCCGATGTCACTGAAACCGGCGAAAATCATCCCGGCAAAGCCGGTCCGTGCGTGCGTTTTGCCGGGCTGGAGGATTTTGTCCAACTGCGTGCCAAACTCGACGGCTGCCTCACCGGCTGCCGGCTGGCCAAAGACCGCGCCGCCGAAGCCCTCACCAAAGTGATGACCCGCGAAGCGCTGGATTATCCCGTCTGAACATGCCGTCACCTGAAACAGCCAGCCCCGACCGTCCGCGCATGGACGTTGTTTGCGGTGGAAATGTTCGCCTGTTATTATTTGCGTGAAAGACCCAAAAAACATTGTCGTGAACGAATCTTTGGAAGGCTTGATTCGCCTCATTCGCGGCCAGCGCGTCATTTTGGACTCTGACTTGGCGCAAATCTACGGGGTGCTGACGTCGCGCTTGAATGAACAGGTTAAACGGAATTGGGATCGCTTCCCGACGGACTTCATGTTTCAACTCACGGACAAAGAAAACAAGTCTTTGACATCGCAAAATGCGATGTCAAAGATTGGCCGGGGCGGACGCCGTACAAAGCCATGCGTCTTCACAGAACACGGCGCCATCATGGCGGCGAATGTTCTGAGCAGCCCGCGCGCCGTGCAGATGAGCGTCTTTGTGGTCCGGGCGTTTGTGAAAATGCGCGAGACGCTGGGCGGAAACCGGCATCTGGCGGCGAAACTCGAAGAATTGGAGCAACGCTTGACGGGGCGGTTGGATGTTCACGAAAAAGCGATCGTCCATATCCTTGACGAAATCAAGAAACTCAGGGAACCACTGCCGTCCGAACCGGAGCCGGAACACCGTGAAATTGGATTCCGTGTTCATCAAAAGACCCCGGAAAAACCATCCGCCCGCAAATCTTTGGCGAAAATTCAACCTAATCGAATTTGATCATGGCTCAGCCCGAATCCATCAGCCCCGACCGTCAGCGCATGGACGTGGACATTGTCTGCGTGGGCTTTGGCCCGGCCACAGCGGGGTTCCTCACCACCTTGTCCCGGCAACTCGTCAATGCCGACGGCACTCCCGCCGTCGAAAGCGCCGTCGGGCCCGGCATGCCACCACAGGTGTTGTGCTACGAACGCGCGGATGACCTTGGCTTTGGCGTCTCTGGCGTCGTGACCAAGGCACGGGCGCTGCGCGCGAGTTTTCCCGAGATCAACCAAGCCGGCATCCCGCTCGCCGCCCCGGTGAGCGGAGAGAAAGTGCTTTACCTGCTCGATCCCGTCGGTGCGAGCCGCCGCCCCATCTCACTGCGCCTGGCGGATTCGTTGATTCGCGCGGCGAAATTTGTCCTGCCGGTCGAGCACCAGGCGCTGAACCTGCCGTGGACCCCGGCCTTTCTTCACAAGCACGACGGTCTGATTCTATCCATGGGGCAATTCATGCAGTGGGTCGGCACCCAGGTGCAAAGCACGGGCCTGGTGCAGGTCTGGCCCGGCACGCCGGTGTCGCAGGCGCTCGTCGAGGAGAACAAAGTCGTCGGGGTGCGGTTGCTTGACCAGGGAGTGGATAAAAAGGGAAATCCCGCCGACGGTTTCACCCCCGGCATGGACATTCACGCCGCGCTTACGGTGGTGGGCGACGGTCCGGTTGGGGCCATCGGCCGGCAACTTGACGCCCGGTTTGGCCTGCCCGAGGGTCATCACACCCGCGATTGGGCCGTGGGCATGAAATTTGTCGTGGATTTGCCGGAGGACACTCAACTGAAACCCGGCACCGTGCTGCACACCTTCGGCTATCCCGAGCCCGAGATTTTTGGCTTTCTTTACGTTCATCCCGACCGCGTGGCGTCGCTCGGCATTTTCGTGCCGTCCTGGTTTGACAGCCCCACGCGCACGGCCTACCGCTATCTCCAGCATTGGATGCAGCATCCGTATCTCTGGCGTTATCTGAAGGGCGGCAAGCTCCGTTCCTGGGGGGCGAAAACCCTTGGTGAATCCGGACGGCGCGGCGAACCCCGCCTCACCGGGGACGGTTATGCGCGCATCGGCGAAGGCAGCGGCACCACCAACGTCCTCACCGGCAGCGGCGTGGATGAAGCCTGGGCCAGCGGCACGCAACTGGCCGAGGCCGTGCTGGAACTGCTCAAGGCCAAAAAGCCGTTCACCAAACAAAATCTCGATGCGGCTTATGTCAAGCGCCGCCGGGCAAGCTGGCTGGACCGGGAATCGGTCATCGCCGAAAAATCCCGCGACGGTTTCCAACGCGGTTTCACGACCGGCATGATCGGCATGGCGCTCGCCGGGATGACCAACGGAAAACTATCCCTCGGCAGCCGGCCCGTCGCCCCGTGGAAACGCATTCCGTGCCTTGAAGACTATTATTCCGGCCGCATTTCGCGCGCGGAAATCGCCCGGCTCCGGGACGAGTGCCAGGTCAAAAACACCTCCCTGCACGGCGTGCTGATGGACCAGGCCGGCTGGCCGGCCATTCCATTCGACGGCCGGTTGCTGGTGTCCCATCAGGACGCGCTGCTCATGGGCGGCAAGGTGCAGGCCCCGGGCGGCTGCGCGGACCATGTGGTTTTCCCACACCCGGAACTCTGTGAAAAATGCGGCGCGCGCATCTGCATTGAAGCCTGCAGCGGCCAGGCCATCACCCCCGGCGAAAAGGGCGTGCCGGCCTTCGACCGTGAGAAATGCGTTCACTGCGGCGCGTGCCTGTGGAATTGCTCGCAGGCGAACCCGGAAAATCCCGAACA
>CAZUBG010000328.1:0-3299 GCA_964618545.1 uncultured Bifidobacteriaceae bacterium | reverse complement strand
CGATCCTTTGGTGCAGGAGCCGGTTGGAATTATTGAGCGCATTGAACTCGCCTTCCCGGGTGGCCACCGCGACTTCCTGACGGCGCAATTCCATCTGCGCCTGCTGCAGGCTGGCTTGCAATTCCGTTTGCTCGCGCAACAGGGCGTCGCGCCGCCCGCCCGCCGCGGCAACGCCGGCCTGAAGCTCCGCCAACTCCGCCTGCAGGCCGGCGATCTGATTCTTCCGGCCCAGAATGGAGGACGGCGCCTGGCCGTTGCCGCCGGCCTTCAGATACCCACCCGTGTAAATGCCGTGCCGATTCAGCAAATCACCGCTGAGCGTCACAAAGTCACAGCCGGCGTGACCGTTCAGCATCCCCGCCCTGGCGGTGTCCAAATCGGCTGCGATGTACGTGCGGATCAATAATGATTTCAGCAGTTCTTCCACCGCGGGATCGGCCTCAATCACGCTCAGCACGTGAACGATCTGGCCGGTTTGCAATTCACCCACCGGGCCCGAGGCCGGGGCCATTTCCCCATCCAGGCCCGGCCGGTTTGCCTCGCGGCAGGATGGGGACGACAGATCCACGACGCTCGCGCGCCCGGATTTCTTTGCACTCAGGCCGGCAAAAATTTCCTGCGCCGAGGACGGCTGGTCGGTGAGAACCAGTTGGAGGTTGTGGCCCAGGGCGTTTTCCACCGCCGTAATAAATTGATCCGGCACCCGAACCCGGTCCGCGAGCGAACCGATGACGGAACCTGATTGACTCAGCGCGGCCACCGCGCCGGCATCGAAACCTTCGCGCGAACCTTCCAACTGTTCGAGCAGGTTGAGGCGGGAGCGTTTCTCCGCCTGCTGCTGCAACAATTTGTCCTGCTCCACGGTGGCTGCCTGCAGCTCCGGCTGCAATTCGCCCAATCGTTTTTGGCCCTGCTCGACCGAGCCTCGAGTCGTGGCCACGTTGAGCTTCTCCACTTCGGCGCTGGCGGTGAATTCCCGCAGGCGCGTTTCCAGACGAAAACGCTCCTCCTCCAGTTGCTGCTTTTCCGTCGAGAGCTTTTCAAGCCGGACCAGGTTGCTCTGCTTCTGCACTTCAAGCGCATTGAGCTCATTGCGCGCGCGCAGTGAATCCTGGGCGGCGGCGAACGCCGCCGCTTGCGCCTGCCGCAACGCTTCCTGGCATTGCCGCGAGCTTGCCTCCACTTCGCGCAGGGCGTTCTGCTTCATCTGCAGGGCTTCCTTGTGTTGCGTTAACCCGGCCTCCGCCGCGGCCAGTTTTTCGGTGATCATGCCCTGCTCTTCCTGGGCCGCGCGATGCCGCTCCTCGGTTTGCGCGATCTCTTCCAGCGCCTTCAGGTTCTGCGATTCGATCTCGTGAATGCGCTCCTGATTGAAATGAATGCGGCTGTCGTGACGGTCAATCTCCGACTTTAATTCCAGTCCGCGCTGGCGCTCCGCCGCAATTTCATTTTCCAGCGCGGACAGCCGCCCGCGCAACTCGGAGATCTCAGCTTCAAAACGGAGCACCTCGTCTGATCCCGCCTCAATCTCATTGCGCAGCCGGTCGGCCGCCGACTGGCACCCGGCGATTTCCCCTTGCAGCACTTCAAATTGATGACGCACCAACTGGGTTTCCAGATGTTGCAGCTCCTGCGAGATTTGTTGGTGGCGCCGCGCTTTGGCGGCCTGGCGTTGCAGCGAACCGATCTGGCGTTTCACTTCCTGGATCGTGTCGGCAATCCGGAGCAGATTTTGCTCCGTGTATTCCAGCTTGCGCAACGATTCCTTTTTCTGGGACTTGAACTTCGTGATGCCGGCCGCTTCCTCAAAAATCATCCGGCGGTCTTCCGGCTTGCTGGACAGAATCTGCGTGATGTGGCCCTGCGCCAATATGCTATAGCTCGTGCGACCAACCCCCGTGCCCATGAACAATTGCTGAATGTCCTTCAACCGGCACGGGGTGCGGTTCAAATAATATTCACTGCCCCCATCGCGGTAAATCCGGCGCGTCAGCGTCACCTCCGCATAAGAAACCTCGACTCCCGCCGCCTTCAGACTTTCCTCGCCGACGTCACCGAGGGTGAGGGTCACTTCGCCCATGCCCATCGGCTTGCGTCCGTCGGTGCCGTTGAAGATGACATCGGCCATTTCGCCACCCCGCAAAGCCTTGGCCGACTGCTCGCCCAGCACCCAGCGGATGGCGTCCGAGACATTGGACTTGCCACACCCGTTCGGCCCGACGATGGCGGTGACGCCGGGCTGAAAGTTCAGCGACGTCTTGTCCGCGAAGGACTTAAAACCAAAAATTGTGAGATTCTTTAGATACATTGAATTGCTCAGGTTAGACAACCAAAGCAGGCATTCCATGTAAAGAAAAAACACCACATGTTGTGGATAACCCAAAGAACAACACCACTAATTGTGAATAACTTTTGTTTGACTAAAACCGCTTCTTCGGTTTTTCCAGCCTCTTTGAGCCAATCCAATGGGCCTTTCCGCCGGAATGCAAGCTGCCATGCTGGCCGGACGCTCAGGTGCCAGCCAGTGACTGCTGTGTCAGGAGCGGATTTTCCGACGGAATTCCCATGGCTTCAAAGTCCTTGAGGTTTTGTGTCGCCACGACCGCCCCGGTCCGCAGGGCAATCGCGCCCAGCAGGCCATCCGCCAGACTGGGTTTGCCCCGCCCCAACCGCCGCGCCTCCCCGGCCATCCGCGCCGCCGTCTCGTAGTCGGCCGGCTCGTTGGGGAAGGAGGGGATTCGTGCAATCCGGTCGCGATAGAACTGGTCACCGCGCTGCCGTTTGGCGGGATCGGGCACGGCGTGGACCCCAAGCAAAAATTCCGCCCGGATAATATCCGCCGTGGCGTATTCGCCTGGGGTCTTGATCCACCGGCCAAACGCGGGATGGCCGCGTTCACCTTCGATTAACACGTCCGAGTCAAGGAGCCAGCGTTTCATCGGTCTCTCGGTCCAAGGCCTGGATGTTCACCGCCACCGCCTCGGCGGCGGCCCGGTCCAAGCCATCCGCCTGATAACCGGCGAACAGCCGCGCCATTTCCTGACTGCTCATAAAATCACAATCCGGCACAAGTCGCGCCCTGACCCGGCCATGCTTCAGGATGCGAACCGTCTCACCTTGCGCCACCCGCTCCAAAAGCCGGTGGAAGGAATTGACGCCTTCAGTTGAGGTAACCGTAATCACTCACCACAAAATATCTAAAATACCTATTTTGTCAAGATCGCCACCCGATGGATGATTTCTGGAGGGTGTGAGACAAAATTCTTTTTAGGCACAGAGTGAAAGAGGGTCGTTGCGTT
>CAZUBG010000327.1:0-3469 GCA_964618545.1 uncultured Bifidobacteriaceae bacterium | reverse complement strand
GGTGCGCACCTGCCTGTTTGATGTGCCGTCCGCCGGGGTGAAGCAGCTCAATCAATTGATTGGGGACCAAATCACGCTGGCGCTGGTGCCCGGCGATGCCTGGGCGGATGCCGTGAATGAGGATTTGGGGAAGGCGCTCCGGTCCGTCCGCGAGGCGTGGGTGAAACTGTTGCAGCACGCCGCCACCGCGACCGGCGCCCGCCCCCCGGCCAAGTGGCTGAAGACCGCCGGGGAGAGGTTGAAGGAGGTCGGACCGGAGGAATTTTCCCGGGCGCTGTTCCGCTGGTTTCCGTTGGTCAGCGTTCCCCAGTCGGCCAAGTTGTTCGGCCGGGTCCAACCCGGCACCCTGGGTCAAATTGACGAGGACAACGCCAACTGTTTGCGCGGGCTGCTTTGGATGTCGCTCGAAGTGGTTTCCCCGGACCTGATCCGGGCCATCGGCGCGTTGACGGTTTCGTGTTATAAGAAAATTCCCGGGGTCGGTCCGCGCGCCCCCAAGGTGGGGAACGCCGGGGTTTACGCCCTGAGCCAGATCAACGACCCGCTGGCCGTCGGCCAACTCGCGGTGTTGAAAGTAAAAGTGAAGTCGGGTTCGGCTCAAGAGGAAATCGAAAAAGCGTTTGAGGCGGCCGCGGAACGGTCAGGTTTGCCCCGGGAAGAAATCGAGGAGATGTCGGTGCCCACCTACGGCCTGACCGAAGCGGGGCTGGGGGAAGAACCCGTGGGCGAATATACGGCCCGTCTGACCGTCACCGGCACGACCACCACCGAACTGGTCTGGGTGAAGGCCGACGGCAAAGTTCAAACCGGCGTGCCGGCGGCCGTAAAGACCGGGCACAAGGAGGAGTGGAAGGAACTGCAAGCGGCGGCAAGGGACATTCAGACCATGCTGCCGGCCCAGCGGGCGCGCCTGGACAGTTTATTTCTGGAGCAGAAAACCTGGCGGCTGCCGGTCTGGCGGGAGCGGTATTTGAATCATCCGCTGGTGGGCACGCTGGCGCGGCGCCTGCTTTGGGAATTTGAGAGCGGCGACCACACCGTCTCCGGCATCTGGTTCAACGGTGGCCTGGTGGATTTGGATTTAAGGCGCGTGGAGTTTCCCGACGAAACAACCGGCGTCCGTCTCTGGCATCCCCTCGGCCGCAGTCCGGAGGAGGTGGCGGCGTGGCGTTCCTGGCTGGAGACGCAGCAGATTCAGCAGCCGTTCAAACAGGCGCATCGCGAGATATACATCCTGACGGACGCGGAACGGAACACCCGGACCTATTCGAACCGTTATGCGGCGCATATTCTCAAGCAGCATCAGTTCAACGCGCTGTGCGCCCTGCGGGGCTGGAAGAACAAATTGCGCCTGATGGTGGACGACGAGTATCCGCCGGCAACCTCGCAACTGGCCAAGTGGGGTTTGCGGGCCGAGTTCTGGATCGAGGGGGTGGGCAACGACCACCGCGCCGACGCCAACGACAGCGGGGTGTTCCATCATCTGGCCACCGATCAGGTGCGGTTCTACCGGTTGACGGCGGCGCAGCGAACCGCCCACGCCGGCGGCGGCGGCTATCATCCGGGGCATCAGCAGGCGGAGGCCGAACCGGTGCCGTTGGACGAAATTCCACCGCTGGTGTTCTCGGAAGTCATGCGGGACGTGGATTTGTTCGTGGGGGTGGCCAGTGTGGGCAACGATCCGGCCTGGTCGGACGGCGGACCGGAGGGGCGGTATCAGGGATACTGGCAGGGTTATTCGTTCGGGGAGCTCAACGAATCGGCAAAGACGCGCAAGGAGGTTCTCCAGCGCTTGGCGCCAAAACTCAAGATCGCCGGACGGTGCTCGTTCCGGGACCGGTTCCTGGTCGTTCAAGGGAGCTGGCGAACCTATAAAATACATCTCGGCAGCGGCAACATTTTGATGGAGCCCAATGACCAGTATCTCTGCATCGTGCCGAAGCCAGGCGATGCGTCCAGCGACCCCGTGTTGCTGCCATTTGAGGGCGACCGCACGCTGTCAGTGATCCTCAGCAAGGCGTTTCTGCTGGCGGACGACGCCAAGATCAAAGATCCCGGCATTCTGAGTCAAATCAAACGCCCGGCGGCCCCCACCGCCAGTTCCTGATCTCGGGCAGGTCTTCGCCGTGTTTGGTGATGTACTGCTTGTGCTCGATGAGTTTGTCCTGGAGCTGTTGTTTCAGATATACGCCAGGATCGCCGGTCTGGGGCACGCGGTCGATGACGTCCATGGCGAGGTGGAAGCGGTCGAGGTCGTTCAAGACGGTCATGTCAAAGGGGGTGGTGATGGTGCCTTCCTCCTTGTAGCCGCGCACATGGATGTTGCGGTGGTTGGTGCGGCGGTAGGTCAGCCGGTGGATCAGCCAGGGATAGGCGTGGAAGGCGAAGATGACCGGTTTGTCGCGGGTGAAGAGTTCGTCGAAATCCACGTCGCTCAAGCCGTGCGGATGCTCGGTTTGCGGCTGCAACTTCATGAGATCTACGACGTTGATCATGCGGATTTTCAGCGCGGGCAGGTGGGCGCGCAGCAGGGAGATGGCGGCGAGCGTTTCCAGCGTGGGGACATCGCCGCAGGCGGCCATGACCACGTCGGGCGACTGGTCCTGGTCGTTGCTGGCCCACGGCCAGATGCCGATGCCGCGGGAGCAGTGTTTGACGGCCTCATCCATGGTGAGCCATTGCGGGGCCGGATGTTTGCCGGCGACCACGACGTTGACGTAATGGCGGCTGCGCAGGCAATGGTCCATCACGGAGAGCAGGCAGTTGGCGTCCGGCGGCAGATAGACGCGGACGATTTCCGCCTTTTTGTTGACGACGTGGTCAATGAAACCAGGGTCCTGATGGGTGAAGCCGTTGTGATCCTGCCGCCAGACGTGCGAGGCGAGCAGGTAGTTCAAGGAAGCGATCTTGACCCGCCAGGGCAGGTGGGACGTGACCTTCAGCCACTTGGCGTGCTGGTTGAACATGGAATCCACAATGTGGATGAACGCCTCGTAGCAGTTGAAAAGGCCGTGGCGGCCGGTGAGCAGATAGCCTTCCAGCCAGCCTTCGCATTGATGTTCACTGAGCATTTCCAGTACACGACCGTCCGGGGCGAGAAATTCGTCATTGGGTACGGTGGCGGCATTCCACTGGCGGTTGGTCGCTTCAAACAGCGCCTCCAGGCCGTTGGACAGGGATTCATCGGGGCCGAAGACCCGGAAATTCCGCTGGTCCTTGTTCAATTTGGTGATCTCGCGCAGGAACGGTCCGAGCACATGCGTGTCGCCGATGCCGCGGACGCCGGGCGACGGCACGGCCACGGCGAAGTCGCGGAAATCGGGCATGCGCAGATCGCGGAGGAGACGGCCGCCGTTGGCGTGGGGATTGGCGCCCATGCGGCGGTCGCCCTGGGGCGCGAGTTCCGCGAGTTCCGGTTTGAGCCGGCCCTGGTCGTCAAAGAGTTCCTGCGGCCGGTAGCTCCGCAACC
>CAZUBG010000326.1:0-3609 GCA_964618545.1 uncultured Bifidobacteriaceae bacterium | reverse complement strand
TGGCGGGCCTGCAAATGCTGGACGCGACGGACACCTATCGCGCCCGGCGCATTGAAAAGCTGGACCGCCGCGACCGGGAGATTGACATGGGATTCAAAACCGCTGAACTGGAGGCCAGCCATCATGGCCCGTTGGACGTGGTGCGTATCGCCACGCCCCAGCAACGAACGCAACCGCCGGACCAGGAAGCCCGGTTTGAATCACGCTGGCGGAAAATCTTGAAACCGTCTGATTCGCAAAAAATGTGACTCAGGCTTGCCGACGCATTCGCTTTTGCCGCCCACCACCCCCGCCCTCCATGCGGAGACTCGCATCCGCTCAATGCACCCGGCGCTTTGACTGTCCGGCTTTCTGCGGGCACTCGAAACCGGACAGACAAAGCGCCATTTAATGGACCTATGCGGTGGTCGCACTCAACGAACGTTCCAGAATCCACGCTCCACACACAACACACTTTTGATTTGGTTCCGCTCCGGTTTCTGGACCGCTCGTTCAGTGCTCCAATATGCTAATCCCAGCACTTGACAAACATTCGCGTAAACCGCCTGCGGCTCAAATTTTGAGCCAATGTTTTGGCTTCCGATTCGTCAGCTTAAATCAACCGGCCCGATAAGCGGGAATCCCCAGTTTCCGCCGCCGCGCTTGTACCGCCTCTACCGAGCGCCCGATGCGCCGGGAGATTTCTGCATCTGACGCCGTGCCGAGCAAGTCCGCGTCTTCGGCTTGCCAGGCGTTGGCGCGGGGGGCGCGGATGCCCGACCGGGGAATGCCGAGTTTGCGGCGGCGGTCGGCCACGGCGGACGGAAGGCAGCCAAGGCGCGTCGCAATGACCGCATCCCGTTCCGTGCCCAGCAGCACGTCTTCTTCCGCCGTCCACCGCCGGAGCTTGCTATGCGGCATCGGCAGCCCCAGTTGCCGCCGTTTGGCCGCGACGGAACCCACCGGATGCCCCGTTCGTTTCGCCACGTCCTCATCACGCAGTTTGCCCACCAACGAAAGTTTCTTGGCATCCCAAAACACATAGCGTGAAACGGGCGGCAGACCGGCATGTTCACGACGGAAACGAATCGCGTTCAGGGTGCGCCCCAACTTTTTTGCCACGACCGGATCGGGCAGAGTGCCCAGCAGTTTTTCCTCGGCAGGAGTCCAAGGTTTCCACTTGGGCATGGACCGGAACGCGCGAACCTTCAATTTTCTCCGCTGATGGGTCACGCAGCTTTCATTGCAACCCAGCCGCCGCCCCACTTCGGCATCGGGAAAGCGGCCAATCAGCTTGATTTCGTCGGCCCGCCACTCGCGCGGGGGCGGAATTTTTGGCGCGGGATTGGCAATGCCCAGCCGATAGCGACGGGATTCCACCACGTCCACTTTTCGCCCCAATTTGTGCGCAACGGCCTCATCCGGCATCGTGCCCAACAGTTTGTCCTCGGCGGGTGTCCAATAGCGGAAACGCGCGTCAATCCGGGGAATCCGCAATTGTTCGCGCCTGGCTCGCACCGCGCCAACACCGCGTTGCAAACGAACCGCCAGTTCCTCATCCGGCAGGGTGCCAAGCAACTTAAGCTCGCGCTTGGTCCAATTCCGGCCACGCGCGAACCGGGCTGGGACGCCCAGCATCCGCCTTCGCACTCTCACGGAACCGGGGTGCCGGTTCAAGCGCCGGGCGGCTTCAAGGTCCGTCATGGTGCCCAGTAATTTGTCTTCCGCAGGCGTCCATCGCCGGGAGATTCTTAAAGGCGGGATTCCCAGCTTATTCCGGCAGGCGCGCAGCACATGGACCCGACAGCCGATGCGGCGGGCAATTTCTATGTCGGAAGCCGTGCCGAGCAATCGAATTTCCTCATCCGTCCAGTTCCATTCATGTGCCCGTGATTTGAAAACGGGTATCTTCAAGGCCAGCCGCTGCCTGCGGACATTTTCGTATGAACGTCGCAGGCGGCGGCTAGTCTCCCGATCTGACATCGTCCCCAGCAAACGGATTTCCCGCGCCGTCCACCGACGCGGCGGGGTGATTAACTTCACCCGTTGGGCTTCGCGCCGGGCTACCACTTCCCTGATCGTACGCTTCCGGCGGCGGGCCAGCACAGAATCGGGTGCCTGGCCAAGTTCCTTGACTTCACCAACCGTCCAAGGGGCACCGCGACGAGTCCGGGTCACGTTGGTTGTGCGGCCCCTCGCTTTTTCGCCGACGCTCGGTGGCGTTTTCTGCTGATTCACGGCCATGAGAACGTTTAAGGTATCGGCCCGTCCAATTCAATGGGATTTCACCGGGCACTGGCTTAAATGACCAATGGGTGAAACGAAGACGGGCACTTTCAATGCCCAACCGGGGACGGGGTTTCACGCGCGGTGCCGTGACGCCGGATGCCCGAGCAGGGAATCTCCAATTCATTTCGACGGCTGTGAACGGTGGCTTTGTGCCGTCCAAGCCGTTGGGCAACAACCTGGTCCGTGTCGGTGCCCAGCAAAGCGTCCTCCGCTGGCGTCCAAGGCCGGTTTTTGGGTCGCAGCAATGGTATACCCAGCGCTAGACGTTTTTGCGCGACCGCCTTGGCCGGGTGCCCCGTTTGAGACGCCACTTCCTCATCCCGCCACTTGCCCAGCAGGGCGATTTCCACTGCCGTCCACGTCTTCCAATTGGGATTTACGGGCGGGCGGCCAAATTTTTCCCGGCGAAGATAAACCGCGTTCAGAGTGCGGCCGATTTGGGTGGCCAGTTGCTTGTCCGGCAGCGTGCCCAAAAGTTTGTCCTCGGCGGGAGTCCATGACTTCCGTGCGGGAAGACGCCGGAATGGGGGGATGCCCAAATTTTTCCGTTTACGAATCACTTGATAAGGTTTGCAACCAAACCGTTTGGCTGCCTGGGCGTCAGAAAGATGTCCCAGCAACCGGATTTCCTGAGCTTTCCAGATGCGTGTCGGCACATGTTTGGGGGCGGGATTGGAAAGGCCCAAACGCTGGCGGCGGGTCTTGACGGAGTCCAATGGCCTCCCTACGCGCCGCGCCACTTCCGCATCCGGCAGGACCCCCAGTGATTTATCCTCCTCCGGGGTCCAGCGTTTGAATGTGGGATTAAGGTAAGGAAGACCCAAAACATGACGCTGGGATTGAAGGGCACTCACGGTTCGCTTCAAGCGCCGGGCCAGTTCCTTGTCCGGCATGGTACCCAGCAGCCGAATTTCCGCCAATGTCCACCGGCGACCCGCAGGACGCGGTTTGAAGGGAAGAATCTTCAACGATAATCGTTGGCTGCGGACCTGATGTCTGGGACGGCGCAGTCGGCGGGACAACTCCGCATCGTTCATCGTCCCCAGCAAGGTGAGTTCGCGCGCCGTCCAGCGCCGGGGCGGTGTCGGCAGCCCAACACGCCTGCTTTCACGCATGGCCGTGACTTCCCTGATAGTGCGTCCCAGGCGGCAAGCCAAGACGGAGTCGGGCACTTCGCCAAGTTGTTTCAACTCGTTGAGCGTCCAAGGAACACCACCACGGTGAGATTTACTTTTTGCCCTGCCCATAAATAAGAACGTGTACAAATTCAGTTTGCAGAATAAAAAGGCAACCTCAAGCCGCAACTTTTTATCGGCGCTTTGATTGCCTGCGTTAACTGGT
>CAZUBG010000325.1:0-3611 GCA_964618545.1 uncultured Bifidobacteriaceae bacterium | reverse complement strand
TGGCCTGACAGGGACTTTCACCCCGCTGCGTTGTCGCCTTCACAGCCGCACTCAGGCACCCTTCCGGGGTGCAGGGAATTTCAGGACGTTAACCGGGGGTGTCGCTGGCGCTCGACCCCCGGCTACTGTCTGTCAACCCTTCGGGTTGGGGAAGTCGGGAAGGTGGAATTGGCGGGGATGGGAGGCAGACGAGGAATGGGCTGTGGGAAAGACAAATAATGGGCGGCGCGGCAGCGCCGACCCTACCGGGGATGCGTCCGCCCTTTTCATGAACCGGGGAGGGAATCAACTCCCTGCGGGAATAATACATGCCCGCTTCCCACCCGGGCCCTCTCCCCCAGGAGAGGGAGAATGATCGGCCGGCTCACAGAAATGCGAGGATGCCAGTGGTCGGATGGTCCCAAGTTCAGGGGTTCAAGGCGCGACGCTGGTTTTGGGCAATTCTCATCCCGGCCTTCTCCCCCAAGAGAAAGGGAATGGTTCGACCAGTAGTTGGCGGGAGGGATGGCCGGGATGATCGGATGCTGGCACGCCAAAGCGCCAGAGGGCTGGCGCACAACGGGACGCATAGCGCGAACCTGTGCCTGCTGATTCTCGCCGGTGGGCCGAAATCCGGTTGCCTGGCTGGCGGCAGCCTCTCAGCCACCACAATTGTATATTAAATGGAGGGGGGACCGGAGTCCCCGCCGCAAATGAATTGTTCGGTTTGACCGGGTGGCGCACACTTATCCGCAAATGCAACCACCGGATGACAGCGCGCTCCTGCGGCAGTATGCGGACACCAGCGCCGAGACCGCCTTCGCCTTGCTCGTGGAACGGCACATCAACCTGGTTTATTCCGTGGCGCTCCGGCTCGCGGGCAATCCACATCAGGCGGAGGAGATCACGCAGGCGGTCTTCATTGTACTGGCCAGAAAGGCGGCGTCCCTGCGGCATGGCCGGGCGCTTTCCAGTTGGTTGTTTCAAACCACCCGCCTGACGACGGGCAATCTGGTGAGAAGCGAAATCCGCCGCCACCGGCGTGAACAGGAGGCACACATGGAATCGCTGCTGAATGAACCGTCCCCCGCCGGCAACGAGGCCTGGCCGCAAATCGCACCGCTGCTGGACACCGCGATTGCCGGGCTGAGTGAAAAGGACCGTCTCGTCATTGTGCTCCGTTTTTTTGAAGACCGCAGTCTGGCCGAGGTGGGCCGGGCGCTGGGGGCCAACGAAGACGCCGCCCGGATGCGCGTGAACCGGGCGCTGGAAAAACTGCGGCAGTATTTTCTAAAACGCGGTGTTAGTTCGACTTCCGCCATCATCGCCGGCGCGATGTCCGCCCATTCGGTGCAGGCCGCACCCACAACGCTCGCAAACTCTGTGACCGCCGTGGCCGCAACCAAGGGCGCGGCGGCCGGCGGTTCCACTTTAACCCTCATCAAAGGAGCATTGAAAATTATGGCGTGGACAAAATTAAAAACAGCGGTGGTGATTGGTGTCGCCGCGATTCTGGCGTTGAGCACGGCGACCGTCGCCGTCAAAATGGTCTGTTTTCCCGCGATCAAGGACGCTTTCTTTGAGCCCAATTACCGGCATTTCCAATCTCTTTCGAGCGGTTTGTTCGTGCTTCGACCCACGCATTTTGGCACTCCGCCCAATGGCTTGGATTATTCGGCTGAAGGCACCAGCCCATCCGGCGAACATGTCACCCGGATGATGGGCCGCAACCGATCGTTCGAGCAACTGGTCGCCAGAATCTATTCCTGCAACCAGTCCCAGATCGTGTTTCCCGCCGGCGTGCCAAAGGAGCATTTTGATTATTTGTTCACCATCCTGGACAATCGCGCACAGGAACGATTCGCGACAGTTATCAAAAAGAAGCTCGGTTACGTGGCGAACTGGCAGGAACACAACACGGACGTGTTCCTGCTCAAAGTTCAAGCGTCCACCCCACCCCGGTTGCAGCCCGGCGGTCCCTCGAACAAATCCATGATCCGGAGAAATTCGCCCAACCAGCTCGAATTTCGCAACCGGCCACTGCGGGACTTGGCCTACGAAATCGAGAATTCGGCCAATGTTCCGGTCCGGGATGAAACCGGCCTGACCGATGCTTTCAATTTTGATCTGGATTGCCGTCAAACCGATTTGGAAAATGGCAATTGGGATGCCCTAAACGAGGCGCTCGGCCAGCTCGGCCTCGAACTTGTTTGCACCAACCTGCCTTTGAAAATGCTGGTGGTCCAAACGGCCAATTAACGCCGGACACAGTCCGTGTTTCGGTGCGTCATTGGAACCGTGCATCCCGAAGTCGTCGGGGATACCAAGCAGGTTCGCGTTTTTGAACTCGATGACGTGTCGCCTCCTGTAAAAGCGCCGACCACTTCGGGAGGCATTAAACCAGCCCCACTCTCAAAAAAGGTGTCTCCTTTCGGCGGCGGCGGACATATAACCCTTGAATGCAATCCGTGCCCGATGGCGACCTGCTTGATCAATTTGCCCGGACCGGCTCCGAAGCCGCCTTTGGCGAATTGGTGCGCCGGCACATCGGACTGGTCCATTCCGTGGCGTTGCGGCACACGGACCAGCCGCAGCAGGCGGAGGAGATCACGCAGGCCGTGTTCATCATTCTCGCGCGCAAGGCGGCGGCGGTGGGCCGCCGGACGATTCTGAGCGGCTGGCTGTATCACACGGCCCGGCTGACGGCGGCCAATTTCCGACGCACGGAATTTCGCCGCATTCACCGTGAACAAGCGGCGTTTATGCAATCCACTCTGGAAGACACCGCGCCGGATCTGGCCTGGCCCGAACTGGCTCCGTTGCTGGACGAAGCCATGGCGCGCCTGGGCGCGACGGACCGGGACGCCGTGGTGCTGCGGTATTTCGAGAACAAATCCCTGTCCGAAATCGGCAGCGCCCTGGGGATGGAAGAACGCGCCGCGCAGAAGCGAGTCCAGCGCGCGCTGGAAAAGCTGCGGAGGCATTTCACGCAGCGGGGCGTGGTTTCCACCACCGCGATCATCGCCGATGCGGTGTCGGCCCATTCGGTGCAGGCCGCGCCGGCGGCGGTGACCGCCGTGGCCATCGCCAAGGGTGCGGCGGCCGGCAGTTCCACTTTAACCCTCATCAAAGGAGCATTGAAACTTATGGCTTGGACCAAAGTAAAAACGGCGGTGATCGTCGCCGTGGCAACGCTGGCAGGATTGTCGGTGACCACGGTTGCAGTCAACCAATGGCATCATCCCAAACATCAGCTCAAGCCGGCGACCAAAACGTATCCCTGAGGTGGACCCCATTGTTTGGACCAAAAAACGCAGAAATTAAGTTAGGTTTTCAGGCTCTGCGTGATTAGTTTCGTTTGTTTGTTGTTCTGCGTTTCGGTTACCAAACCACTCTTTGCCTCGGGCGTCCAGTCCAAATGCTCCGCCTCGAGCTAGAACGAGCAACCGGGCGAGCTGGCAGGTGCATAGATAATCAAACGGAGGACAGGGCAGGCCGAAATGTGTCAATGTGCCGCGCAACTTCCGAATGTCGAATTCAGCATAATGCGCAATTACGAGGTCGGCCCGCGTCAGCTTGGCCAGAAATTCCGGCGCTATTTCCGAGAAATGTGGCGCATCCAAAACATCAAG
>CAZUBG010000324.1:0-3668 GCA_964618545.1 uncultured Bifidobacteriaceae bacterium | reverse complement strand
TGTGTGCATGCTCCCCGTTCAGTTTTGTCATGCTGGACAATTCCTCCAGCGACGCGCTCGTCTCCTCCAGCGACGCCGCCTGCGCATGCGACCCCTCCGCCAGCGTTTCGCTGCTCGCGGTGATCTGCCCCGCGCTGTGGTTCAGTTGCGCCGATTCCCGCTTCAGCCGGGTGATGATCCTGCCCAATGGAAGCGTGATCATCCGTTTCACCGTCCAGCACGCCAGCACGCAAAAAACCACCCCGAGAAGCAGCGTCGTAAATCCGGCCGACTCCAGATCCGTGTTTTGAATCTTGGCCGCCGCAACATTCCAACCCTGCTTGGATCTGTCCAGCGCGTCCGTGGACAGCCGCAGAACCGCCACCCCGCCGATCTCCCCCTGTTTAAAGTCGTCGTGGCACTCCAGGCATTTGGCCGAGACCACCATTGGATGGTAGATTTCATACGCCTCCCCCGTGCGCCGGGAGAATTCGTCCGGCGCGCCCAGCACCCGGCTTTTCACCTCGGCGGCCAGCGGCTTCCGCGCCTTCAAAATCTCGTGGCGGGTCGAATACGCCGCCACCCCCTTGTGATCATAAATCGAGTATTCCAGCAGCCCGTCAATCCGGCTGTAGTTGCTGATCAAGACGTCCAGTTTGGGCATGTCCCCCAACAAAATGGTGGACTGGACCACCGGATCAACCGCCCGGTAAATGTTGTCCGCATGCGACTGCTCGCGCTGCTCCAACACCCCCAGGTTTTCCCGGGACAGATTGTCCATGGCTTTGCCGCCCAATGTCTGTTGCAGAATTTGCGCGCTCACCAGCGTCAACAGCGTGCCGCTGAGCAGGGTCAGGATGAATTTGGTCTGGAGTTTCATCAGCGGGAATCCAAGGTGAAATGAATACGGATCGTCACCCCTTCCGGCTGGTCAGGATGACGTGAAACCTGCTTGTGAACCATGCCCGCTTTCTTATCCACGCCCCCCTATCGGTGATTTTTGTATAGACTTAAGGAAGTTTTGAAAAAAATCCCGGCGCCTCACCCCACCGGCGTGATCTTCACGGTCACCGTCATCGTGCGCTCCATCGTCCCCCGGTAATTGCCCGCCACCGGCGGCACGTCGCCATAATCCCGGCCGTGCCCGATCTTCACATACGTCTCGTCCAACTGCCGGTTGTGCGTCGGGTCCAGCGCCCGCCAGCCCACCCCCGGCAAATACACCTCCACCCACGCATGCGACGCGCTCGCATCCTCCGTCGCCAGATAGCCGCTGACATACCGCGCCGGGATCTTCAGCGACCGGCACAAGCCGATCATCAGGTGCGCAAAATCCTGGCACACCCCCCGGCGTTCCTTGAGCACCGCCTGCATCTGCGTGTGGACGTGCGTGGACTTGGATTCATACTTCAGATAGCCGTGGACAAACCCCATCAGCCCCTGCACCGCCTGCCAGACATCCTTCCGCCCCAGCGTCGCGTCCACCGCCAGCCGCCACACCTCCGTTTCCACCTCGATGTAGCGGCTGCTCTGCAAATAATCAAAACAGCGCTCCGCATGGCTCACCTCCGCCAGGCTTTCAAACGGACACACCATTTCCTGCGCCAGCAGCGGCGCCGGCGGGTGCGTCTGCACCCGCGACCGGCTTTCAATCAGCAGATAACTGTGCGGCTCCGCAATCTCGAAGTGATGCACCCAGTTGCGGTAAAAATCTATGTAGTGGCTCAGCCGCGCCGCCGGCAGCACCCGCAGCAAAAAGGACTCCACCGTTTGTTCCGGGTTGGGCACCGGGTGCAGGCGCACGTCATTCAGGCTGTCCCGCACCGGCGAGGAATAATCGTACCGGGTGCAGTGCAAAATGTCGTATTTCATGTCGAGAACTCAGCGCCGCAAAGTTTGCTGTTGCTGCTCCTCCTGCTGCACCATGTGTTCCGCATCCGGATTCTGGAAGGATTGGTAGATGTACGCGCGAAACACCGCGTCGCCAATGTTGTTCAGCTTGCTCTGCGCCTCATCCAGATAGCGGTGCAGCCCCGCCTCGAAGATTTCATCAATCGTGCCAAACTGCAGTTCCGCCAGAAACCGCCCCGTCAGTTTCTCCGCGTCATTGCAAAAATCCCCCTCCGCCACCCCGGAAATCCGCCGCACCGCCCGGTTCAATTCCGCCACGCAAAAACGCAGCGAGCGCGGAAACGTGTCGTCCAGCAGCAAAAATTCCGCCACCTGCCGCGGATGCACATCCACCCCGTACAGTGATTTGTACGCGTCCCACGCGCTGCACGACCGCAGCACCGCCGACCATTCCAGCGCGTCACTCTGGTTCACCCCCTTGGGCGCCCCGCGCTCCGGCAGCGTCTGGTACCGCACATCCAGGATGCGCGTCGTCTTGTCCGCCCGTTCCAAAAACTGCCCCGTCTGCACAAACCACCACCCCTCGTTGTGAATCAGCGTCGCATTCGCAATCCCGATGAAATGCAGCGACCCGGCCTTCACCTCCTGGAAAAACTCGCTCGGGCTGCGCCGCCAGACCTCCCGCGCCTGCGGCGACCGGATGAACAGGTACAGCCGGTTCAGCTCCTCCCAAATCTCCAGCGTGATCTGGTCCCGCACCATCCGCGCATTCTCCCGCGCCTGGCACACCGCCTGCACCAGGGAATTCGGATTTTCGTTTTGAAACACCAGAAATTCCGTCACCGCCTGCGCCGTCGGCTTGGCATGCAGTTTGAAGAACGACTCCTCGTCCCCCGTCGCCTGCACAATCGGCAGCCAGTATTCCGCCAGCCGTTTTTCATCCAAATGCCGGATGTCCAGCAGCAACTGCAGGTTGACATCCACAATCCGGGCGATGTTCTCCGCCCGTTCAATGTGACGGGCCATCCAGTAGAGCGAGTGGGCTACGCGGCTTAACATGTGATTCATTCAACGATCATTTTTCAACCAGTGCTGGCTTCCTTCCCCGTTTATTCGTCCCCGTACAATACCCAGGTGTCCTTGCTCCCCCCGCCCTGCGACGAGTTCACCACCAGCGACCCCTTGCGCAACGCCACCCGCGTCAGTCCGCCGGGAATGATGCTGATGCGTTCGCCCGATAAAATGAACGGGCGCAAATCCACATGCCGTCCCTCAAAATTATCCTCGCAATACGTCGGGTGCTGGGACAGGAAGATCATCGGCTGCGCAATGTAATTGCGCGGCTCGGCAATGATCTTCTCCCGGAAGGCCTCAATCTCGGCCTTGGACGCCTTGGGGCCCATCAGCATTCCGTAACCCCCCGACTCGTTCGCCGCCTTGACCACCAGTTCCGGGAGATGTTCCAAAATGTACTGCAAATCCTTCTTCTCACTCGCCAGGAACGTCGGCACGTTCGGCAAAATGGGCTCCTGGTCCAGATAATATTTGATCATGCGCGGGACAAAGTAATACATCACCTTGTCATCGGCAATCCCCGTGCCAATGGAATTGGCCAGGGAAACATTCCCCGCCCGGTACGCATGAATCAGCCCGGGCACCCCCAGCATCGAATCCCGCCGGAACACCGTCGGATCAATAAAATCATCGTCAATCCGCCGGTAAATCACATGCACCGGCTGCAACCCCTTCGTCGTCCGCATGAACACCCGCGCATCCCGCACAAACAAATCCCGGCCCTCCACAATTTCAATCCCCATCTGCCGCGCCAGATACGTGTG
>CAZUBG010000323.1:0-3727 GCA_964618545.1 uncultured Bifidobacteriaceae bacterium | reverse complement strand
CCCGCTGGCCAAAAATAATCCGTTCCGGTTTTCGACGAAATACCAGGACGATGAAAGTGACCTCGTCAACTATCCGCATCGGCCTTACAACCCATCTACAGGGCGCTGGTTAAGTCGTGATCCTATCACTGAGCCGGGCTTCATTTTGGTGGCGGGTGACGATGCCGACGACGAGCTTGGTATGGCTCCGGGCGAAAATGTGTATGCTTTTGTTGCCAATGATCCGGCAAACCAGATTGATCCCTTTGGGTTGGCCTTTTACGCGATTGATGGCACATGGACAAAAGCAAAACAAAAAGCCAATCCTTGGCAGTTATACATGGCGACCACGGAGAATCCGCATCGTTATTGGCGAGGCCCGTATGATGGTCCCACTGGACTGGACTCTTATTTTCTTGCCCGTGCTGTAAAGAAGCAAATTTGCAAGGATTATTGCGCGAGTGGCGGCAATATGACCATCAACTTGACGGGCTGGAGCCGGGGAGCTTGCATCGCGGCGGAAGTTGCACAGATGTTAAACGATGAGGGGTGCGATTGTGGATGCGGAAAACAAAGCCCGATTCCGGTCAACTGGGTTGGTCTTTTTGACGCTGTGGCAATGACGCCCGGAGGCTGGGTGCCGAATTCAGTGCCACCAAACGTTGCTCATTTTTACCATGCCGTAAAGACGAAGAAGATGTTCTTGTTCCCGACTCATCACTTCGCGGGTGAGACGGTGAATCCAATTTACAATTACCAGGCTCCATATCCAACTAGCCACGCGGATGTTGGGATGTCTGTGATTCGGAATAACAAAAACGACGCTTACGGCTGGATAAAAGGCACCGCTGTTTCATCAGGCGTTGGTTTCTGAGGAGGAACGGCTATGAGAAATCTTTTTGTCTTTTTGCTTATGATTATCTCCTGTTCAGGTTACGCGAGTGGTGGGGACCTTCCCGAAGTGAGTTTTGCGTGGTTCAACTTGAGCACGAATGAGATTTGGATAACGGACGTTGTTGGGCTTCCGGATGAATCTTGGGCGGGACGCCTGATGCCAGTTCATGGTGAAGACCAACTGTCAGAAGCTTCATCCACTATAATGGAAACCGTCCACATTAAAGGCCAGATCACAATCAAATGGAAAGACAACGGCAAAAAGGGCTGGCCGGGCGGCCTTAAGCAAGTCCCCCTTCAACCACCGACTATTCCGCCTGGCACTGCGCACGAAGCTGTTTTTAAACGCGCAGATTTGGGCATCCCAGCCAAATTGAGTAGTGGGAAAATTCGGTTTACTTACCTAGGAAATGACAAGTGGCGAATCAAGCTCGTTGAGAAATAGGTTTAATTGACCCGGCAGCAGGATGACGTGAAAAGGTCGGGGCCAGGAAAGCGACACAATTTTCCCAAGGCAAGCCCGCCCCTGTGGCCAAGGTTTGAGGCTTCGAAATTAAAAAGCTCCCCCGTCGCCAAGACTGGCCGGCATTCGCTTCCCCTCGTTGAGACTACGCCGCGAAGCCCGGCCAGACTTGGCTCCCCCGTGGGTGTGCTTTTGGACGAGACGACATGTCGTCGGGTTCAAAAACGCGTGTCTGTCCGGTCTCACCAACAACTTCAGGAGGCACGGCCCGACCCGGGCTTGAAAATAGTTTATACAAATCGAGGCCGGAGGGTGTCTATTGGGTGAAGGCCCCGGTCGTATTTCGGTTGTGTCGGGACCGCGAGAGTTGCAGGGTCGGAAGACACCGGCGCAACCCTCAGCAACGAAGCCTATGATTCCAATCAAAGTCCAGTGTGCCTGCGGTCAGAAATATGCCTTCGACGTCGAACCGGTCAACGGCCGGATGCCGCAGCCGGTCAAATGCCCGGCCTGCGGCGCGGACGGCACGGCGGCGGCCAACGAAATCATCGCGCAAACCCTGGGCACGCAACCCCAGCCACGCCCGGTTTCCAGGGCGGACAGGCAGGATGCCCGTCCCACTCTGCCGCCTCCCCTGCCCGCCCAGGCGGCAAAAGCCCCGGCTAAAAAGTCACGGCCCGTGGGATGGCTGACGGCGGCCATTGGCGGCACGGTTTTGTTGGCGGTGCTGGCTGCGGCGGCATTCCTTTGGTGGCATCAATCGTCCGCCGGGAGCCGGGACACGGGGGCATCCGCGCCCACGGCAACCCAACCAAGCTCGCCGACGAAGGCTTCGACGGCGCTGCCCGCCGGGTTTCGCTACAAAAACCAGCAGGTCACGCTGCCGCCGGAAATCGCGGCGTTCATCGCCGCCAAGGAGCGGGAAGCAGAAGGGCTCGTCCACCGACAGAACCAGGAACTGGACCCGGCCATCAAAGACTATTTTACCCAGGTGCTGGCCGGACACCTCGGCGCCGCCCAGTTGGTGTTCCATGGTCTTTCCGGAAAGAAGGAAGACCCGGGCGGTTCCAGCCAATCCAAAGGACCGGTCTGGCAGGATCTCATTGATGCAGATCTGACGGTGGATGCCCTGGGCGCGAGCGATCCGGACCTGGTTCTGGCGATGGCGCGGGAGATGACCAATTCCCTGGCCCCGGGCTGCATTTACTTTGGCGGCACGGACCCCGGGCGCGGCCTGCCGACGATGCTGTGCCGCGCGCCGGGCGATCCGTTTTTCGTGGTCAGCCAGAACCCCCTGTGCGATGGGGGGTACCTGGACTATTTGCGCGCGGAATTTGGTGCGAGCCTCCGCCTGCCGACGACCAATGAGGTCCAAAAGTGCTTTGACGATTACACGGCCGACGTGCAGGCGCGCCAGGCGGCCAACCAGCTCATGCCCGGCGAAGACGTGCACAGGGTGAACGGCAAGGCGCAGGTTTCCGGCCAGGTTGCGGTGATGCGCATCAACGCCCTGATTGCCAAAGTCATTTTTGACAGTAATCCCGACCGGGAGTTTTACGTGGAGGAAAGCTTCCCGCTCGACTGGATGTATCCCTATGTTATACCTAATGGTTTGCTGATGCGGCTGCAGCACCAGCCCTTGACCAGCCTGCCGCCGGAGGACCTCCAGCGGGATGCGGATTTCTGGTCGGGACAAATGGTGGAGAAAACCGGGTTCCGGCTGACCCAGGACACGTCGCTGGCCGACGTCTGTGCTTACGCCAAAAAAGTGTTCGCCGACCGGGACCGCTCCGGTCTCCAGGGGAATGCCCGGTTCATGGCCGACCCCTACAGTTGCAAAGCCTGGTCGAAATGGCGGGCGTCCATTGCGGGCATGTATGCCTGGCGGCTGATGCAGGCGCCGCCGGAATACCGGGCCAAGAAAGATCCCGAGCGCCAGGAAGTCAGGGACGCCGCCGATCTGGCCTTCCGGCAGGCGTTTGCCCTGTGCCCATACAGCCCGGAGGCGTTGTTTCGCTACGTCAATTTTTTGGTTCAGGACAACCGGGTGGATGACGCCCTGCTCGTTGCCAAAACCAGTCTGGCCTGCTCGCCCAAGGACAACCCGGCATCTACGGGCGCGGAGCAAATCAAAGCGCTGATCGGCCAGTTGGAATCGTTTAAAAACCAAAGGCACTGACAATTGTGGGATTGGGCGGTTTGTTGAACAACCAACAAAACGCCCGGTGAGGACAACCGGGCCTGCCGAGTGGAAATCTTCCGTCTTGCAGGCCGGGTCCCCTGATTCGGCGGCGGTCGAATGCATGAGGAACGCCCAAGCCTGTTTGTGGCAATGAATTATAGGGGTAGGGACAAGGGATTGACCTTGCCCCTCCCTCCAAACCGGACTGG
>CAZUBG010000322.1:0-3809 GCA_964618545.1 uncultured Bifidobacteriaceae bacterium | reverse complement strand
TTAAGCCCGCAGGGCTGGCATATTTGTAGCATCACCCTCCCAAAACCAATCCAAGCTCCGGCGGAGCGGCATTGCCCCCGGCACCTTATGGGCATTTCATGGTTTTCAAATCCGTCGGCGGGGACGACGCGGTTTTTTCGTACCGCAGACTTCCAAGTCTGCCGTATCGCGGGTTTCCCAACCCGCAGGCCGTCCGACGAGTTGGCGCGCCCGGCCCGCGGACAGGCCCGCCGATTGGGAAATCGGCGATCCGGCCGGTTGGGAAACGTGCGGTACGCCCGCACAAGATGCCTGTCAGGTGCAGATCGCCCCACCGCCCGGTTGTCAAAGACGAAGATAATGCAATCGGCGCCTTCGGGAGCAGAAAAAAGCCGGGCAACCCTTCACTTTTCAGCGTGCTGCGGGTCACCGCCCCGCGCTCCGGCACCGGAGCGCGGGCTTCAGCCCGCTTCACCCTTGGAATCATGGCTGGCTCACGATCCTCGCAGACCCGGCGGCCCTTCGTACGGTGAGGCGGCGTGAACTCGGCGCTCCGATTGGCCGGCTTCTGTCGTCCCACGAGCTGTCCGGTTGAGTTCACCCACAGCGTCCGCACGGGCAAAGCCGGCTGCAAGCCGGCGCTCCGGTGGGGCGTGAACGCATCCGGTTGGCCCGGACTGGCCATTGGGCATTCGCTTGAATGGGTCGTTCCCGGGTTCATGCAACTGATTGGTCCGGCCCCATAAACCGCTGTTTGCCGGCAAAAATCAACTCAAAAATGCCTCCCGACCCGCCCCAGGAACCCATGATCTTTGTGGCAGCCGACGTGAGGAGGCTCATTTCAAAGCATTAGACAGAGCCTCCTGACGTCGGCTACTGCGCCAGCCGGAAGCGCGCCATGTCAGCACACCCGGCCGGCATGATTTCCAAGGAACTCACTGGGTTTGCAAGCCCGGCTCCCTCACCGGCCGTTTTGCCACCTTCCTCTCTGCGGTCCAAGCGTTCTTGGTGGCCAAATTTCCCCGCGTTTTCCTGGATTCCCGGGGTTGAAAAATCACGACTTTTCAAGTCGCGTTTCCTGGTAACGAAAAATGCACCCCGTGTCGTGTTTTCCTCGACACCCCTTAACCCATTGCAAACCAATGGGTTGCCAACGGTGTCAAGTGGAATCTTCGGCCCATCGCGTTACTAGGTAACGAAAATGACCGTTTGATTTTTTTTTGTGGGGACGAGCCGTTCCCCAACCCAACCCAGCCCGCCCCAACGGCCAGGGCTATCGGGCCCGGCGGGCCACCAGGAATTTCTCGACGTATTTGCCGAGCAGGTCGGCCTCCAGATTCACGGCGTCGCCCACTTGGCGTTCGCGCAGGGCGGTGATTTCAAAGGTGTGGGGGATGATCCAGATGCGAAAGCTCTTCTTCTGCACGGCCGCCACGGTGAGGCTGATGCCGTCCACGGCGACGGAGCCTTTGAAGATCAGGTAGCGCATCACGTCAGGCGGGGCGCCGATGTCCAGCACATGGTCCGCGCCGGACTTTTCCCAGCGCAGGATCCGGCCGCAGCCGTCAATGTGGCCGGTGACAAAGTGGCCGCCAAACTCGCCGTCCGCGCGCAGGGGGCGCTCGAGATTCACCAGCGAACCGACCTTGCCGAATTGCAGGTTGGTGCGGGTCCAGGTTTCGCGCAGCAGATCAAATTGGACCAGCTTGTTTTTCCCGCGCGCGCCGACCTTGACGGAGGTGAGGCAACAGCCGTTGACGGCAAAACTGTCGCCGACTTTCAAGCCACGCGCGGAGCCCCCGGCGCGCACGGTGAGTTCAATGGATTTGGCGGTGGGTTTGATGCCGGCAATCACGCCGGCTTCCTGGACAATGCCTGTAAACATAAGCCGACAGCCTGCCGTCAGCCGACCCGTGCGGTCAATAATAAATCCGGCCCGAGCTTTTGCCAGCGGAGATCGCTGAGGGGCACGGCCTCGCCCAGCGTCCGCGCGCCATCCCCCGCCACGGCCTTGCGCGAGTCGCGTCCGCCGAGGATTTTGGGGGCGTAAAAAAAGGCCGCCCGCTGCGCCAGACCGCCGAGCAAAAACGAGGCGTTCACTTCACCGCCGCCTTCCACGAGCAGGCTGGTCACGCCCTCCGCACCGAGCTTTTTCAGCAGCCAGCGCAGGTTGAGGAAGGAGGCCTGCGTGGCGGGCGCGGTGAGGACATTGACTCTTTTGGCCAGTGCGGCGACGCGCTTTTTCGGGGCGCGCGGACCGACCACAATGGTGGTGGCCGCCGCGGATTCATCCGTCACCACTTTGGCCGTCAGCGGGGTGCGGGCTTGGGAATCCAAAATAATCCGACGCAGGGGGCGGCGGGCGGTTGGGGGGCGAATGCTCAGGGAGGGATCATCCGCCAGCACGGTGTTGATGCCGACGAGAATGGCGTCGCTGGCCCGGCGCAATTTCATGCCATAGGCGCGGGCAAGTTCACCCGTAATCCATTTGGATTCCCCGCTGGCGGTGGCGATTTTTCCGTCCAGGGTCATGGCGGCTTTGACGGTGACCCGCGGGGTGCCCTGGACAATCCAGTGATTAAAGGATTCGTTCAGGCGGGTGCAGTCCTCCGCCAAAATTCCATGCGCAACCGTGATGCCCGCGCGTTGCAACAGTTCAAAGCCGCGTCCGGCGTGCCGGGGATTGGGATCAGTGGCCCCGGCCACCACGCGCCGGAGTCCGGCGGCGATGATGGCGTCGGTGCAGGGTGGCGTGCGGCCGTGGGTGCAGCAGGGTTCGAGGGTGACGAAGAGGGTCGCGCCGCGCACGGCGTGGCCGTTTTTTTGGGCATCGCGCAGGGCTTCGATTTCCGCATGGGGCTCGCCCGCGCGCCGGTGCCAGCCACGGCCAAGGACTTTCCCGGCCTTCACGATCACCGCACCGACCATGGGGTTGGGGGAGGTGGTGCCGCGCCCGCGCCGGGCGAGCCGGAGGGCGAGGCGCATCAATTGGGTGTCGGACATCGGCCCTTTATTTAACCATGAAAGGCGCGAAAGACACGCAAAAAGAAGGGGACAATTTAACCGCAGAGAACGCAAAAAACGCAGATTATTTACTTCGGTTTGAGGTCACAATTAGGTTGGCCCCCGGTCGAGCGAGACGTCCGCGCCAGAACCCAATTGGGCCGCCCTTACAGGGCTGATGGGTTATGGGGCGATTCTACCCAGGGCGTCGCTCGCTGCCTCGCTCTGCTGGGCTGCCATATCGCGCCCTTTCAGGGCTTACACAGGGGATCAATTCGTGGCTGTAGCCACACGGCTGCCGTCACTCGGTGGCTCCGCGACCAGCCACCTGCTTTGCGGAGGACTTCCCCGTTTCCAATGTCGAAGAACCCCTTAATTCTTCAAGCCGGCCAGTTCCTCCTCGAAATCCACGATTTCCTTGATCTGCACGAGGAACCAGCGGTCAATCTTGGTGAGGTTGAAGATCTCGTCCACGGTGAAACCGGCGCGCAGGGCGTGGCGGATGAAGAAGATGCGCTCGGCGTTGGGGATGCTGAGTTTGCGGCTGATGACGTCGCGCGGGAGGATGTCACGGTCGCCGTAGACCTCGGTGCCGATGCGCCAGGGTTTGCCGTCGCCGCCCAGGCCGCTGCGGCCGATCTCGAGGGAGCGCAGGCATTTCTGCAGGCTTTCCTTGAAGGTGCGGCCAATGGCCATGGCCTCGCCGACGCTTTTCATCTGGGTGGTCAGCGTGGGGTCGGCCTGCGGAAATTTCTCGAAGGCAAAGCGCGGGATTTTGGTGACGACGTAGTCAATGCTGGGCTCGAAGCTGGCGGGGGTTTCGCGGG
>CAZUBG010000321.1:0-3819 GCA_964618545.1 uncultured Bifidobacteriaceae bacterium | reverse complement strand
TCCGGTTTGGAGGGAGGGGCAAGGTCAATCCCTTGTCCCTACCCCTATAACCACCTGGGTGAATTGGCAAACCATTCACCAACGGTGCGCGCCTGTGCCGGTGGCGCCGACTGGCAGTCGGCCGGGCCGCCGAACTCCTTCCCGGCGACATGCGGATAGGGCGACTCTGGCACCCCGCCGCCTTTCCTCCCGCCTGAATCAACTGCGGACCATGACATTCCACCGAAAACAGCGAAGAGCCCACCGGCCAATGGCCATCGGGGGCCTTTTGGACTTTCCGTGCCCGATTCAGGGTTGCAGCACAAACGCCGACGGCAGCAATTCCGCCACCGTGAATTCGCGGAACCGATTCAAGTCGCCACTGTCCGCCACGTACACCCGGGCGTGCGGGGCGTATTCCGCCAGCAATTGCCGGCAGGCCCCGCACGGCATGGGGCCGTCCAACGCGCGCGCCACCACCGCCACGGCGGTGAACTCCCGCCGCCCGCTCGTCAACGCGTGGAACAACGCCACGCGCTCGGCACAGCACGTCAGACCGTAACTGGCGCTTTCCACATTTGCCCCGCCGATGATCTCCCCTGCGGCCGTCGCCAGCGCCGCGCCGACTTGAAATTGAGAATACGGGGCCACGGCCCCCAACCGCGCCTGGGCGGCGGCTTCAATCAGTTGTTGTGGAGTGATTTTCATGACGTGTGATTTGGCTGGCAGCGTGTCCCTTGAAACTTCGTTGCCGTTGGAATTTTGGCTTTTGCCACCCCCGGTCCCGTTCATCCTGCTCCGGCATAGAGTCCGGCAAATTGCTTCAGCAACCGCGTTGCCGAGGTCTTCACCCGGTCCGCCGTTTCCAACACCTCGGCGTGCGAAATCATGGTTTGACCCAGCCCGGCCGCCGGGTTGGTGATGCAGGAAACCGCCGCCACGCACAATCCGCATTGCCGGGCGACCACCGCCTCCGGCACCGTGCTCATCCCCACCGCATCCGCCCCCAGCCGCGCAAACGCACGGATTTCCGCCGGCGTCTCATAGCTCGGCCCGCTCACCGCGAGATACACTCCCTCCCGGAGCCGGAGCTTGGCCCGCTTGGCGGCCGACTGCAGCAGGACGCGCAGACCGGCATCGTACGTCGCCGTCAAATCCACAAAGCGCGGCCGGCCGGGCGCCTCCGGCCCGCGCAACGGATTGAACCCCATGAAATTGATGTGATCGGCCAGCGCCATGAAATCGCCCGCCCGGAACCGCCGGTTGATGCCCCCCGCCGCATTGGTCAGCAGCACCGCCCGGATGCCACACGCCGCCAGCACACGCATGGGAAAGGTGAGCTCCTCCGGCGAATGCCCCTCGTAAAAATGCGCGCGGCCGCTCAGCACCAAAACCGGCGTGCCTCCCAGATGGCCAAAACAAATCTCCCCCGCATGGCCGCTGACGGAGGGCCGGGGAAAGCCGGGAATTTTGGCCGAGGCAACCGTCGCCTCCACGCACAATTCAGCCAGCACATGATGAAAACCGCTGCCCAGCACCAGGGCCAGCGTCGGACGCAGCCGGGAAACCTTGTGCAGGCGTGCGGCGGCGGTTTGGGGATCAGGCAAAGCCATCGGCCATCAATCTAGCCATTTTCCAGCCGGAGCCAAGCGCCGTTTCACCTAAAACCGCCAGACAAAACCCATCCCGGCGTTCAGATACAACTTGCGGGCCAGGTCGTAATTCAACCCAAAGCCCGTATAGCCGTACCTATCCAAGCTCCGTAGGTGCGGCATCACCTTGCCACCCCGTGCATGCTTGCCGCCCCGCCCGTTCCACCCGCCCCGCCGGGAGCGCGGCCACGCGCTTTGCAGTCGGAGCACGGGTCTGTGACCCGCAGCAGACACCTTGCAAATCCAAGCCAGAAAACGGCTTTGACCTTCCCTCACCATCGGCGTGCTGCGGCTCATCGAGCCGGGCGACGGGGCTTCCCCGGGGCGCGGCGTTCACGCCGCTTCAGCTTACGAAGGACCACCGGGTCTGCGAGGATCCTGCGCCAGCCCTGTTTCCAACGGTGAAGCGGGCTAAAGCCTGCGCCCCGCAGCCGGAACGCAAGGGCTTTGCCCTCCCGAACCCGGCGGGGTGCCAGACCCTGCCCCAGCGCTTCCCGACCGCCCCTTTATCATTCAGCCTTGAGCCTTTGGCATTTTCGCCCCCTGCCCCCGGCTCAGTTCACACGTCCCGTCTTAACGGCGTCTCTGGTGAGCGCCGAACAATAGACCTGGCCTCACCTTTAGCTTTGACACACGCCGCTGGACCGTTTCCGACGGGCCGGAATATTGGACGAGGTGGAAGAACGATTAAATCCAAAAGTTGGCGGTTGGTTGGAAAAAAGGAGTGAGATTGAAAGAACACGTTAAAATGTGTTGTTGCGGACCTCAGTTATTTCCAGTGAATTCTTTGCGATTCATATCAAACTGATGCCAAACGACACCGACAAAAGACACATACAGAAAATGACGTCCGATGAATATAATCAGGCTTGCATTGAAAGGCTGCACAAGCTGCACTTTCAAGAACGTGTTGCGATTATCGGGTCTGGCCTATCAAATCACCTACATGAGGAGCTAAAGGCCCTATCAAACAGCATGAGTAAGCGCTGCAAAGTTGAAAAACTGGATGGAGAACCGGACTGTCAATTCTTTGATAGAGCATTTAAGTCTGGTTAGCAGAATTTGTGGGCAGATTCATTGGGTTCCGGGAGCCGTCCGAGCGTGTGGTACAAGGCGATTTCCATCGCTTTAAAGGTGCGAAAACCATAAGAACGTCTGGTCACTACTCGGATCTTATTGTTCAACCCCTCGACGGCTCCGCTGGAGATCTCCCCTTTGGCGCGAAAGCAGTTTAAGATCAAGGGTTCATGAGACCGCAGCATCCGCGCGACTTTGCACATCGGCTCGATCCGGCTGCGCAAGGCCCGCTCGGTCCACACTTTCAGGAAACCGCCCGCCTACGGCACGGATTTATAATCACAGAAGTGTTGGAAGGTGTCCTTGAGCATCCACGCGCGGGGGGTAGCCAGCTTGCTCCGCAACAACGCCTGGAGTTGCATCTTGGCCCGCCCGCGCACCCGACTGCCCCGGCGCAGCAACTTCCAGCGCATCTTCTTGAGCGGGTCGGCTTTGGCCGGCGCGGCCGCGCGCAACCGGGTGAACTCGGCCCGGCGCATCTGATCCACTGCCTGGTTCAAGTGCAGGGTGATGTGGAACCGATCCAGCACATGCAACGCCTGGCGGATTTGGGCCGCGATCACATTCAAGTACGGTCGCCACAGGTCACTGCTGACATAACGCACGCCGCCCACGACCTGCGTTCCCAGGACGACCAGCCCTTCGCACAGCGTCGCTTCCGTGCGTTTGCGGCCCACCCACAATAAGCGCCGGCCATGCCCGTCAATCTGGTAGATGACCGTCAAAAAGCGATTCGCCCCCTGGCCCTGACCCCAGTGCAGATCCTCCACCCCCAGGGCGGTGATGCCCGTCAAATCCCGATGCGCCAAACCCCACTGCACAAACCATTCCACCGACTGATAAACATTCTCCCAACTCGTCTGGAACACCCGGGCGGTTTCCCGCCACGACAGCCGCCGGGCCCGGCGCGCCAAAAAACCCATCATCGCCCGCGTCACCGGCCGCTTGCCGGCGTTCCACGGAAGGTATTCGACCACCACCCCATCGGTCGGGCAGTTGACCCGGCGCGGCGCGTAAAAAAACCAGGTCACCAAGCCCCACACGGGGACGAACAGCCACGGGCGCATCGGCAGGTGATCATCGCCGGGGGCGGGCTGACGACAGCACGAAC
>CAZUBG010000320.1:0-3820 GCA_964618545.1 uncultured Bifidobacteriaceae bacterium | reverse complement strand
TCATCTTACACCTTTTGGGTGGCAAATCACCGTCACCGCCGTCGCGGGGCTTAAAGGCGGCGTGGCGACCCGCCAGCGCATGGCGTTGGGTTGAATCGTGGGTCGCCCAAAGATGGAAATTGAGCCAGCTGGATCGAGTTGTAGTCAGCTGGATGCTTTCCCAGACTTGCCGGACTGCCAGCAGGGTTTTTGCTGGCCTGGTTCATGGGGCGCGTGCCGAGTGACCGGTTGCCCGGTGACCGCGTCCGCGGTTATGACTTTGCGTCGTTCATTCCTGCCCGTTTTCCGTGCATAATTGGCCTTCCGTGGCGCCCCGTGTCCGTGCGGGTCAGGAGAGACACACACACGCCCCATATCTTATATGGGCGTGTGTGTGTGTCTCCCGCGTGACTTGCATGACTTGCACGGGTGGGTTGTGGGCCGTGTGTGTCTCCGTGTAGGTCTCTCATTCTTGGCTCTTGTTTTCGGGCTGTGCGAATCGAGCGAGTGATTTTTTAGGATTTGTACGCGGGCGTTTTTCCAGCCATTCAAACAAAGCTCCATCATGTACCAGTTCGGCGATCATCCGATTGATCTTGTTGATGGCAATGCCTGCCTCATTGGCCTTGGATTGCAGCGCGTTTTTCTCGATCGAGCGTGATTCTGGCACCAGCGCCAGCAGGTCAAGCTTTGTCGGAGGTAGAGGCTTTGACCCCTTCGCAGTCGGGATTTCGCATTCCTCGGCGGAGCGCCAACAGATAACGCCCGGTTCTTTGGAATGGGCGATTAGCCTGGAATAAGCCTTTTGGCCCGTGACGTCTTTCCAGCCAATGCGCGCGCCGCGCTTGGCAGCTACCAATTCAAAGACGTCGTGTGAGCCTTTGGATCGGATTGCCAGCACCGCCCTGGCCCAATTGGCCCACTCGGCGGAGCCGCTCCCCAAGTAAGCAAAGTCGCCGGCTTGCCACGATGATTTTTCCACGCCGTGGCTGGGTTTGTTCGTGTGGTGGATGATCACGCAGCCGCAGTTGTGCTTGGATAGGAGTGGATTGAGCAAGTTGCGGAGAAAGCGACTGACGTCCTGCTGGTTGGATGCGTCGCCGCCGATATATGACAATGCAGGATCAATCCAGAGCAGGTCTGGCTTGTGAGTTTCCAGCATTGGTCCGACAACCTGGCTGAAAAATGCTTCCAAAGTCCTGGCGTTCTCATGGACCGCAATGACGTTCGAGCGGACCGATGCAATTTCGGATTCCGAAAGTCCCAGTCCGGCAATCACGCCGTCACGCATTTCCGCCAAATCACCATCATCGTTCTCGGCCTGGATGTAAAGCGAGCTGAGCGGTCGTGCGGGTTTTATTCCGAAGATGTCGCGCTCCAGGGCGAACATGATTTGCGCCTGGATGCCGAATGAGCTTTTGCCGATTCCCGTCGGGGCGGCAAGCAGCAGTCCGCCTCCGCGGCAAAGGTAGCCAGTTTTGAGAAGTTCGCTCGGGTCGTTGTCTGTGCGGCGCTTCAAATCCATCAGACTCTTTGCCTTGGGCGGTTGCAGGCCGCGCGAAATCAACTCATCTGTGCCGGACAGCTCCGGCACGGTGTTAATTTCCGGGGATTCAAGTAATGCTGTCATGCGTTGTGCTTTTCCCCCAACGATTTGAAATTCAAAAAATAAACTGCCTGTCGGTTGCCATTGTCCCGTAATCCGTCGGGCATCCGTACAAATTGAGATTTCGTCCATGTCATCGGGTCTGCCCCCAGACTCACGGCGTATCTGAAAAACCTTTGGACTTTATCGGGTGCGGATTTTTCAACGTAAAACCAGCCATGCAAACTTTTGCCCCCGGAGTGGACCGCACAAACCAGCGGGGCAATGGTGCCCAGATGCAACAGCAATGCCGCATGTTCATCCGTTGTTCCGGTGTCGAATTCGCAAATCAAAAACCGCCTGGGACCGGTGTTGTCCAGACTGTGCTTTGACTCCGTGCCCCCTTTGGTCAAACCGGTGACTGCCGACATTGGTGAAGGAACGACCAGTGGCAGCGCGGACAATTCCCCCCGCCACACTTCGCGCGGCCGGGTATCAAATTCCTGACTGGATTTGCCGCAGCAAAGAAGAACTCCGCTGGGGAAAAGCCGGTCCATGATTTCTTCCGTGTGACTCTCGTCGTCCTCCAGTCGCACGCGACTGGCTTCCCAAAGGTCCGGCAAACCGCCTCCATCGTGAATGATCGCCGCGCGTTGTTCGTCGTTCATTTTTGGCCATTTCCCTCCAAATTTGACTGGCAACGCCATGCCGTTGGGTTGCCAAGCGTAAGCCAGGGCATCTTTGACGGCGTTTGCTATCTCCTGCCGACTAACCGTGCGCCCACAATTTTTCACCCTACTTTCCAGTAACCCGATGATTTCCAGTGCGGGCAGGTGGACGTGCAATTGTCGCGCAACGCGAAAGAGCCATTGGTGTACACCTTCCCCGGCGCGAGGCGGCGCGGCCAGCAGTTCATCCAGGAACGGAGGCAGTTTGTTCATGGCCGGTTTTTCATGTGGGTGGTCTGGTTGTCGTGCGGCTTGGTGTGGAGTCTGGTTTGAAGCGGATGCGGCTGGCGCGGGGGCATAGCGCCCCTCTGATGGTTGCGACCTGATGGCGGGCGAGCCGCTGGTCGGGATCTGTCTGCTGGTTGGAGCTCAAGCACGGCCACCTTTGACCTTGCGCGGGGCGTGGTGGGCACGGGCAAACTCGCCGGCCCGGGCGCGGTGGTTGAATCGCTCAATGGCTTCCCGCGTCAGGTAGGGTTTGCCGGCGATGTTTACTGAGGCATCCAGCCATCCAAGTTTCTGCCACCGCCAAAGTGTGACGGGTGTCCGGCCAATTTGCTTGCCGAAGGCGGCAAGTGATACTATTGGTGTTTCGTTTAAATGCGTGTCGTTCGTTATCACGCCTGACTTTTGCTCAGGCGTGAAAACGTTTCAAACGGCCTATTGTTTGCCAATGAATGTTCCGGCGGATTGCGTCTAAAGCAATCCGCCGCAATCTGGCCAAAGGCAATTGCGAAGGTTCTGATTCAGGCCGATTTCCTGTGCCCGCTGAGACTTGATTTTGTTGATGAATTTTTTTGCGTCGCTTTTCGCTTTTCTCAGGGTTCTGGCTGGATCACTGCCAAAACCTGAACTGTCGTTTATCAGCGTGGCCATAGAGTATAACTCGATATGCTTCCAAGGTGGCGGCTTGCTTGTACTACCCGGGGTTTTCCGCAGCGTGATTCCATAGGTCTTCCGCTCCTGCTCGATAAACAACTCGAAGCTGTTTATGAGGGTGTTGTTTGGCGCGTCCAGCCTAAAGATGGCCGGTCGGGAGTATCCTGGCCGGCCGGCCAGTGGTAGCGCGGGATCATCCTTGCGGATGATCGGGCCGTAGGCTTTCCGGGCTTTATTTGTGCCAAACGCACGGAAGAGAAAGTCCGCCTCTTCTGCTCCAAGCTCTGGGTATGGTCGCAATCTGCTAAATTTAGGGCTCGCCCGGCGCGCAAGCTCATATGAGTAAGCCGCGTAATCCTGCCCGAAGTTCCAGTGCCAAATTAAAAAACTGGGCTGCGTGAGCGTGCCGCAGGCCGTTGGCTTAAATACCTTCTCAAAGTCCTCGCTGTCCGGGTCAATTTGCTGCCACCAGAATTCCTTGGTCACTTGTTCGCGGGTTGGCTTCATGGTTTTGCGGCTATTTCAAAAATTCACTCGCTGAGCCTGCTCTTTGGTGTGCGTCTCGGCCAGGTGCCCGTAAACCTTGCCGATCAAGATTCCGCCGTCCTTGTGGCCAACCCATTTGGCGATGGTCATGTAATCAATTCCG
>CAZUBG010000319.1:0-3865 GCA_964618545.1 uncultured Bifidobacteriaceae bacterium | reverse complement strand
AACGCAACGACCCTCTTTCACTCTGTGCCTAAAAAGAATTTTGTCTCACACCCAGCGGTGGTGGCCGCCGGAGTGAGCGGAACTGAAACCAACATACGAAAAGGCCCGAAGGCATTTTGCCTTCGGGCCTTTTTTCGTTTCAGCCTTTTTTTTGCGACCGAAAGGCGGTGACTTGGCCGGACCAGGTCGGCCGCCGGCGGCCGCCCGCTCCGAATCGGAGTGCCCTGAAAAGGCAAAAGCAAATGCCTTGGGGGTGGTAATAATAGCAAGATAGCAATATAGCTTGCAAGTCTCCGCCCGGCGGACTATAAAACCCTTAATGCCGGGTCAGACCGGCCCTGGATTATGCGCAAACTACACCGCATTTATCGGCAATGGCTCCGGCACCACCGGCACGCCGACTGGCTGGCGTTGCAGCTCCAGGCCAGCCGGATCAAAACCCTCCCACCAGCCAAATGAAAACGCCCGGTCATTATTTTTGCGACCGTTGCGACGATGTCGCCTTCGGAGAGACCTGCCAGGTTTGCAGCGCCCAAACGCGCTTTATTTCCACTGACCCGGTCGGCCATTCCGGAATCGCCCTCCGGCCCGTTTCCGACCAAGTCGCTGCTGATTATTTCCGGCGCATTCGCGACACCATCGCGGCCGTTAACCCAAAATAAACCTATGAGCGTCAAAAGGCACCTAATCAAAGAATCCCACCGCCGCCAGTTTGCCGGCGAAGATTATCAGGCAGTTGCGCAAGACCTTTGCGACGGCATCTCAAACGCGAGCGAAGAGGATTTTCTGGAACTCTCCTCGGGGGATGATCCGTTGTAGTTGCTGATGTTGAGCGAGCCGTCGCTGTTGGTCGTAAATATGAATTGAGCCTGCACGGGGCCCGGCAACAGCAGCATCACAAAAATTAGGCAAATAGGAATCTTCATTACAGTTCTGTTCTGAATTCATCAAAACGTGAACCTCTCTGCCCCATAAATCAAGCGGTTAATTACCAGTGGGTAATTATTTGTGGTTCGCCAAAAAATTTCCGAGAAAGTTTACCAGATGCACGCTGTTCAAAACGTTTTGTGCCGCGCAGCCGGCATGTCATTGCTCCGGTACTGAAATGCCAGGCGCGCGCCGTCCAGCTTGGTGTATTCCTTGACCCAAATCTGATTCTGTGGGAATGTTGTGTTGCCCGGACAATGGACCTTGATATTGAGGGGAATTAAACCCCGAATTTCTCGCCAGCCATTGACGGGTTTTTTCTCAAACGTCACCTTGTAAATCCGCACGTGCGCCACCGCCAGTGTCGGGGCCGACACCGTCCCCCGGATCGTCCGCGCGCCTTCTGTGAGCCCGCACGCCTGCGGGATGCTCACCCCGCCCGCGCTGGCCTGCGGAATCCTAATGACTGGCCTGGCCGACGGCCGGCGTTTCCAACTCGGGTTTCAAAAGCATGATTTTCCCACTTTTAAATACTTCCTCGTAATCTTCCAGTGAGGGCAACTGGCCCTGGGCCTTCTTGGCATAGGCCCGATGCACGATTTTGGAATTCTGACCCAGTCCGCGCTGCGCGTAGCGCTCGGGATAACCGGCATTGGCGGATCGCTCGGCCCAGGCATAACGATAGGAGTGCAACGTCACCCCTTTGATGCCCAGACCATCGCAGCGTTGCCGAAACTCGGTCGCACGATCCGCTTCGCGCACGTTCATCAGGTAGGGGAAGAGCGGCCCCGTGCGGGGCCGACGCTCGACGATTTCCCACGCTTTCAAGCCCAGCTTCATCCCGCCCAGGCTGGTCGTCTTTTTGCGCGAATAGCAAAACGAGCGGTTGTCGCCATCAAAATCCTCCGCCTTCAGGCAGGCGATATCCGATTGGGACCCGCCCAGATACCAGCACAACTCATAAAAATCCCGCCGCTCCAAATTTTGTTCGCGGGCAATGATCTGGCAGTGTTCCGCCCAGGTGATGGCCCGCTTTTCCCCGTGAACAATTTTGGGGAATAATTTTCTGGGCAGGATGGGCAGCGGCAACCAGCCCATGCCCAAACAATGGTTTTGCAAGCGTCGCAGGTGGACATTGGTGCTGACGGAGCCGGTGCGCAACACCAGCAGGAGTTCCTCTGGCAGGGTTTCGATCACCACGCGTTTGCGGATCGAATTAAAAGCCTGGTCGCGAATGGCGATGCGCCAGCGGCGCAAGGTGGGGCCTTGCTTGTCCTTGATGATGTCCTCCATGACATCCTGCCAGGTGCGCTTGGTGATCGCCGCATCCGTGCCGGCCAGATAGGCCATGCCGATTTTCCGGTTGAGCAGGGGTTGTTGAAGGGCTTCGTTTTTATGCTGAATCAGCCGTTCGGCCTCGGCGCGGTTTTTGGTTTCGAGACTCGTGCGGGAGCCGGTGACAATGTCTTTGCAGTAAAAGCCGCCGCCCCGGTTGCCGAGTTGAACCAAACGGAATCTCTGTTTCATAACGCTCTCCAGTATGGGAGAGAGCGTTTCCGCGCCAAAAAGGATTGCGCCGGGATGGCGCGGGATTCTGCCGGATTCGGCAGGGGTGGCCTTTTTGGTGCACATTTTGGTGCACAACCCGCCTCCAGATCTTCATAACTCCCGTTAGTGCAGACACTTGGGAGTTGGAGGCGAGGGTCGGAATCGGCCGTTTTTCCTCGCCGTTACACCTTAAATATACCTGATTTCATTGGGAAATCAAGCTAATCCGGCTTAACCCAAAGTAACCCTTTTTAACTCGTTTGGTGTCCGTTTTGGTGTCCGTTGGTGTCCTTGGTTCCATGGTCTCCAACCGCTTTGGTTGGGCTTGGATGGTGGATTTCATGGCTGTCCTGGTTCGCCACCGCGACCCGGAAAAGGCGCTTCTGGCTGATAACCGTTGCATTGACATTTCAATTACGAATGACACCCTTTCTTTGGCTAATCGGATGAAAATAAAATTATTGGTCATTAATACCGGCTTATTGCTGTTCAGTGCTGCATTCAGGGTCGTGGCGCAAACCACTCTTTTGACCTTCGACGATGTCAGCACAGCGGGAGGACAAAACCCGGGTTATCATCCAATTTCAATGTTCGGCTCTCCGGGAACTTATGATGGCTTGATATGGGATGCGCCCCTCTTTACGCCCCTCTCCTATGACGTCGGCATTGTTAATCCCGTCACCTTTTTGGGTATCCCATCGGTTACGGCCAAAGCTGGTGTGACGGGATATGGTGATGCGAATGGCCTTGTTTCAGGACCAAACGTGATGGATATCGGCGACCGAAGCACGGTGAGCGCCCTTCCCGGTACGCTGTTCGATTTTGATTCGGGATATTTCACCGCATGTTGGCAAAATGGTGTGAATGTAACTTTGATTGGATATCGAAATGGGAGCATGGCTGACTACACCTATTTTACTTTGAGTTCGTTGGCTCCCACGTTTGAAACTCTGAACTGGACGGACCTTGACGAAATGGTTTTTTACATTAGCTCCACCAATCCCTATATCTGCGCCGACAACCTGACTTTCGATCTAAACGCCCAAGACGTTCCCGAGCCCTCCTTGCTGGCTTTGTTCACTTTTGGTTCTCTGGCCAGCTTCTGGTCATTTCACCGACAAAAAGTTGGTCGCCTCCAAATCCTGCCATAAGCTTGAAACTTGAAGGTTCTCTGAACACCGATTGGCCGATGCCGTCATGTTCTCGGAGTAAAAGGAAAAACGAGCACACTATCTTGACGGCGCACGCGCAGCCGTAGCATGGCGCGCCAAGACACGCGCCTTTTCCGGCAGAGGCGAAAACTCGGCGTTGCCGGAACGGCGGGCATTCTTCATCGCCCAATGGCCTTGCAGGGCGGCAGTGGCTTTGTGCAGCCACTCAACGTTTAGCG
>CAZUBG010000318.1:0-3930 GCA_964618545.1 uncultured Bifidobacteriaceae bacterium | reverse complement strand
TAGCGGGGCCGCCGGAACCCTGGAGACCACCCCACCGGGATAAGACCTTGAACCAACGGACTTTACCAATAAACAGCTCTCCACTTCGGCTCATCTCCGGGTCAAACCGGGTCAAGGTGGGTCAAACCACTGATTCAGGCGGTTGTTTCCCCAATCTGAGCCGACGTATCTCCTACTATCCAAGTCGTAATATCCGTTAAAATCCATTCAGAGCCTCCTCACGGGCGTGTTGCCCAAGTCCCGGAGCGCGGGTCTGTGACCCGCAGCGCGTTGAAAACTGAAGGAATATGCGATTTTCTGCTGCTCCCGGATGCAAGGCACGCCTCGTTTGTGACTTGGGCCACACGCCTTCACGTCGGCTGCTGCGGTCATTTTGCCATGGTCGGTGCAGCCAGCGCCGCCGCCGGTCACAAAAGTTTGCTTGGCAACCCGGCGGCAGACTGGCTAACTCGCTGGGTGACCAAACCGATGGACCCGGCCCCGGCCCCGGCGGCAACAGTGGATTCCTTTCAACAGGTGTTGAAAGTGGCGTTTGAATTGCACAACGCCGGACGTGATCCGGAGGCGGAGGCGACGTGCCGCATCCTGATGGAACTCAACCCGCGCGACGGTCAGGTGCTGTTTTTGCTGGGCATGGTGTTGCATAAAACGGGCCGGAGCCGGGAGGCTCTGAAGCCTTTGGAACAAGCGGCGGAACTGCAGCCGCAGTCGGCCCGGATTTTCAACGGACTCGGCCATGTGCATCAACGATTGCTGGATCTTCCCCGTGCGGTGGAAAATTATGCCTGGGCCATCGAACTGGGGATGCAGTCCGCCGAGACGTTTTATAGCATGGGAAACGCCTGCGCCCAACTCGGCGAAGTGGAACGGGCGGTCTCCTTGTTTCAAAAGGCGGTGGAGTTGGATCCGCGCGATGCGTCCAGTTGGAATAATCTCGGCAAATGCCTGAAAGATTGCAACCGGCTGGAGGAATCCATCCGGGCTTATGACCGCGGGCTGGCGGCGGATCCCAATTGCACCATGGCGCGTTATGGCCGGGCGATTGCCCTGCTGATGGCGGGTCGGTTGACGGAAGGGTTCAGAGAATACAACCAATGGCGTCATTATCGCATTCCCGCCCGCGAGTTTCCCCAGCCGGTCTGGCAGGGGGAGCCGGGGCCCGGGCGGACGCTGTTTCTGCATGCGGAGCAGGGATATGGCGATGCCATCCAAAACGCCCGGTTCATCCCGCAGGCCCGGGAGCGGGTGGGGCGGGTGGTTTTGGAATGCCGGCCGGAACTGAAGACGTTGTTCGCCCATTCCGGTTGCGCCGAGGTGGTGATTGCCTATGGGGAGGCGATTCCCTCGTTTGATTGTTTCACCTCCTTGATCAGTCTGCCCGGCATTCTGGGCGTCACGCTGGACACCATTCCTCATCAGACGCCGTATTTGAAAGCCGCCGCCGGCCTGCCGGTGCCGCCGGCTCCGCCGGGGCATTTGAAAGTGGGGGTGACGTGGGCGGGCAACCCGACGCATCACAACGATGCGGCGCGTTCGATGCGCCTGGCCGACCTCGCGCCGTTGCTGCAGACACCCAACACCACCTTTTACAGTCTGCAATTGGCGGTGCCCACCCGCGATCAGGCCTGTTTTCGCTCGTTGTCCGGGCTGCTGGATTTGCGCGGGCGGAAAAAGGATTTTCTGGACACGGCGGCGGTCGTGGCGGAAATGGATTTGGTCATTTCCGTGGACACTTCGGTGGCCCACCTGGCCGGAGCCCTGGCGAAACCGGTCTGGACCCTGCTCCCCTTCACTCCGGACTGGCGCTGGTTTCTGGAACGAACCGACACCCCTTGGTATCCCACCATGCGTTTGTTCCGGCAGGCGCAGCGCGGCGAGTGGGCGCCGCTGATCCGGCAGGTGGCGGAAGCCCTGGGGCGTTTCTCTCCCAAGCCTCAGGGCTGACGTTGGTCTGGCGCTCTGGTTTTGCGGGTCCATCGGCCCGTGGAAGAGTCCAACCGAGGAGCATGGATTTTCCCGCCTCTTTTTCCCTCAAGTCTTTTCTTCGCCGTCCGATAGAAGGCCTGTAGCAGGGAATGGCCGTCAGCCGCCGACAAGCGCTGACAGGGTTAAACAATGGTGAACCGCCCTTAAACTGGTTCACCCGCGGCACGGACGCCGCGCAAAATAAATGCCCCTCCCGGGGCGACTCACGGAAAGAGTTATGGTAATTAATACGAATATATCGGCCGAAAGCACGGCTCAGTATTTGGAGCAATCCAACTCCAATTTGAGCACGGCTTTGGAAGAATTGTCTTCAGGTTCAAAGGTCAACTCCCCAGCCGACGATAGCGCCGGGCTGGCCGTGTCCATGAACCTGACGGCGGAAATGGGCGACAACTCGGCGGCGGAGAACAACGTGGCCGACGCCATTTCCTTCAACCAAACGCAGGATGGTTATCTCCAACAGGTGGACTCCGCGCTGAACCGGATGAGCGAGCTCTCCGTGCAAGCCCAGGACATCACCAAGTCGAACGGCGACCGGACCCTGTATCAGCAGGAGTTCCAGACGCTGGCCAACTATATCAACAACGTGTCCACCCAAAGCTTCAACGGGGTCAGCCTGTTTGACGGATCCACGCTTTCGGTGACGACGGACAGCAACGGAGACACGTTCATCAACACCGGGGTCAATCTGGGGGCGTCGGTTTATTCCGGCCTGGCCAGCGATTCCATTGCGACCACCGTCGGGGCCGTCACCGCGCTGACGGACGTGCAGGCGGCCGTCAACCAACTGGCGTCGGATCGCGCCACCATTGGCACCAATGAAGAGACACTGACCGACTACAGCAACGAACTTTCCACGCTGAATGACAATCTTTCCGCCGCCAACAGCCAGATCATGGATGTGGACGTGGCGACCGAAAGCACCATTTACGCCAAGGAAAACATCCTCGTCCAAACCGGTACGGCGATGCTGGCCCAGGCCAATTCCCAGCCGCAAATCGCGCTCAAGCTCCTGAGTTAATCAGGCCGCTGGTGTCTTTCCGTGACAGTGCCCGGACGGTGCGGGAGCGCCGTCCGGGTTTGACTGGTGCGAACCGGTCCCGCTTTTTATATAAAATCCTTAAGTAACCCACCGAATGTCCATGCCATGCAATGAAGGAGCCGGCCATGAAGCCACGCCGCAGTCAGTTGGAACCAAACCCCGGGGGCGGATCCCGTTGCCTCCCCTTGAACGCTCAACGACCCCGTTCAGGCCGGGGGCGCCCGGGGATTGAATCCCCCCTCCCGCCGCCGCAGGCTGGCAGGGTGATCCGCCCGATTGATCGGGGGCCGACCGTCCCAAACCCGGGTTCCCGGCTGTGTCCCGCCGGATTTCCCGGCTTAAGTATTGGCCATGGTTGCCGATACCAAGCTGCGAAAGCTGGTGCTGGCGACCATAAACGGCCAGAAGGGAATAACCGGGTGGACGCCCCGGAAAGGTCCGCCCGCGGCAGGGATGCCGTGAAATAAAACACTCCCCGCAAGGGGTGACTCATGGAAGGAGTCAACAGTTATGGGACTAGTAATAAACACAAACGTATCGGCAGAACAGACTTCGGCGTTGCTGGAAAAATCGAGCAACGCCCTGAGCAAGTCGCTCGAAGAGCTGTCTTCCGGTTCGAAGGTAAATTCACCACAAGATGACAGCGCCGGGTTGGCGGTGTCCATGAACCTGACGGAGCAGATGGGAGACAACTCTGCGGCGTCTGACAACGTCAACAACGCCATTTCGTTCAATCAAACCCAGGATGGTTTCCTCCAGCAGGTAAACAGCGCCCTGGACCGCATGAGCGAATTGTCCGTGCAAGCACAGGACGTGACCAAATCAAACAGCGACCGGGCCCTGTATCAAGGGGAGTTCAACACGCTGGCCAAATACGTCAACAACGTGGCCACGCAGAGCTT
>CAZUBG010000317.1:0-3994 GCA_964618545.1 uncultured Bifidobacteriaceae bacterium | reverse complement strand
CCCGGCGGCGTGGTCGCGCCGGTCCTTGAAACCCAAACGGTCGTTACTGGCAGTTTTAAACCGTCGTGCGCCAAAAGTAACTTCTGATAAATTGGGGTGGTGAACAGTCACAATATTTCGTTCCATTTCCCGCCCGCGCTCTTGTCGCTCGTCTCGTTGATTCTCTCGTTTATTGTATCCGTATAGCCAACCCCGGCTAGGCAAGGTTTGTCAGTGTTGGCAAACTGTGAGGGATGCAAAACTCATCATTGGTTCGCAAACATGCCACCCCAGAGCAGCGGGCGAAGATTTTGGAAGCCTGGCGGTCGAGCCCGTTGCCGGATAAAGAATTTGAATTGGTCATCGAGCGGAATGGCCGAACGGTCGCGGGTCAATTCATCCACGGCGGCGGTGATGGCCTCCGGCGGCAGGGCGGGATTCAATCGTTCCAACGCCGCGCGCAACCGGGAGACTAGCACAGGGTCGTCCTCGGCCCAGGGGGGCTTGGGGGGCGTTTCGGTGCCGGGCTTCTTTTCCGATGGAGCCATCCATTGCATGCCAATATTCCGAGTGGCTGAGCCCCAGTGTCCTTCAGACTGTTCCAAACACCAAACGGAAAAGAACCAATCCACAACGCAAATAATTGTGCGCCCAATCACAATTTCCCCCCTCCGTCCGTCCAGGCGCCACGAGCCTGATGCTCATCTGCATTGATTGGCGTCCCTCTGCGGTGGAAGTGCCCCGTTTCCGCCGTCCCCCTTCGCCCCCGTTACCTAGTAACGAAAAACACCCAAATCGGGCAATACTTCTTGACACGACTTAACCCCTTCCACCCCAGCACCTTAAGAGCCATGTCAAGGAACATCCTCACCCCATCGCGTTACTAGGTAACGAAAATGTCCGGAATTATTTTTTTCTCCACCGCTGGGCGGCGCCCGCCTCCCCGGTTTGCCGGGCAGGCGGTTCCGGGCTGGCCGGGCCAGCCCGTTCCTCACCGCGCCAGCCAGCCGCCGTCCACGGGCATGATGGTGCCGTTCATGTAGTCGGCCGCCTGGGACGCCAGGAACAGGATCGGTTCCGCGATGTCCTCGGGCTGGGCCCAGCGGGCTTCGGGAATGCGGGCGAGAATGGATTCGCTGCGCTTTTCATCCTCGCGCAGCGGGCGCGTGTTTTCGGTGGCGACGTACCCGGGGGCAATGGCGTTGAAGTTGCAGCGCTCCTTGGCCAGTTCGTTGGCAAACGCCTTGGTGATGCCGGCGATGCCGCTCTTGGCGGCGGTGTAGCCGGGGACAAAAATCCCGCCTTGGAACGACAGCATGGAGGCGATGTTGACCACCTTCAGGCGCGCATCGGCGGGCGATTGTTCGCGTCCGACGGTCAGCCACCACTTGGCCACGGCCTGCGTCAGGAAGAAGGGGGCGGACAAATTGATTTGGAGCAGGGCGTTCCAGTCGGCCTCCGGATGATCCACGATGGGCGCGCGGCGGATGATGCCGGCGTTGTTGACGAGGATGTCCACGCGGCCGGTGTCGGCGATGATTTTGGCGATGAGGTCGGCGGCGCCCTTTTGGGTGAGCTTGCCGAAGTCCTCGGTGTAGGCGTTGAATTTCGCGCCGAGGGCTTTGGCCTTCACGCCGGTCTCGGTCTGGTCGCCAATGTCCACACTGACGACATGCGCTCCCTCGCGGGCGAAGGCCAGCGCGATGCCCTGGCCGATGCCCCGGCTCGCGCCGGTGACGATGGCCACTTTGTTCTCGAATCGTTTGGTATCCATAATTTGTGTTTGGTTAAAGGCTGAAAAAAACAGTGGGTCAGCGGAGTTCCTGCGGTTTGGCGGGGTCCATGTCATCGAACACCTGGTTTTCGCCGGCCATGCCCCAGATGAATTTGTAATTGCTGGTGCCGCAGCCAAAGTGCATAGACCAGTCGGGGGAGAGGGCCACCTCGTCATTGTGCAGGAACAGGTGGCGCGATTGCTGCGGTTCGCCGAGGAAATGCGCGAGCACTTTGTCGCCCAAATCAAAGTAGAAATAAATCTCCGTGCGCCGCCAGTGGGTGTGGGGGGGAAAGGAATTCCACACGTTGCCCGGTTCCAGGGCGGTGAGGCCCATGACCAATTGGCAGCTCTGGATGCCGCCTTGATGGATGAATTTGTAGATGGTGCGTTTGTTGGAGGCTTCCTGGGTGCCGAGGGCCACCGGGGTGGCTTCGGCGGACCTCATCAGTGCCGCCGGGTGCGCGGCGTGGGCCGGACAGGAGAGAAAATAGAATTTCGCCGGGGCGTCGGCATCACGGCTCTCGAAGGTGACGGACTTGGTGCCCTTGGGGAGATAAACGCAGTCGAGCTTGTCCAAATCAAACAGATGGCCATCGGCATGAACCACCCCGGGTCCGCCGGTGTTGATGGCCCCCAGTTCGCGGCGTTCGAGGAAATAGGCGCGCCCGGTTTCCTTGTGGTTGGGCAACTCAACCGGCTTGATGGTGGGCATCACGCCGCCGACCACGAGGCGGTCGAGGTCGGTGAAGGTGGCGTTGAGCTGGCCCGGCGTGAAAAGATTGGCGATGTGAAACGTGTCCCGCAGTTCCTGCGTGGACATTCCCGATACGTCCTGCGGACGCGGCATCCGGCGAATGGTGTTTTCAATCATGCAGGCAATCTGGCAAAAAAAGCGCCCGACGACAAGGATTTGCCGATGATAATTGGCGGCCGCCGGAAGCGCAAAAAATGGCGCCGGTTGCGGGGCTTGATGAGTTGGATCGGAATGAACTCCAGAATACATTGCATTTTATAATTGATTCCGCGTCACGAGCGGGGATAATTGTTGTGTTTTATAGAATTAAGTCAGAATTAACACAACGCGGATCTTCAAATTGCCGGAAGCCGTGTTGGAACGAAATCCATGAAGTTTATGAAACGTCAAATAACGCCGGTTTTCCTGCCCTTTCTGGTGCTGGTCACACTTAAACTGGCCGCCCAACCCGTCATCACCCAGCAGCCAACCAATCAAATGGTGCTGGCCGGCGCGAAGGCCAGCCTCTACGCCGGGGTTTCCGGGGTGGGGCCATTTACGTTTCAATGGCAGTTCAATGGCACGAACCTCAACAACATTTCCAACCTCGTCGCAACGGTCGCCGGGGGAAAGAATCTATACGTTTACTTTGGTGATGGCGGACCCGCCACCAATGCCGCGCTGCATGATCCGGCCGGAGTGGTGGTGGATCCACAGGGCAATCTGTTGATTGCCGATACGGCCAACTCGCGCATTCGCAAAGTGGACACCAATGGCATTATCACGACGGTGGCCGGTAATGGTGAAGCCCTCTTTGGGGGGGACGGGGGGATGGCGATCAACGCCTTCCTATATTTGCCGCAGGCGGTGGCGGCGGATGGCTCCGGCAATCTGTTTATCGCCGACACCGATAACAACCGCATCCGCGAAGTGGGCACCAACGGAATCATCACCACCGTGGCTGGCGGCAAGGGGGCCAGTTCGGGTGTGGGGGACGGCCTGGCCGCCACCAACGCCAATCTGTCGCTGCCGGACGGAGTCTGCCTGGATGCGGTTGGCAACCTCTATATTGCCGACAAGGGCAATAACCGTATTCGCCAGGTAAACACCAATGGCATCATTAGCACGGTGGCCGGAAACGGTTCGGCAACCTTCGCCGGTGATGGTGGTCCCGCCACCAGCGCCGGGCTGCCTGCTCCGGCGCAGATCACCATGGATTGCTCGGGTGGCCTGATTATCGCAGGCGGGGCTGGAAATCGCGTCCGCAGGGTGGACACCAATGGGATTATTTCCACCATTGCCGGCACCGGTTCGGCCGCCTTTTCGGGCGACGGCGGGCTGGCGACCAACGCCTGTTTGGATGATCCCAGCGGAGTCGTCACCGATCTTTCGGGGAACCTGTTCATCGTTGACAGCCTCAACAACTGCATCCGTGAAGTGTATCCCACCGCACTACTGTCCGGGTATTGAGAGGAGTGATTGCGAGAATGTGCTGTATTTACAGA
>CAZUBG010000316.1:0-4007 GCA_964618545.1 uncultured Bifidobacteriaceae bacterium | reverse complement strand
AAAGACCCGCCTCGCGGTTGAAACCGCGGGCCATTATCGGACGTCGCTCGGCGACGCAAATGCCTTTCCCGTCTTTTCCTTCCGTGGGCTGAAGCCAGCCGGCTACCATCAGGCGGTCGCTCTGCGACCTGAAAGCCAAGAACGGTTTCAGGCGCGGAGCTGATGACGGGGCGGCCGGCGGTCAGGAATTTTTGCGCAACACGGAATCGCGCTGGGCCCAATCGGGGTTGGCATTGGGAAAATCCAGGTTGTAATGCAAGCCCCGGCTTTCCGGCCGCATGGAGGCGCAGCGGACAATCAGTTCCGCCACGGTGGCGATGTCGCGCAATTCGAGCAGGTCGGCCGTCACCTTGAAATTCCAGTAGTATTCATGGATTTCCTGCTGGAGGTTGGTCAGGCGTGCCTGGGCGCGCTGGAGGCGTTTGTTCGTGCGGACAATCCCGACGTAATCCCACATGAGCCGCCGGATTTCGTCCCAGTTGTGGGACACGACGACCAGTTCATCGGCGTCGGTGGCGTTGCCTGACTGCCAGAAGGGGATTTTATGATCGGTGGGGGCCAGGGGGTGTTCCAGCGCCCGGGCGGCCGCCCGGTTGGCACAGACCAGGGCTTCCAGCAGGGAATTGCTGGCCAGGCGGTTTGCGCCGTGCAGGCCGGTGCAGGCGGTTTCGCCCACGGCATACAGGCCGGTGATGCCGGTTTCACCGTCCACGTCGGTGACCACCCCGCCGCATTGATAATGCGCCGCCGGCACGACGGGGAGGGGTTCCTTGGTGAGGTCAATGCCGTAGCTGAGGCAGGTTTGGTAAATGTTGGGGAACCGGTCAATGAGGAACCGGGCCGGTTTGTGGGTGATGTCCAGCAGCACGCAATCGGCGCCGCTTTTTTTCATCTCGCTGTCAATGGCGCGGGCCACCACGTCGCGCGGCGCGAGCGATTTGAGGGGATGATAAGCGTCCATGAATTCGCGGCCGTCGAGCGTCTTGAGCACGCCGCCCTCGCCCCGGACGGCTTCGCTGATGAGGAAGGATTTGGCCTTGGGATGATAGAGGCAGGTGGGATGGAATTGGACGAACTCCATATTGGCCACGGCCGCGCCCGCCCGGTAGGCCATGGCCACGCCATCGCCGGTGGCAATGTCGGGGTTGGTCGTGTAGAGATAGACTTTGCCGCAGCCGCCGGTGGCCAGCAGGGTGACGGGAGCGGTGAAGGCCCGCACCCGGTGCTGTTGTTTGTCAAACACATAGGCGCCCAGGCAGCGGTTTTCCCCCACATAACCGAGTTTCTGGCTCGTAATCAGGTCAATGGCGACGTGGTTTTCAAAAATGGTGACATTGGGCTGGCCGGCAATGGCGGTGAGCAGGGCGCGTTCAATTTCCCGGCCGGTGACGTCCTTGGCGTGCAGGATGCGCCGCTTGGAATGGCCGCCCTCCCGGCCCAGGTCCAGTTCCTTTTCGCCGGGCTGGCTGGGAATTTCCCGCTCGGAAAACTGCATGCCCAGTTCGATCAGCTCCTCGATGCGCGTCGGCCCCTCGCTGATGATGGTGCGCACCACATTTTCCCGGCACAACCCGGCGCCGGCGGTCAGCGTGTCCTTCACATGGAGGTCGAACGTGTCCTCCTTGCTGGTGACCGAGGCGATGCCGCCCTGGGCATAATTGGTGTTCGATTCGGCCCGGTCCTTTTTGGTCACGATGGCCACCCGGCCCCTGCCCGCCACCTTCAGCGCGAAGGTCAGCCCGGCAATCCCGCTGCCGAGCACCAGATAATCAAACTGTCTCATAGGCATAAACCGGATCCTTTACAGCCGCGCGTTGTCAATCAACCGGGTTTTGCCGAAAAAGACGGCCAGGGCCATGTGCGTGCCGCGCTGCACGCGGGTGACTGGTTCCAAGGTGGCGGGGTCGAAAAATTCGACGTAGTCCAATTTGGCGAGGGGCGCGACGGTGAGAAAGGCCCGCAGGTCCGCCTGCAACCGGGTGGCCGCGACGGGTTTGCCCTTCACCGCCAGCCGGGTCGCCTCCAGGGCGTGAAAGAGAATGGGCGCCTGCGCGCGCTGTTCCGGCTTCAGATATTGATTGCGCGAGCTCAGCGCCAGTCCGTCGCTTTCGCGCAGGGTGGGGGCCACCACGATTTTGACGGGGAAATTCAGATCGGCGGTCATGCGCCGGATCACCGCCGCCTGTTGGTAATCCTTTTGTCCAAACACGGCCACCTCCGGCTGCACCAGGTTGAACAGCTTGGCCACGACCGTGGTCACCCCCCGGAAATGCGTGGGCCGCGCCGCGCCTTCCATGCCGGCCGACAACTTGTCCTCGACCACATAGGTGCTGTAACCGTGGTCGGCCCGGCCGGGATAGATGTCCGCGTCGCCCGGGGTGAAGAGCACGTCCACCCCCGCCGCGCGGCAGAGTTGGGTGTCGCGCTTCAAATCGCGCGGATAATGGGCGAGGTCTTCAGCGGGGCCGAACTGGGTGGGGTTGACGAAAATGCTGACCACCACCACGCCGGTTTTGCCCACGGCCTGACGGGCCCGGTGGACGAGGCTCAAATGGCCGTCGTGCAGGGCGCCCATGGTGGGAACAAAGGCCACGCGGTTTCCGCCGCGCCGCCACAGGCGGGCCAGCCGTTGGATTGCGACAACGGATGAAACAATTTGCATGACCGGGAAGTTACCCCGGTTTGGCCGCCAATCAATGCAATTATGACGATGACGTTTGCCGACCGTGCCTCCCCAAGGCATCACGAAAAAACAACCCGGGCATTCCGGCTGGTTCTTTTGGCCGCTGGCGGCGTTGCCCGCTCGTTACAGATCCTGCGGATATGCGCCTCGCGAGCGCCTGGCCAGCAGCCAAAATTCCTGCGCCATAATTGCTCAAGTTGTTTTTTCGTGATGCCCAAGTTGTTGGTGAGGCCGGACAAGGACGGGACGCCTTTTTGGACTCGACGACGCGTCGTCTCGTCCAAAAGCGACGACCTGTCGCCGCACTCCAAAATGGTCTTCGGCCCGAAAGCCGCCGACCAGTTTGGGAGGCCCCGGTTTACCGGTGGAGGAAATTCAGGGGGGCGCTGGCCGGCATTTCGTGGGCGCAGGACTGGTTGATGGGGGCGTCCGGCGTGCGGTCGTTGGGCGTGACAATGTGATTGGCCAGCATCCAGGCCTCCACTTCCTCGCCGCTGATGTCCGGGAGCATGTGGCCGTTGATCTCGACGCAGGGGCTGAGCATCTGGCCGGATTTTTCAATCATTTCCTGGCGCTGCAGCGGGTCATTGATGACGTCCCGGTCCTCAAAGGGCAGGTCGTATTTGCGCAGGATGGCGCGGACGCCCTGGCTCCAGCCGCAGGTGGGTTTCAAGTAGGCGATGATTTTAGGCTTGTTCATGGTTTTGCAATTATTGTTACCGCTATGACAATAGAGTGCCACATTACGGGTGCGCTGGCAAAATGTTTTTCGGGCCGGGGAGGGGGTCCGGCGGAAAATTCAAGAAACAATCCTCAAAATCCAAGGAAATTTCAAACGCCAGGACTCAAAGCCGGTGGGGCGCCCCGGGATGGAAAGAATGAGTTGTGAATGTGAGGGATGAAAGCATCGTGAGTGGGAACCGGTCATACCCGCCCTCACCCCGGCCTTCCCCCCCGGGGAGGAGAATCTTCGCCAGGCTCCGGACTTTTCGATGATGCCGGTCAGCCAACGTCAGGATTGCAAAACAAATACGGCAAACGCCAGTTTGCCGCCACGCCCGCAGACCGGCCGGGATAGCCGGGGCGGGCGAAAAGTTGCCCGCAAAAGCGGCAGAGGGCCGCCGCAGTACGGGACGCGAGTGAATATCCTGCAGCATGGGGAAGGTGGCGGGTGTTCGGTCGCCCATGGCCGGTACGCCGAGAGTGGGCAAAAGCCGATTCCAGGATTTTATCTGAATTCCACATGCTGCGGCTCACCGAGCCGCGCTCCGGTTCCGGGCGCGGGACAGGGTTTCAAGCGGCGGTCAAACGGACCGCAGGGACG
>CAZUBG010000315.1:0-4193 GCA_964618545.1 uncultured Bifidobacteriaceae bacterium | reverse complement strand
AGCTGATCGGCCCGATGAGCAGCATGAACTTGGCGATTTCGCCCATCTGCCACGGCCGCGGCCTGGCAATTTGGATCGCGCCCACATTATCCGTCGGAATGGGCACCTGCGAAAAATCGTAGAGCAGGTTGTTGGTCAAAATCTGCAAGGGCATGATCGGCTGGAACTTGAACAGGGCCGCCGCGCCCAGCATGCTGAACATGTTGCCGAAGTTGGAACTCGCCCCCATGCGGATGTACTTCAGGATGTTGACGAACACCTTGCGGCCCTCGATCACGCCCTCCTCCAGCACCATCAGGTCTTTTTCCAGCAGAATGACGTCGGCGGATTCCTTGGCGATGTCCACGGCGGTGTCCACGGAGATGCCAACATCGGCGGCGCGGAGCGCGGGCGCGTCGTTGATGCCGTCGCCCATGAAGCCGACAACGTGACCTCTTTTCTGGAGCGCCTGCACAATGCGCTTTTTGTGCATGGGCGACTGGCGGGCAAAAACATCAATCGCCTCGACGGACTCGGCGAGTTGGGCGTCGGTCATGGTTTCCACCTGGCTGCCGAGCAGAATTTTATCGGCGTTGATGCCGACCTCGGTGCAGACCTTGCGGGTGACCAGATCGTTGTCACCGGTGATGACTTTCACGGCGATACCGTGCTGTCGCAAGGCCGTAATGGCTTTGGCCGAAGTGTCCTTGGGCGGGTCGAGGAAGGCCAGGTAACCCACGAGCACCAGGTCGGATTCATCGGATTTGGAGAAAGTGGTTTGGTCGCCAAGCTTTTTGGTCGCCACGGCCAGCACGCGGAAGCCGTCCTCACTCAGATCATTGACCTGCTGAACGAGGTCGCCGGTCAGGATGGGTTCCATGGGGATGATTTCCCCGTCGCTTTCAAAACAAGTGCATTTGGCGAACACGGCCTCCGGCGCGCCCTTGGTGATCAACTGCCGTTCCCCGGTGGGGCTTTCAATGGCCACGGACATCATCCGGCGCGAAAAATCGAACGGGATTTCATCCACCATCCGGTATTTATCAATCCCGATCTCCGTATGCAGCTCCTTGTACTTGAGCACGGCGCGGTCCAGGACGTTTTTCAGTCCGGTTTGGAAATGGCTGATGAGGTAGGCGTCGCGCAGGACGGCGTCGCTTTCCTTTTTAAAGACATCGCAATGCAGTTCCAAAATGACGTGGTCAATGGTCAGGGTGCCGGTTTTGTCGGTGCAGAGCACGTCCATGGCCCCGAAGTTCTGGATGGAGTTCAGCCGCTTGACGATGACTTTTTTCTTGGACATGGTCATGGCCCCCTTGGAGAGGCAGACGGAGACGATCATCGGCAGCATTTCCGGGGTGAGCCCGACCGCGACGGCCAGGGCGAAGAAGAACGCCTGTTTCCAGTCGTGCTTGGTGACGCCGTTGATGATGAAGACCAGCGGCGTCATGATCATCATGAACCGGATCATCAGCCAGGTGAACCGCTTCACGCCCTTGTCGAAGGCGGTTTCCACCTGGTGGCCGGCGAGGGTGGCGGCCAGTTTGCCAAAATAAGTCTGCGGCCCGGTGGCCAGGATGACCGCCGTGGCCGAACCGCTTTCCACGCTGGTGCCGAGAAAACAAAGGTTGGTGTGTTCAATCGGCTGGACATTCGGGCGCGGGTCGGGGGCGGCGCTTTTCTCGACCGGGAGCGACTCGCCGGTCAGCGTGGCCTGGATGATGAACAAATCCTTGGCGGCCATCAGGCGCGCATCGCCGGGGATCATGTCGCCGGCGGAAAGCTTCACCACATCGCCGGGCACGAGTTCCCGGAGCGGAATCTCCATCACCTGCCCGTCACGGATGACGGTGGCGGTGACCTTGATCATGGCCTTGAGCTTGGCGGCGGCGTTGTCGGCCTTGGTTTCCTGGATGAACCGCAGGGAAACGCCCAGCAACACCATGGCCACCATCACCCAGCCGCCAATCATGTCGCTGGCGCTTTCCGCCGTGGCAAAGGTGATGACCGCGAGGACCGTCAGCAAAATCACCAGGGGGTTGCGCACGGCCACCCAGATGCGCCACAGCCAGTCGTGCTTCTTCTCCTGGCCGACTTCGTTGGGCCCGTATTTTTCCATCCGCTCCGCAGCGGCGGCGGACGTGAGCCCGGTGGGCGTGGTGTCGAGCAGTTGCAGGACGTCCGCGCTTTCCTTGCTGGCGGCGTCACGAATAACGTCGCCATTGCGCTGATTGTTCAATTTGTTGGGTGCGGGCATAAATTCGTTCGTCTCAGGTTATCGTCTCTCCGGCAAAAAACATGAAACAATTAGGTGAACATTCTGCGGTTCTAAAACTTGCAGGCAAGCTTTTGCTCCGTTTTGCAGCGGATTTTGGGGACACGATTTTGCACAGTATTGCAGGGTGCGCGCCTCCCGGGGGCCAAATAAAACCCGGCGCCGGGCGCGTCGCACTTGACGTCCCCCCGTTCCGGGCCTAATTTCATGGCATCGGGGAGCCAACCGGCGTGCGGGGCATGCAGAAATGGCTGAGAGGGCGGACGCGGGAGCGCCGCCGACCCGCGAACCTGATCCAGGTAATGCTGGCGTAGGGAACCACCGGCCCGATGCCGTTTTTCCCCGCCCGCCACACGGCTGAATGATTTAACTATATGATCGCCACCAAAGACGCCTTTGAACCGCACAGCAGCGAGCAACTGCCCAACAGCCGCAAGGTGTTTGTGCCGGGCAGCATTCATCCGGGCCTCCGCGTGCCGATGCGCGAAATCAAAGTGTCGCCGACCCAATCGCACACCGGCGCGGTGGAAGCCAATGAACCCGTGCGGGTTTATGACTGCTCCGGACCGTGGGGGGATCCCGCGTTCGCCGGCACCTCCGAGGAGGGCCTGCCACCGTTGCGGCGCGACTGGATTTTGCGGCGCGGCGACGTGGCGGAGCAGGACGGACGTGAAGTCAAGCCGCAGGACAACGGCTATCTTTCCGGCAAGCACGCGGAGTTTGCCAGCCAGGCAGAGAAAAACCGGCTGGTGGAATTTCCCGGTCTCCAGGGCCGCCGCCGCCGTCCCTTGCGCGCGGGCCAGGGACATCCGGTCACGCAATTATGGTATGCGCAGCAGGGCCTGATCACGCCGGAGATGGAATACATTGCCATTCGCGAAAACATGGGCCGCACCCGCCTGGCCGATCTGGCCAAGGACAATCGCCGCAATGAATTGGACAAGCAGCACGCCGGTTCCAGCCAGTTGCCCGGAAGCCCCTACACGCCCTCGATTTTCAGCCGTTTTCCGCAGCGGATCCCGCGGGAAATCACGGCGGAATTTGTCCGGTCGGAAGTGGCCGCCGGCCGCGCCATCATTCCGGCCAACATCAACCATCCTGAGTTGGAACCGATGATCATCGGGCGCAACTTTCTGGTGAAGATCAACGCCAACATCGGCAACAGCGCCGTGGCCTCGAGCATTGACGAGGAAGTGGAAAAGATGCGCTGGGCCACCAAGTGGGGCGCGGACACGGTGATGGACCTGTCCACCGGGAAAAACATCCACGCCACGCGCGAATGGATTTTGCGCAATTCCCCCGTGCCCATCGGCACGGTGCCGATTTACCAGGCGCTGGAAAAAGTCGGCGGCCGGGCCGAGGATCTGACTTGGGAAGTCTACCGCGACACGCTCATCGAACAGGCGGAACAGGGGGTGGATTATTTCACGGTTCATGCCGGTGTGTTGCTGCGCTTCATTCCGCTGACGGCCAACCGCATGACGGGGATTGTTTCGCGTGGCGGCAGCATCATGGCCAAATGGTGCCTGGCCCATCACCAGGAGAGTTTTCTCTTCACGCACTGGGACGACATCTGCGACATCATGGCCGCGTATGACGTGAGTTTTTCCATCGGGGACGGTCTGCGCCCCGGCTCGATTGCCGATGCCAATGACGAAGCCCAGTTTGGCGAACTGGAAGTGCAAGGCGGCCTGACCCAGCGCGCCTGGGCCAAAGGGGTGCAGGTGATGAACGAGGGCCCCGGCCATGTGCCCCTGCACATGATCGAGGAAAACATGGCCAAACAACTCGAATGGTGCCACGAAGCACCCTTCTACACCCTCGGACCGCTCACCACGGACATTGCGCCCGGCTACGATCACATCACCAGCGCCATCGGTGCGGCGATGATCGGCTGGTACGGCTGCGCCATGCTGTGCTACGTCACGCCCAAGGAACA
>CAZUBG010000314.1:0-4240 GCA_964618545.1 uncultured Bifidobacteriaceae bacterium | reverse complement strand
TACGGCTACACGCCGGCGGACTGGCTGAACGGGGTGTCGGGGGTTAAGAGTGGAACCATCACACCCGACAACGAGGGCAATGTGCTTTCCGTTTCACAATAATCAGCGGGGAACCCATTAAATGAAAACACAGCGATTTTTAATCTTTGGACTGGCCTTCCTAGCCATGACGGGGTGGGCGCAATCCGGCCCCGGACGGGAGCAATTCAGCACTTCCATTGCGCTGACTGAGGCTGGCGGCGGATCGCAAGCCCTGGTGCAACCTGAAATCTCGTCGTCCGGTCAATCCGGTTCAGCCATCGCGGAGGCGATTACGCCGGATATTCAGGCGCTGGCCGGGAACCTGGGCAATGACCCGACGCGGATTTTCAATTATGTGCATGATCAAATCCGTTATGTGCATTATTTTGGCTCGAAAAAAGGGGCGGAACTGACGCTGCTGGAGCGCAGTGGGAATGATTTTGACCAGTGCGCCCTGCTCTCGGCTTTGCTGCAAGCCGCCGGTTATACCAATAACAACGTGGGGTATCAATTCGGCTTCATGAAAATTCCTTATGACAATCCCACCGGGAACCAACAGGATTTGCAACATTGGCTGGGATTCAGCATGCCTAATACCAACTGGCTCAATACGTCGAACTGTTTCGGTTGGTTTATGAGCACGCGCGGCAACCCGATCGCGTTTTTTTTCCCCGGTGACACCAACAATCTCGCGTTGCAACGGCTGTGGGTGACGTTTACCCTGGGGGGAACCATTTACTACCTCGATCCCTCCTTCAAAGTCAGCGAGCCGGTCACCAATAATATCAATCTCTCGTCGGTCATGGGGTTGAACCCCAGCAACCTGCTGGCCGCCGTCGGCGGAACGGACAACGGCAATGAGGTCACGGGCTTGAATGAGGCTGCCCTGCGCGGTGACTTGCAAAGTTGCAGCAGCAACCTGCTGGGTTACCTGTCTGGCAACCTGCCCAATGCCACGGTCGCGCAAGTCGTTGGCGGACAGCAAATCGTTTCCTCCAGCGGCCAGCCTTTAAGCACGTCGCTGGCTTTCCCCCTCCTCACCAACAGCGTCTTTCCGTTGCTTAACTGGACCACCCAGCCAACCAACTTCATGGGCACCTTTTCCATCAGCTTCGGCGGCACAAACCAGACTTGGTACACCCCGCAATTGCAGGGGCAGCGGGTGTCACTGACCTTCAATTCCAACGGGCTGGCCCAGTTGTATTTGGAGGACACGCAGGTGTTGCAAACGACGAATTTGGGTTCCTCGAACACCGTGAATGTCATCTTGAGCGCCACGCATCCCTACGGGAGTTGGAACACCAGCCTGAATATTCCGACGGACATGAAGGGCTTTGATCGGAGTTCCACCAACGCCTACCAAACCACCAATGCCAGCTACGCCATCCTTTATGCGTTTGAGGCCAGCCCCGAATGGCTGCAAGCACGGCAACAGACGCTGGACGCCTACCGGCAACAGGGCCTGGCCGATTCGTCCCGGCAGGTGACGACCGAGACCCTGAACGTCATGGGCCTGAATTGGATGGTGCAGACGGAATTGAGTTTGGAATTACTGGCCCAGGAATGGGGCCAGTTGCCGGAACACCAGCACCGTTTTGGCCGGATGGCACAGGAGGCCGGGCATGGTTACTATGTGGACGTTTATCTGCAATTGGATGGAAGCTTCCCCACCACGGGCTACAACCCCCCGGATGTTCAAAACCAAAACCAGGTCTTCGATGTCAGCAGTTACCTCTGGAGCGGCATGGAGCACGGCCTTATCGAACAGTTACAGAACAGCAATCTGGTGGCGGCTTCCACCGTCAAGATGCTCGAAATTGCCAACACCAACTCGCAAGCGGTTTATCTGCTCAGCTATACCAATTGGACCAGTCAGTCCCCCAATCTGGTCAATTACAGTTCCTCCACCATCAACACCCTGCTGGGGCTGGTTGAGAACGGCTACACCCTGTTGCTGCCGCAGAACGGCTTGAATCACCTGGCAGGTTCCAGCTCCTGGGCCGGGGAAGGGTACGTCGAATTGCTGCCCTCCTCCAGTACCGGTCGGTTCATGGGGATGATCATTACGGGCGGTTACAATGGCGGTTATGCGGAATATGCTTCTGAGACCACCAGCCCGGCCGTCATCGCCCAGTTTGCTGATAATCAGCAGAATTATTATAATCCCCAATCCGCCACCGTACCGCTGTCCGGCCAAACCGGGCTGGACCCGGTCAATCTGGTGGATGGCAGCTTTGAGATCACCGCCAGCGACCTGACCCTGGGCCAGACGGAACCGCGCGGGCTGAATTTGACCCGCTATTATTCCTCCGCCCGCCGGACCTCCAACCCGGCCGGCATGGGGCCCGGCTGGCTCCACAATTATTATTGCACCGCCGTACCCGTCAGCGCTCCGCAACTGGCGCTGGGCCAGGCGACCGCGCAGCAAATGGCTCCGATGATTGTGACCACCCTCGCGGCCCTCAATCTTTACAATAATGTAACGCCTGACCCAAAAAACTGGACCGTCACGGCCCTGATTGCGAAATGGGGGGTGGATCAACTTATTAACAACTCCGTCACCGTCAATTTGGGCAAGGATACGCTGCAATTTATCAAACAGCCCAACGGCCAGTACTCGCCCCCGGCCAATTGCACCATGACCCTGCTGTCCACCAACGGCGCGTTCTGGCTTTCGGAACGGCACGGGCGCACCTTCAAATTCGGCGGCAACACGCTGCTGACGAACATTGTGGATCAATACGGGCAGGCGATGAGATTCACTTACAATACCAACAGCCTGGTGACGAATATTCTGGATTGGAAGGGCCGCAGCCTCACCTTTAACTATGCGGCGGGGGTGCTGACCAATGTAACCGACAGCACAGGCCGTTCGGTTTTCTACGGCTACACCGGAGCGGATTTAACCTCGTTCACCGATGCCGAACAAAAGACCAACGGCTACGCCTATGACACCAACCATAACGTGCTGGCCACCTATGACGCCCTGGGCCGTTTGCTGGTGACCAATAATTATGACGGCTTTGGCCACATCACCACTCAGTTGACGCAGGGGCTGACCAACAAAACCTGGCAGATTTTCGCCTCGGGCTATTACACGGTGGAAGTTGACCCGGCGGGTGACCAGAAGGTCTTGACTTACGACAGTCAATCCCGGCTGGTTGCGCAGCAAGACGCCTTGGGCAACGTTACCCAAATGGTTTATGACGGACAGGATCATGTCGTCCAAACCATCTCGCCCTTGGGCGAAACCAACCAGTTCATTTACGATGGCAACAACAACCTGATTGAAACCATTGATCCGCTCGGCTTCACCAACGAGTTGGTCTATGATGCCAATAACAACCTCATTCAGACCATTGACGCGGACCGCCACCCCGCCGCCACCTATGGTTACAATGCGCAATTCTCCCTGACCGGCCAGACCAACGGGGCGGGGGATTGGGTGAATTACGTCTATAACACCAACGGCACCCTTTACACGAAATCCAATGTCGGCGGCACCACCACCTACGGTTACGATTCCTACGGACAGTTGAACCTCATCACCTACCCCGGCAGCCTGGGCAGTGAGGGTTTTTTCAACAGTCCATTGGGGGACGTGCTCACCCACACCAACGCCCGCAACTACGCCACCACTTACCAATACAACAACCGCCGCCAGTTGACCAATTCCACCGGCCCGAACAATCTGGTGATCCGCAGCCTTTCCTATGACCCGGTGGGGAACACCGCCACCACCACCGACGGGCGCGGCAACTCCACGAGCAGCACCTGGAGCGCCACCCGGCACCTGCTCACCACCTCCCTGCCAACCATGGCCCAAGGCGTGCCGGTGATCACCAATGGCTATGACGTACGGGATTGGCTTACCTCCACGGCGGACCCGTTGCATAACTCAACCCTCCTCACCAATGACCTGGCCGGACGGCTGATTGCCGCGACCGACCCACTGCTGCGGACGACCACCTTCAGCTATGATGCCGACGGACACCCGTTGGCTACGGTCAATGCCGCCAGTGAAACCAACCGGCAGACGTGGGACGCGCGCGGCAGCCTGATTCAACTGACGGACGGGGCGGGGCATGCTTCCCTGCGGGCCTACGATGCCGACGGCAACCAGATCATCCTCACCAACCGCAATCAGAAACAATGGCAGTTTCAGTTTGACGCGGCCAACCGGCTGACCAACACGATCACCCCCTTGCAGCGGAAAACA
>CAZUBG010000313.1:0-4256 GCA_964618545.1 uncultured Bifidobacteriaceae bacterium | reverse complement strand
GTCGCAGTTTGTCATCATCACGCACAACAAGCGCACCATCGGCATGGCGGACGTGCTCTACGGCGTGACCATGCAGCAACACGGCGTAAGTAAAATCGTGAGCGTCAAATTCCACAAGGCCGGGGAATCCTCTGAATTGCCGGCAAACGCTGAACTGGCGATTGCTTAAGGCAATTGGGCCTGGAGAGATTGCCGGATCGCTTCCGGCAAACGCAAGCTGTCGGTCCATTTCAAGGCGGCCGACGGATCTGTTTTCAGCCACTGCCGGGCAACCTGAAGCTGAAATTTTTGCCGCTGGGCGTCATCGGTTACGGACTGGGTCCACTGGGCGGCATAGGCGGGATATTTTACTTCGGCACCCTCGAGGAAGGCCCCGATCATTTCATCGCTGGCAATTCCCGACGGCAAATTTCCAAGCCATTTGGCCACGGCGGCCGGTTCGGATTGCGACCATGCCTTGAGGACCGACTGCACCTGTTCTGGCTGGGCATTGGTTTCCGGAAAAGCCACCAGCCAGTTGACGGCAGCTTCCGGGTCGGCGGCGGTCCAGTTGGCAAGCAGCCCCCTGAGGACGGCCTGCTGGTCATCGCCCGCTGGCATGGTGGATATGAATTTTGCCGTCTGCTCCAAGTGGAGCAGATCGCAGTCGCGACCGGCCTCTTCCAGAATACTTTGTCGCAACCCGCCATCGGACAGGGGCGTCAGCAACTTCACCATGCCCGGCAGGTCACGCCGGGACAGTTGGCGGCCGGCGGTTTTCAGCAATTGCACCTGCGCATCGCCCGGCGGCAGCCCAAGCGCATAAGTTGTCATGCCTTGCGGATCGTTCTGCGCCCACGGCTCCGACAAGGCGGAAAGAGCCGCCTGCCGCGCGGGTTCTTCTTTGAGGCCGCGCGCCCATTCCACCGCGCTTGCAAGATCAACCCTGGCCAGCGACGTGGCGATGCCTTGGAGCAGCTCCGTCGCCGGCCGATTAGTGGTGAGCCGGGTGGACAATTCCGCGGCCAGGAGGGGCGCACGGTCCGTGGTGGCATTTGCCAAGGCCAGCAGCGCCGTGTCTTTTTTCTCCCCGTCCGGCAGGCGGCTGATCCAATTGGTGGCGGCGGACAAATCACGCCGGGACCACGCGCTGGCAATGTCACCCAAATTCGCGCCGGACAATTCCGGATGCTGACTGGCGAATTGCGCGGCGGCCTGTGGATCATTGGCCGCCCAACCGGCGATGACCTGGTTGGTGGCGGTCACCCGCTCATCCCCGTCCGGCAGAGAAGGCACCCAGGCCAACGCTGCCGGGGCATCGGTGTCAGCCCAGTGGCGGCATAATTCGGCAATGGCTTTTTGACGGTAGTCGCCCGGGGCGAGGTGTTTGACCGGCTCCGCCGCGGCGGCGGGAGCGTTCACGATCTGCCGGCTTAAGACGCACTCCCAGGCTTTTTCTTTGGCCATGCCGTCCGGCAACTGCTGGCACGCGGTCGCGGCGGCTTCCAGGTCTTTCGCGGCCCAGGCATCTAACAACGTGACGATCATCTTGTTGCGCCAGGTTCCGGCCGGCAGCGATGCGGAGTCTGGCTGGGATTCAAGCCAGTTCAAAGCGGCTGCCGGTTGTTGATCCACCCAGACCGTCATGATGGCGGATAAAATGTTGTCGCCTGCGTCATGGCCGGGAATTTGCCGCCGCTGATCAATGGCCTGGACCGGATCGGTGGCCGCCCAGCGCTGGAAAAACAGCAGGTACGTTCGGTCGTCCGGCGCTGGATTCAATTCATTCAACCGGGCCAGGGTGTTGGTCGGATTATCCGCGGCCAGAGCGGGAATGAGTTGCTCCAGGGTGCGTTGCCGGGAATTGGTGTCGGTCAACTGGCAGCTCCAGTCGAACGCGGCCGGCAAATTCGTCTTCATCCAGGCGTCCAGCACCAGCTCCTGAAAATGGCGGCGTGGCGGGTCAGCCAAAAGGGCCGATGACGCGCCCAGCGTATTGGAAAATTCCTCCGCTGGAATCCGGACCGCCAGTTCATCCAGGCTGCGCAGCCGGTTCACATCCTGCCCGGCGTCGCTGGCTTTCTGCAAGGCCTGCTGAATCTGTTCCCAGTTCAGCGGGCCGGTTGCCAGCCCGGGTTCCGTCACCTCCGGCGGATTTTTCCTGGCCAGCGCTTGGGCGGACTGCCTGCGTTGCCAAACCGAAGCGCCGGCCGCCATCAAAGCGAGCACCGCGATGAGTGCAAAAACCTTGGTGCGGCGGCGCGCGACCAGGGTTTTGTCCTGTGATTCCAAAACTTGATCCTGGGCGGTGCGAACCCGGGCCTGAGCCTCCAAGGCCTGGTTTTGCACTTCTTGCATCCGGTTCAGAGCGGCGTGATGCTGGCTTTCGATTTGCTGGATTTGATGCTGCGCAGCCAGAACTTTGCTGTCCGCCGCCCGGGCCTGGTTTTGAGCCTCGGCGAGCTGAAGTTGGGTTTGCCGGGCTTGGTTTTCTGCTTCCAGCACCTGACTTTGAGCCTGGCGAACCTGGGTCTGCGATTCCAGAAATTTGTGGTCGAGCTCGCGGGCTTGAAGGTTTGTCTCCGCAAGCTGGTTCTGGGTTTCGCGGACCTGCTGCTGTGTTTCCAAAAGCTTGCTCTCGGCTGCGCCGGCCTGCGTTTGAGCCACCGCAAGTTGGTTTTGAGCCTGCCGGGCTTGGTCTTCCATTTCCCGAACCCGGCTTTGGGCCTGGGCGACTTGATTCTGGGATTCCAGGACTTTGTTCTCGAGCTCCTGGGCCTGCTGGCGCGCTTCCGCCGCCTGGCTTTGCGCGTTGCGCGCCTGATCCTGCGCCATCTGAAGCTGGTTCTGGGAGTTCTCTGTCTGGCGATTAACGTCTGGCGGCAGGTTTTGTGCTTCCAAAACGGGGTTCTGCGCCTCGATGACCTGCTGGCGGGCCTCAGCCAGTTGATTCTGAGCTTGCCGGGCCAATTGCTGGGCTTCCAGAACTTTGGCTTCAGCGGCCCGCGTCTCGTTGCGTGCTTCCACCACCTGGCCGAGGGCTTCCCGGGCCTGACGCTGAGCTTCGAGAAGCTGGCTTTGGGCTGCTTCTTGATGCGGGATGCCATCTTGCTGATTTTGCGCCCGCGCTTCCCGGGCCAGATGGCGGGCTTCGGCGAAGCGGCGTTTTAGCTCGTGGCTCCACAACCCATGGAATCCCACCCCGATCAGCCCGGCGATCAACTGGATTTTGGCGGTTTCCAGTTCGATTGCCCCATTTTGAAGATCCTTTGCCAGCATTTCCCGCCGGGCATCCCCCTGCCGGGCATCCGCAAAAATGGAGTTGCGATCGCGCCGGGAGGTGTCGAGCGTGCCATCCGGCATTAACGGATGACGCAAAGCCGGAACAAAACACTCGTCCTCCGGCGACCGGCCGGGCTGATGGCCGTCGCTGGCGTTGGGTTCGCCGGCAATGACGATGGGCAGAACACGATTGCTGCGGCCAAGCTGTTTGAAATAACGCACCTGCTCATTCACTTGGAGGCTTTTGGCCGACCGGGGTGAGCAGATGACGATCAGACATTTTGATTGATCCAATGCCTGGCTAACTTTCTCGCTCAGGCTGGCGTTTTCGGGCTGCTCCTCCCGGTCCTGAAAAACCGGATCAATGCGTTCCGAAATGACTTCACCCCGGGCATTGATCTGGCCGGCAAAAACAGCCGGAATGGAAAAAGTCTTCAGCTCGCCGTACAACCAATCGCCCCAGCACAGGTGGCACTCCGCCGGTGCATCCTGGCGCTGCTCGCAATTGTCCTGCTGGCTGTGGCTCAGAAACGCCCAATACGTGAATTGGTTTTCGATCATGAAGGCTTGACGGATATGACGATGAAAAGACTTGAAAACGTGAAAGTCATCCCCGCAGGGTCAGGGGGAAAACGCCAGGTTCCGGCGGCGTCAACAACAATAGATTACTCATGTGGAGGACAGCTTAACAACGAGGCGAGCATTTGAAAACACCAGAGTTCTGGCAATCCAACAACCGTTCGTTGAACTCAATAAACTGCAACCCCCGGTGTTTGCCTGGGGGTGAGAGTGTGGAAATGGTGCCCCGGCACGGGCTCGAACCGTGGACCAATTGATTAAGAGTCATCAGGCCAACCAAATCAATAACATTGAAAACACAGGGCATGCACCATAATCTTGTCCACTGTTGGTGCCACTTTCGAACATGAACGAACTATGATTAACGACATAATTTATTTCAGATAACGGCCGCGAGTGCCACCGTGCTTCATGCG
>CAZUBG010000312.1:0-4324 GCA_964618545.1 uncultured Bifidobacteriaceae bacterium | reverse complement strand
GCGGGTTGGGAAACCCGCGAGACGGCAGACTGGGAAGTCTGCGGTACGAAAAATCCGCCAACAAGGCCGGGGGCATCGCCGGCTCGTGCCACGGCTGTTCGCCGCTTGCGTGGCGGGGCGGACGGTGTCATTGTGGGGGCGTGCCGGGCCGCGCCACCGACGCGGTTTCGGCCAAACGAATGGCAATCTGTTGAAAGAAGCGCCCGGTGAGGGCACCGGGCCGACCGTGATGTGGAATTGAACGTCCGGTGAGGGTACCGGGCCAACAAGATGAATGATCTCCTTGGAAATCAGGTGGGGGTTGGCCTTGACAGGGCGTTCTTCAGGTTTTTCAACGGTCTGACAGCAATTGTTGATCATTATGTCTTTGCGCAATGGAAATTTAAACCCGGCCGCCCTTCCGGCAGGGCGGCGGCAGTTTGCCAGTGATAATTACGCCGGGATCTGCCCGGAGGCCTGGACGGCCATGGCCGAGGCCAATACGGGTCACGCGGCCTCTTATGGCAATGATCCCTGGACCGCGAAGGCGGCCGAGATGATCCGTGATCTGTTTGAAACGCGCTGCGAAGTCTTTTTTGTCTTCAATGGCACGGCGGCCAATTCGCTGGCCCTGGCCTCCCTGTGCCAGTCGTACCACAGCATTTTGTGCCACGAGCTCGCGCATGTGGACACGGATGAATGCGGGGCGCCGGAATTTTTTTCCAACGGCACGAAGGTGCTGACCGTCCCCGGCGACAATGGCAAGGTGACGCCGGCCGCGATTGAGCGGATGGTGAACCGCCGATCGGATATTCATTATCCCAAGCCGCGGGTGGTGAGCCTGACGCAGTCCACGGAGGTGGGGACGGTTTACACGCCGGACGAACTGAAAAGCATCTGGTCGGTCACCAAAAGCCTGGGGCTGCGGATTCACATGGATGGCTCGCGGTTCGCCAACGCCCTGGCGTCCCTGGGGGTGCGGCCGAAGGAAATCACCTGGCAGGCGGGGGTGGATGTGCTGTGCTTTGGGGGGACGAAGAATGGCACAGGCGTGGGGGATGCGGTGGTGTTTTTTGAGCCGAAGCTGGCGGAGGAATTTGATTACCGCTGCAAGCAGGCGGGGCAGTTGGCGTCCAAAATGCGGTTTCTTTCCGCGCCCTGGGCGGGGCTGTTGCGGGGGGAGGCCTGGCTGCGGCGGGCGGCGCACGCCAACGCGATGGCGGCGCGGCTGGATGAGGGCCTGCGCCGGTGGGCGGGGGTGAAGGTGCTGTTTCCAAGGCAGGCCAACGCGGTGTTCGCGGAGTTTCCTCCCGGCGTGGCGGACGCCCTGTGGGGGCGCGGCTGGCTGTTTTACACGTTCATCGGGGCCGGCGGCTGCCGGCTGATGTGCGCCTGGGACACGACCGAGGCGGACGTGGACGAGTTTCTCAATGACTTAAAATCATTGCTTCCCCCGGCGGCGATGGTTTAAAAATGGTGGTTTTACGGTGATTTTAACAACCGACATTCGACTGTGATCAAATTTTATGCGTTACGCACCCATTGACCCGAAACTGTTCAGCCTCAACCGCGCCCGTCTGCAAAAGCTGCTGCCGCCCAACTCGCTGGCGGTGCTGCACGCGAACGACATCCTGCCGACCAATGCGGACGGTTCGCTCCGGCTGCACCAGAATTCCGATCTTTTTTACCTGACCGGCGTGGATCAGGAGGAGAGCATCCTGCTGGTGTACCCGGACGCGGACGATGAGAAGTTCCGCGAAATCTTGTTCCTGCGTGAAACGAGCGACCTGATCGCCATCTGGGAGGGCCACAAGCTGACGAAGGAGGAGGCGCGCCAGGTCACGGGCATTCAGCGCGTGGAATGGCTCTCGGAATTCCAACCCATTTTCCACCGCCTGATGTGCGAATGCGAGCATGTCTGGCTGAACACCAACGAGCACAAACGCGCGGTGGTGAAGGTGCAAACCCGCGAGGCGCGGTTCATCCAGGAAACCCAGGCGCAGTATCCGCTGCACGATTACCAGCGGCTGGCCCGGCTGATGCACCCGTTGCGCGCGGTGAAGTCGGACGAGGAGATCAAGGTCATGCGCCGGGCGTGCGACCTGACCGACGCGGGGTTCCAGCGCGTGGCCCGCTTTGTCAAACCGGGGGTGACGGAGACGGAAGTGGAGGCGGAGTTTGCGCATGAATTCATCCGGCGCGGCGGTGATTTTGCGTACTGGCCGATCATTGCCAGCGGCAAGAATGCGTGCGTGCTGCATTACATTGCCAATGACCAGGTCTGCCGGAAGGGCGAGCTGTTGCTGCTGGATGTGGCCGCCAGTTACGCCAATTACAATTCCGACCTGACGCGGACGCTGCCGGTGAGCGGCAAGTTCACGCGCCGCCAAAAGCAGGTGTACAACGCCGTGCTGCGGGTTTTGCGCGCGGGCATCCAGGGGCTGACCGCGGGGCGGCTGGTGAAGGACTGGCAGAAGGAGGCGGAGCGGAACACGGAGGCGGAACTGCTCGGGCTGGGTCTGCTGACGCCCAAACAGATCAAGAATCAGGATCCGGACCACCCGGCGGTCAAACAATACTTCATGCACGGGGTGGGGCATCCGCTGGGGTTGGACGTGCATGATGTCGGGCTGACCACGCAGCCGATGCAGGCGGGCTGGGTGATGACGGTGGAACCGGGCATTTACATCCGGGAAGAGGGGCTGGCCGTGCGGCTGGAGAACGACGTGCTGCTGACGGAAAACGGGCCGGTGGATTTGATGTCGCACATTCCGGTGGAGGCCGGGGACATCGAGGATTTGATGGCGAGGAAATAAACCACGGAGTGAGGGGGAAAACGCGGGGATTATTCAACCGCAAACGCAGAGAGGGTTGTGTGGACGGCTCGGACGGGGGGTGGTTTGGGCTGGGCAGCCATCATTTTTTAAATGGCGGCGAACGCCAGTTCGCCGCTACGGGGAATAGATGTTGCTTGAAATATGAATTTTCCTTTTCCCCCCGCCGGCGGTTCTCTGTTAACTTGCACGCGGTCGTTTTGATTGAAAACCATGTCTGGCAGTCGTGAGCATAATCCTAAAGTGGTGAAAATCCCGGCGGCGGGGCTGGCGGAACAATTGCGGGCGGCGGCGGCGCTGCTGGAGCAGGTGGCGGACAACCGCGCGCTGCTGGGCGGCTTGTCCGAGGCGGAGCGCACGCGGTTGATGAAGGCGGCGGGGCAGGTGTCGCGGCCCGATGCGGTGGACCGGCGGCAGTTCGTCAAGGCGACCAAGCGCCAGCGAAAGGCGGATAAAACGCAGCGCGCGGAACGGGTGTTGAACCAGACGGGGATCCGCCAGTTGCGCCAGAAACCGGTGTTCACGACGCCGAATGTGCATCCGCCGGCGGAGTTCCAGCAGATCGAGGCGGGGGACGATCCGGATTTTCGCGAGCCGATGGAAGCGCAGAATTGTTACATCTGCAAACAGGATTATGTCACGATCCATCATTTCTACGACCAGCTTTGTCCGGCCTGCGCGGAGTTCAATTTTAAGAAGCGCACGGAACTGGCGGATTTGACGGGGCGGGTGGCGCTGGTGACGGGCGGGCGGGTGAAGATTGGTTATCAGGCGGGGATCAAGCTGCTGCGGGCGGGGGCACACCTGATTGTGACGACGCGTTTTCCGCGCGATTCGGCCACCCGGTACGCGCAGGAGGCGGACTTTGCGGAATGGGGGCACCGGCTGGAGATATTCGGACTGGATTTGCGGCACACGCCGAGCGTGGAGGCTTTTTGCCAGCACTTGCTCAGCACGCGCGACCGGCTGGATTTCATCATTAACAACGCGTGCCAGACGGTGCGGCGTCCGCCGGATTTTTACGAGCACATGATGGAGCGGGAGAATTCCGCGCGGCAGCCTCTGGAGGAGCCGGTGCGCAGGCTGTTGGGGGCGTACGAGGGGTTGCGCGGCTATCATATCCTGCCGGAGGGCGGGGGCCGGCCGGTGGGGGCGGGGGCGGCCCTGGCCGGGGTCACGGGGTTGACGCACGCGGCGCAATTGTCGCAGGTGGCGCTGCTGCCGGAGGAACTGGCCGCGCAGAAGGACCTGTTCCCGCAGGGCCGGCTGGATCAGGACTTGCAGCAGGTGGATTTGCGCGAGCGCAATTCGTGGCGGATGATGATGGCGGAGGTGCCGGCGGTGGAGTTGCTGGAGGTTCACCTGGTCAACGCGGTGGCGCCGTTCATCCTCAATGCGCGGCTCAAGCCGTTGCTGCTGCGCACGCCGGAGCGCGACAAGCACATCGTCAATGTTTCGGCGGTGGAGGGGCAGTTTTACCGCAAGTTCAAGACCACGCGGCATCCGCACAC
>CAZUBG010000311.1:0-4326 GCA_964618545.1 uncultured Bifidobacteriaceae bacterium | reverse complement strand
GTGAAGAGTCTGTGGCGAACGGTCCCCGCGGCGGTTCCGGGGATTGCATTTTTGTCCGGGGGCCAATCTGCTGAACTCGCCTCGGCCCGTTTGAATGTAATGAATCATCGTTTCAAGTCACAATTGCCGTGGGCGGTGGCATTTTCATTCGCCCGCGCCATCCAGCAGCCGGCTTTGGAGATTTGGCGGGGAGAAGAGGCCAACGTAAAAGCGGCGCAGCAAGCCTTGGAGCATCGTGCCCGGTGCAATCGGGCCGCGCGGCGCGGTGAATACACGTCCGCGATGGAAACGACATGAACGGTAGATTGACCAAAATGAAAGCAACCAACCTGCGCGAAAAATTCATTGTTGGTAAATCGAAGCTGCATGCCACCATCGCTGGCGCTGCGCGCCTGGCCAAAGCGGTCGTTGATGGCGTCGGCAAGGAGAAACACCTCGTCATCGCCATTGTCCTCCTTTCAACTTTCTGGCGCTGGCCGGCGAAATTCTCAAAAGCAACGTGCGCCGCAACTTCTATTTGGCACCCCGTGCAACCCGTTTCTTAGCAAAAACCTCGAATTATGACTCCCTGTTCCGACGAACCCAAGACGCCTGATCCCAAGCCGAGCGCATCCGCAGAATCGAAGCCCAAAGCCTCCTTTGCCACGCCCGGGGTGAAGTGTGATACGGAGGCCAGCGCAAAGGCCTCAGCCACCCCATCCAAACCAGATGCAAAAGATGACGCCCAGCCGGACGCCAGGGCCGCAACAAAGCCCGATGCGAAACTGGATGCCAAACCCGACCCAAAAACTGGCGCGAAGCCCGATGCCAAACCGGCTCCGGAAGACGATTTGAAAACGCTGCCCATGGCGGAAGTTGAGGAAAAATTAGGATCCTCGCCGGATGGTCTCACCGATGTCGAAGCAAAGAAGCGGCTCATTCAATACGGCCCCAATGAATTGGTTGAGGAAAAGACGAATCTCCTGCTGAAATTTCTCTCTTATTTTTGGGGGCCGATACCGTGGATGATCGAGATTGCGGTGATTCTGTCAGGCGTGGTCCGGCACTGGCCGGATTTTTTCATCATTCTCCTGTTGCTGGTGACCAATGCGGTGGTCGCTTTCTGGGAGGAACGCCAGGCGGGCAACGAAATTGCCGCGTTAAAAGCCAAGCTGGCGATCAAGGCGCGGGTGATCCGCGACGGTAAATGGATCAATCCCCCGGCGCGCGAGTTGGTGCCGGGTGATGTCGTCCGGTTGAGGCTGGGAGATGTGGTGCCGGCGGATGCGCGCTTGCTGGCGGGTGACGAGGTGTCGGTGGATCAATCGGCGCTGACCGGAGAATCTTTGCCAGTCTCACGCCAGCCCGGTGATCCCGTGTTTTCCGGTTCCATTATACGCCGCGGGGAAATCGGAGCGCTGGTGTATGCGACCGGGGAAAAAACGTATTTTGGCAGGACGGCGCAACTGGTGCAGGAGGCAGTCACCGTCAGCCATTTTCAGAAAGCGGTCTTGAAAATCGGGAATTACCTGATCATTCTCGCAGTGGCGCTGGTGGCAGTGATCATCGGGTTCGCGATCTGTCGCGGTGACAAGATCCTTGAGACCTTGCAGTTTGCCCTGGTGTTGACTGTCGCCGCAATTCCGGTGGCGATGCCCACCGTGTTGTCGGTGACGATGGCCGTTGGCGCGCGGTTGCTCGCCAAAAAGCAGGCGATTGTCAGCCGGCTGGTTGCCATTGAAGAGCTGGCGGGTGTGGATGTATTGTGCGCCGACAAGACCGGCACCCTGACCCAGAACAAGCTGACCCTGGGCGAGGCATTCAGCGTCGATAATATTCCCGCCGAGCAAATCATCCTGGCCGCCGCCTTGGCATCGCGCGCCGAAAACAATGACACCATAGACCTGGCAGTTCTGGGCGGACTAAAAAACAAAGACGGGCTGAAAGAGTATGAAGTGGTTCATTTTCTGCCGTTTGATCCGGTTCATAAACGCACCGAGGCAACCGTCAAGAGCAAGGACGGGAAGACCTTTAAGGTGACGAAGGGCGCGCCACAAGAGGTGCTGGCGTTGTCGGCTAATGTTGGCGGGATCAAGGCGGCGGCCGACAAAGCCGTCAATGATTTCGCCGCGCGCGGTTTTCGTTCATTGGGTGTGGCGCGAGCCGACGGCGACGGGCCATGGCAGTTTCTTGGCGTGTTGCCCATGTTCGATCCGCCGCGCGAGGATGCGAAGGCCACGATTGCGACCGCCCTGACCATGGGCGTGAAGATCAAGATGGTGACGGGCGACCAACTGGTGATTGCGAGGGAGACGGCGAAGACTTTGGGAATGGGCACCAATATTCTCGATGCCAATACGCTGGGAGACTCAAAAAAGCGAGAGTCCGCGGCGGTGATCGCATCCATCGAGAAGGCGGATGGTTTCGCCGAGGTATTCCCCGAACACAAATTCCATATTGTCGATGTCCTCCAAAAACGAGACCACATCGTCGGTATGACGGGCGACGGCGTGAATGATGCGCCAGCCTTGAAAAAGGCTGATTGCGGCATCGCCGTTTCCAGCGCGACTGACGCGGCGCGCGCGGCGGCGGCCATCGTTCTGCTGACACCCGGCCTTTCCGTGATTATTGACGCGATCAAGGAAAGCCGGCGGATTTTCCAGCGCATGAACAGTTATGCGATCTATCGCATCGCCGAAACGTTGCGTGTCTTGCTGTTCATGACCCTGGCGATTCTGGTGTTCAATTTCTATCCCCTCACGGCCGTGATGATCGTAATGCTGGCGTTGCTCAACGACGGTGCGATTCTCTCCATTGCGTATGACAATGTGCATTACAAAAACCAGCCGGAGTCGTGGAACATGCGCATGGTGCTGGGCGTCTCCACAGCGCTCGGAATTATTGGCGTGATCTCGGCGTTTGGGTTGTTTTATCTGGGCGAACGCGTGTTTAATCTCGACCGTCCACATATACAAACGCTGATGTATTTGAAATTGTCCGTGGCGGGGCACCTGACCATTTTTCTCACGCGGACGCGTGGCGCATTCTGGTCCATCCGGCCCGCCAAGATTTTGCTGATCGCGGTGTTCGGCACCCAGGCGGTGGCAACCTTGATCGCGGTTTATGGATTGTTCATGACGCCGCTGGGGTGGGGATGGGCGGGTTTTGTATGGGGTTATGCCTTGCTCTGGTTCCTCGTGAACGACCGCATCAAATTGCTGGCGTATCGCATTTTTGATCCGGTCAAAAAAGCCGGGTCGAAACCTGAAAGCAAAGTTGCAACTCAGCTCAATGCCGATGATGCGAAAACTTCGGCCCGAAGCGAGGCCAAAGCCGAACCGCAATCTGTTTCCAAAGACGAGCAAAAGCTCGGCGCTACAACGGACGGCAAGGCCGTAACCAACCAAGATACCAAGGCGGGACCTAATGCAAAGATTGAGCCCAAGTCTGATTGTAAAGACGGCCCGAAACCGGAATCGAAGGCCGAGCCGCAGGCTGATGCCAAGGACGAATCCAAGCCTGCCGTCAAGTTGGGACCTGTGGCCAAAACCACAAGCGAGCCGAAATTGGAAGCCAAGACAACTGCCGACCTGACGACGCAGATCGCGGCCCGGGCATATGAACTCTACGAACGCGAAGGCCATCGGGACGGTCAATCAGCGCAGAACTGGGACAAGGCCGAACATGAAATTCGCTCAACGCAAACCAAGGCTGAATCCAAAACAGCGGCCTTAGCCGGATCAGAGCCGGAAGCAAAAGCTCAACCTGCTCGGGACACCGATTCAAAACTTACGGCCAAGGTTGAGCCGACGCCCACAGAAAGTGTCGGGCCAAAACCAGATGTTAAACCCGAGGGAATCTCCGAACGTGGGCCGAAGATCACGGGCGAGCCGATTGCTGATGTCACAGCTCCATCCAAACCAGAAGCGACAGGTGTGCCGCCGTCGGCAGACAAAGCAGGGCCAAGACCTGACCTTAAAACTGACGCCCAATCGACTGACAACGCCGAGCCGAAGCCGGATGCCAAAGTGGAGACCAAGTCAGAAACGATGAGGAAAGCTGCGGCCGGCGTGTCACCAGAGCTTGTGGAGCGGGTTCACAAATTTTACGAGCAATTAGGGCGCGAGGATGTGCATGCCGTGGAGGAAGCGGACAAGGGGAAGCAAAAGGGAACCGAAGCGGAAGCTGAGAAATGAGCCGGCGTCAGCGGGGGGCGCTGACATAACTGAAAGAATACCGATGAGAATCAAATCAATGGATTTCCGCGCGCACCCGGGGACCCGGGGGAGGGCGGTCTTTTCCATCAATCGGGTTGGCCAAGCGGTCCGCCATCCCGGGGTCCTCAAA
>CAZUBG010000310.1:0-4339 GCA_964618545.1 uncultured Bifidobacteriaceae bacterium | reverse complement strand
GGGCCGGCGGTGTGCGGATTTCAGCCGGTTGCAGTTTCTGGTGCTGGACGAGGCCGACCGGATGCTCGACATGGGTTTCCTGCCCTCGATCCGCAAAATCATCAACGCGCTGCCGAAGACCCGGCAAACGCTGATGTTTTCGGCCTCTTTGTCGAAGGAAATCGAGGCGCTCACACATGAATTTCAGCGTGCGCCCAAGATCATCCAGATCGGCCGCCGCGCCAATCCGGCGGAGACGGTCACCCAGTTTGTCTATGAAGTGTCCCCGCACTTGAAATCGGCGCTGCTGATCCACTTGTTGCAAAACCCGGAGATGAACATGGTGCTGGTGTTCTCCCGCATGAAGCACGGGGCCGACCGGATTGCCCGTCACTTGGAAGCCAAGGGCATCCGCACCGCCACGCTGCATTCGAACCGGTCGCAAGCCCAGCGGTTGCGGGCGCTCAAGGATTTCAAGTCCGGCGCGGTCCGCGTGCTGGTGGCCACGGATATCGCCGCGCGGGGAATTGATGTGGACGGCATTTCGCATGTGGTGAATTACGATTTTCCGATGCAATCGGAGGATTATGTCCACCGCATTGGCCGCACCGGGCGGGCGCTCGCGGTGGGCGATGCCATCAGCTTTGTGACGCCGGAAGACCAGGGGGATTTGCGGGCGTTGGAACGGTTCATCGGCCGGGGCATTGTGCGCAAACGCGCCGAGGGTTTTAATTATTCCGCCGCCCCGTCCCCGTCCTTTGGCAGCGAGGATCGCGAACGCCGCCCGCAGCAGGGGCGTCCCCAATCAGGGCGTCCGCAGGGGCGTGCTCAGGGGCGTCCCCAACGTCCCGGATATTCGACGTCACCGCAACGGGGCGGTGCGCAGGGGCAGGCGCGTTCCAGCGCCCCGAACCGGTGGCGGCGATAACGCGGGAAAATTTCAAGTTTCAATTTCCAATCAATCCGCCTGGCGCAAAACGACGATGGAGTTGTCGTTGTTGCCGCCGGTCACCAGGGTCTGGCCCTTGTGCAGGATCTGGGTGATTTTGCCGCGACCGGCCAGAGTGAGTTCCACGCGCTCGTTGCCCAGGTTTTTTACGCTGATCTCACAACCCGTTCCCAGGGTGACGACTTTGGCCGTGTCCCGGACCGCGGTTAAGGTCTGGGTGCTGATGACGGAATAATGCTGCCATTTGAGCGGCAGCCGCTTGAGTTTTTTCTCGATCTCCGGGGCCACCGGGTTGCCTTTGGCGGGATTGTCGTTGGAGCCGAGAATCCATTGCGCCTCCAATTGCAGGTCCCCGTCCGCCGCGCGCGCGGTCAGGCCGGTCAGACCAAGGGCCAGGAGGAGGCCAACCAAGAGGGAAATAGGTTTCATGCGCGGAGGTCAGTTGACCCGGTTGGTGCCGGTGGGCTTGACGGTCGCCGTTTTATCGGAGAACCAGACGAGGGTGGTTCCTTCGCTGGCGTCGCGGTAGGTCATCGCATCGGTGCTGGCCAGCGCGGGTTCAACAGTCGTGGCATCGGCATCGGCGGTTTTGCGTTGCACGACGGGCTGCGGATAAAAGTGACCGGCAAGGGTGACGATGATCAAGGCGGCCACCGCCGCCGTGGGGAGGATCAGCAACCGGAGTTTGAAGAACAAGCCGGATTCCGACCGGGCAGGGGAGGGGGGCGAGAATCGCCGGAGGTCGCGTTCAATTTTGGACCAGTACAATTCCCGGGATTCCTGCAGTCGCCGGGGGGATTCCGCCTGTTGCAGGGTTTGCCGGGTGTGTTTCAGCTCCGCCAAGAGAGCCGCCGCCGCCGGGTCGCGCCCGATCCTCCCGGACACTTCGCTGGCCTCCGCCGGGGGCAGTTCGCCATCCAGCAGGGCCTGCAGTTTTAATTGTTCTTCCAAGTTCATTTTTCTTTCCGCCAGTCGGCCAGCAGCGCCGCCATTTTCCGCCGGGCATAAAACAGCCGGGACATCACGGTGCCCGTGGAGCAGCCCATCGTTTTGGCGATGTCTTTGTATTCCATGTCTTCAAACTCGTGCAACACCAAAACCGTCCGGTGGTCTTCGGAAAGCTGCTCCAGCGCGCCGTCAATCACCCGGCGCAGTTCCGTTCGTTCCAGCCCTTCGGTCGGGTTGGCCTGGTTCACCGGCAGGCGCGGCTCCCAGCCGTCGTATTCCTCGGCCATGGCCTCCAGCGAATCCGTCCGGCGCCGCTTTTGCCGTCGCAAATGGTCCAGGCAAAGGTTGATGACAATGCGCGTCATCCAAGTGGCGAAACCGGCTTCGCCCTGAAACTGTTTCAACCGTTGCCAGCCTTTGACCCAGGCTTCCTGCGAGAGATCCAGTGCTTCGTCTTCATTCCGGGTCAGGCTGAACGCCCGTGCGTAAATTTTATCCCGGTGCCGGGCCACCAGCTCTTCAAACGCACCCAGTTCGCCGCCCCGGGCCAGTCGGACCAGCCCGGCGTCGTCGGTCGTGGTAAAAGCCTGTCCTGACATTGATTGGACGGTGCCGTTGAACTTTTATTCAACGGACTTCTGCCAGATCCTCTTTCCACCGGGAATCGGCGGCAAGAATCATTGGAATTAAAGCTTTCCCTTGGTGCTGGGCAACTGCCCGGCAATGCGCGGGTCGTGCTGGCAGGCGGTGTCGGTGGCGCGGGCAAACGCCTTGTACAACGCCTCGACGATGTGATGGGGTTCATCCCCATACAGCAACTCCAAGTGGAGATTGCACCGGGCTTCGTTGGCAAAGCCCTGGAAAAACTCCCGGGCCAGGCCAAACCGAAACGCGCTCGACACATCCTGATTTTTTTCTGCTGCCGTAATCTGTTTCTGGGCAAAGCGGTCCAGCCCTTTCCAGACCAGATAAGGCCGCCCGCTGAAATCAATCACACACCGCGCCAGACATTCATCCATGGGCACATACGCCTCTCCGGTGAACGGATTGCGGGGATCAAAGCCGGCACCGTACCGCCGCAGGCCTCGTTTGTCGCCCAGGGCCTGCAGGACGGCCTGCCCCAGGGCAATGCCGCAATCCTCGACGGTGTGATGAGCGTCCACCTCCAGATCGCCACGGCACTTGAGCTGCAAATCCACCGTCGCGTGCTTGGCGAACAGGGTGAGCATGTGGTCGAAAAAGGGGATGCCGGTGTGGATGGTGGATTTGCCCCGGCCGTCCAGATTGAGCCGGAGGGCGATGCGCGTTTCCTTGGTTTCCCGTTTAATGGCGGCCTGACGTGTGTTCATCGTTGGTGCATTGAAGCAAAGGTCCGGGCTAAAAACAAAGAGCAATTGCATGGTTCACGCAATTGCTCTGGAAACGAAAGGGGTTGATTTATTGCGTGGTGGTGACCGTGCCGGGGGTGCCGGTCGCCGGATGGATGGAGCAGGTGGCGCGTGTGGCCATGGCGTTGATGGTGTAGGTGCCGCCGGCGGGGCAGGCGGGGAAGGTGCCGTTTTTCAAGAGGGGCTTCAAGTCGTCCTCGGAGGGTACGTCATTATCGCCTTTTTTGTTTTCCAAACCCCACAATGACTTGGCGCTTTCAATGGCTTCAACATTCATGGCGCAGGTTTGCGCCTTGGCGGTTTTAATGGCATGACCGATGCCCACGGTCGCCACGCTCATCAGCAGGCCGATGATCGCCACGACCACCATGATTTCAACGAGGGTAAAGCCGGACTGGTGGAGTTTTTTGAATTTATTCGTAATTTTCATACCGTTATGTGACATTTCATCATTATCAAACACTGATGAAACAATGCAATCCCCAAAAAGTTGCATTTGACGAACCTATGACACGAATTTTAAGGGGCCTGCTGTACTGGCTGGCCATGGTGGCGGGACTGATCGGGCTGGCGGCGGGTGGGCGTTTGCTCATCAAATACGCGCTGGCACGGTTCAAGGATCCCTATTTCGATTCCTTTTCGTACAACGACCTCGTTTTTTCCGGCGGGGTCATCTTTTTGATTTCACTGATGCTGCTGATTTTTGCCGACCTGGCCCGCACCCTGGGCAGGGCTTTTCCTCCCGGAGACGCAAAACCTGGGACGCTGCCAGCTATTCCGGGCGAAACCGGCAAATCGGTCGCCCCGGCTTCACCCGCCGCCCCGGCTCCCGCCCCTGAGGCCAGCCGGGAATCCGCCGATGAGAAACTGGCACGCTTGTTGAAACAGAAGGAGAATCCGTCCGGTTCGCCCCTGCCATGAGGACGGTGGGCAAGGGGAAGCGCCATCCAAGCTCTTTGCCGGAATTGGCAGAAGCGAACTGATGATCGAAACCCGCGTAACCAAAGGGAAAGCCGTGAAGTGGTGCCGGTGGTGGGACTCGAACCCACACGACTTTTTATGGTCCCAGGATTTT
>CAZUBG010000309.1:0-4451 GCA_964618545.1 uncultured Bifidobacteriaceae bacterium | reverse complement strand
GAACCGACGACCGACGGTTTACAAAACCGTTGCTCTACCCCTGAGCTAAACTGGCTGTTGTGCTGGTTTCATAAAACCCTGGCGGGTGCCGTGGCGGCAGCCGCATGCAATCATTGCCCCGCCGATGGCCCGCAATTTATAACCGCCCGCAGCACCGTGGTCAAGCCGAGGGTGCGGCGGGGTTCAGGTTTTTACACCAGGCTCCGGGGCGGGTCACGCGGGCTGAAAAACGATGATGCTCAGGGGCGGCAGGAGGAATTCGGCGGACTGGGGGTGGTTGTGCTGGGGGATGGGCTGGGTGGTGACGCCGCCCAAATTGCCGAGATTGCCGCCGCCGTAGACAGCGGCGTCGCTGTTGAGGACTTCCAGCCACTGGCCGGCGCGGGGCAGGCCGATCCGGTATTTTTCACGAGGGACGGGGGTCAGGTTCAAAATGACGGCCAGTTTGCGGGAGCCGTCGGCGGTCTGGCGGATGAAGGAGAACACGCTGTTTTCGCGGTCGTTGCAATCGATCCAGTAAAAACCGGCGTGATCGTAATCGGCCTGCCAGAGGGCTGGGGAGGCGGCGTAGAGGTGGTTTAAATCGGTGACTAATTTTTGGAGTCCGACATGGTAGGGGCCGGCTTTGAGGACGGCCCAATCCAACTGGCCGTTTTCATTCCATTCGGAGGGCTGGCCGATTTCGCCGCCCATGAAGAGCAGTTTTTTGCCGGGGAAGAGCCATTGGTAGCCGAAGAGGGCGCGCAGATTGGCGAACTTCTGCCATTCGTCGCCGGGCATCCGGCCCAGGAGGGAGCTTTTGCCGTGAACGACTTCGTCATGGGAGAGGGGGAGGACAAAGTTTTCGTTGTGATGGTAGAGCATCGCAAAGGTCAGGTCGTGCTGATGATATTTGCGGTGGATGGGTTCGCGCTTGAAGTAGCCAAGGGTGTCGTGCATCCAGCCCATGTTCCATTTGAAGGAGAAGCCGAGGCCGCCGATTTCGGGGGGGCGGGTGACCATGGGCCAGGCGGTGGATTCCTCGGCAATGGTGACGACGCCGGGATGGGCGGTGTGGGTGAGGTGATTGAATTTCTTGAGGAATTCAATGGCTTCCAGGTTTTCCCGGCCGCCGTATTGATTGGGAATCCACTGGCCCTCCTTGCGGGAGTAATCGAGGTAGAGCATGGAGGCGACGGCATCCACGCGGAGTCCGTCCAAGTGGAAGCGCTCGCACCAGAAGAGGGCGTTGGCGACGAGGAAGTTGGAAACTTCCATCCGGCCGAAATTAAAGATAAGGGTGCCCCAGTCCTGGTGCGCGCCTTTGCGGGGGTCTTCGTGCTCGTAGAGGGCGGTGCCGTCGAAACGGGCGAGCGCCCAGTCGTCGCGCGGGAAATGGGCGGGGACCCAGTCAACGATGACGCCGAGGCCGGCTTCGTGAAGGGCGTTGACGAGAAATTGGAAATCGTCAGGGGTGCCGTAGCGGCTGGTGGGGGCGTAAAAGCCGGTGATTTGATAGCCCCAGGACGGATAGAAGGCATGCTCGGCCACGGGCATGAATTCGACATGGGTGAAGCCCAAGCGCCGGACGTACTCGACCAGCGGAGCGGCGAGTTCGCGGTAGCTCCAGGATTCGGAGGCGGATTTTTTTTGCCAGGAACCGGGGTGGACTTCATAGACGCTCATGGGCGAGCGCAGGGGATCGCGTTCGCGGCGGCTCTTCAGCCAGGCCTCGTCGGTCCAGACGAATTTTTGGTTGTCCCAGACGATGGCGGCGTTTTTCGGGGCGGTTTCAAAGAAGAAGCCGTAGGGGTCGGTGTTGAGCTTGATGACGTCGTGGGCGTCGCGGATTTCAAATTTGTAATGGGTGCCGACGCCGACGCCGGGGATGAAAATTTCCCAGACGCCCGAGGCACCGAGCAAGCGCATGGGGTGGAGGCGGCCGTCCCATTGGTTAAAATCACCGACGACGCTGACGCGCTTGGCGTTGGGGGCCCAGACGGCAAAGCTGGTGCCGTGGACGCCGTCAATGACGCGGAGTTTGGACCCGAGTTTGTCGTAGATCAGGCGTTCGTCACCTTTGCCGAAGAGGAATAAATCGGCTTCGCTCAGGGTGGGGAGGAAGGAAAAGGGGTCGCGGGTTTGCCAGGTTTGGCCCTGCCGGCTGGTCATGACGAGGTCGTAGGCATAAACGCGGCCGGCCTTGCGGGTGATGCCTTCAAAGAGTCCGCTTTTATGAATGCGCTTGAGGGAGATGGAGGGCTGGTCTTTTTCGTGGGTGGGCACGATTTCGACTTTGTCGGCCCCGGGCTGAAAGGCACGGACGACGAGACCGAAGCCGTCGCCGAGAGGGTGCATGCCGAGCAGGGTGTGGGGTGAGGAGTGTTTTACTTCCACTAGGCTGCGCAATTCGTCTGGCTTGAGTGTCATCCTAAACCGAGTTTAGACGAAGCGGAGGGCAGAGGGCAATCATCTTTAAAAGAATGGGAGCAAGGAGCGGACTGCGACAGATCGGGGAGACAGGGGTTTCCGCCCGGACATTTTTTAATCGTGTTTAATCGTGTTTTTGCGATTTTTTCCGTTTTGGACCCCTTCGGACCAAACGGCACCCGCCACGCCTCCCAGCGAAATCAACATCGCACCTTGAGGCGGCTTTGTCAAGGAAACACAACCGGCAGCGGAAGTGTTTGAGTCGCCTGACGGGAGTGCTGCCAAGACAAGAAGAAGGGGGACTTTGCCACCGGGGGCCTGAGAAAGCCGGATCATCCTTCACTTTGCAATGTGCTGCGGCTCTCAGAGCCGCGCTCCGGGTCTTGGGCAACACGCACAACCGGCAGCGGAAGTGTTTGAGTCGCCTGACGGGAGTATTGCCCGAGACAAGAAGAAGCGGGATTTTGCCACGGGGGGCCTGAGAAAGCCGGATCATCCTTCACTTTGCAACGTGCTGCGGCTCTCAGAGCCGCGCTCCGGCCAGGGCGCGCGGGGGCCTGTTTTTTCAGGTGCGAAAGAATTTGTAATAATCGGAATAAATTACTTGCATCTTGATTGGAAGAGGGCGATAAAAAGGACAAGCCTATGACAAACTCGATTCCAGTCAGCACGTTGTTGCGCGACAAAAGCCCGTCGGTGTGGTCGGTGCCGCCGACGGCCACGGTTTTTGAAGCGATCAAATTGATGGCGGCGAAAAATATCGGCGCCCTGCCGGTGATGTCGGAGGGGACGCTGGTGGGGATTTTCACGGAGCGGGATTACACGCGCAAGGTGGCGCTGTTTGGGAAATCCTCGAAGGAAACGCAGGTGTGGGAGATCATTTCCAACCAGGTGGTGGCGGTGACGCCGGAGCATTCGGTGGCGGAATGCATGCGGCTGATGACGGAAAACCGGGTGCGCCACCTGCCCGTGTTGCAAAACACGGAGCTGGTGGGCATTATTTCGATTGGCGACCTGGTCAATTGGACGATTTCCACGCAGGAAGCGGCCATTGAGCAGATGGAGCAATATATTTCCGGTTCCTTATAGCCGACCAGTGGCTTTTGTCCGCTTTGCCGGCGGTTTCCGGGAACGGATTCTGGCGGAAATCATTTGGACAGACTGGTCGCTTAGGCATCACAAAAAAACAACTCGATCATTCCGGCTGGTTCTTTTGGCCGCTGGCGGCGTTGCTCGCCCGTTACAGATCCTGCGGATATGCGCCTCGCGAGCGCCTTGCCCGCAGCCAAAATTCCTGCGCCATAATTGCTCAAGTTGTTTTTTTCGTGATGCCGTAGCCAGGCGTTGCGTTCGCTGGTGTCGTTGCCGTGGCCTTGCTGGAACTGGCGGAGAAACCGGGCCATGCCCAGCGGGCCGAGAGCTCCCGCCAGAGCTTTGTATCCCGCCGCCCGTAATTCGACAGCATTAAGTGCATCAGTTTTCATCCATTGATTCTTGTATAATCCATTTTGCCGGATGTTCAAACAGCCAGTTATTTACAGCGGGCGCATCCGGACACTGCCCGCGAAGCGTCAGCGGGCACCGGGGCGGATCTGTGAACCGCAGCATGCGGCTGGCAGGGGCAAGTCGAAGCTGTTTTCATGCTTGGATTTGCAAGGTGTGTGCTGCGGGTCACAGACCCGCGCTCCGGGGCAGTGCGCAGAGCCGCATCACAGTTCCAGATTGAAATCGGTGACGGCTCCGAGGGAGGCGCTGGTGACGTGGCTGGCGTATTTGGCCAGCACGCCCCGGGTGTAATGGGGTTTGGGAGCCTTCCACGCCAGTTTGCGCTTCTTCAGTTCCGCAGCGGAAACATCCAGATTCAGCTGCCGTTTTTCGGCGTCAATGGTGATGGAATCGCCGTTTTTAATGAGGGCGATGGCCCCGCCGACATAGGCTTCCGGGGTGATGTGGCCGACGACAAAGCCGTGGCTGCCGCCGGAGAAGCGGCCGTCGGTGATGAGGGCGACCTCGCTGCCGAGGCCCTTGCCCATGACGGCGCT
>CAZUBG010000308.1:0-4481 GCA_964618545.1 uncultured Bifidobacteriaceae bacterium | reverse complement strand
GCTGATGGGCGGGAGTTCGGTTGCCCGGCCGATGGCCAATCGGTGGGCCGGTGCGTGGGGCGGGCGCGCCGGGTGGTCGGACGGTCTGCGGGTTTGGAAACCCGCGATACGGCAGACTGGGAAGTCTGCGGTACGTCGCGAGGCTCCCGCTGCGGGGCCTCTTCGCGCGGGAATGATGGCCGTCATCGGCAGCTCAAGCAGATTATTCAGAGCCTCGTTACCTCGTCTCCCACCATACACATTTGGTGTTTCTTCGTTCTACAGGACGCTGCGCGCGGACGGGTGCCGGCCGGTTGCCGTCCTGAAGCATTCTGTAGCCAGGGCTTATTTGCGGCCATGATTCAGCACTCCCTGCAAATCACCAATGCGCGGCACCCCGCCAAACTGGCCCAGCAGATATTCTTTCGCAAATTTGGCCTCCTTCCGCACGCCTTTGAACTCGTTCAGACAGCAGAGCCGGGAGGCGGCAAATTCATTCTTCTCCACAAACCACACTTGATCGCGCCGGATCGCCTTCGCGTCGAGCAGACCTTCATCATGGGTTGCGAAAATGAGCTGGGCGTTTTTCCGGTTCGCCGAACTGTTGAACAGCCCGACCAGTGCTTTCGTGAGCAGGGGATGCAAGCGGGCTTCAAGTTCATCCACGAATAGAACCGAGCCTTCCCGCAGGGTATACAGAAACGGGCCGGTTAGCGCGACAAACTTTTTAGTGCCGGCGGATTCGTCCGTTTTTAAATCAAATTCCACCAATTGCGCCGGTTGATTGTCCGCATCAAAACTTTGGTGAAAAGTTTTCACCACAAACGCACCCCCTGAGCTTGTTTTCAGAAGATAATCGCGATAGGCATCGGAAATGCCTTTTTGGGGGATCAGTTTCGGAATTTGGTCGGGAGCAATGTCCTGTCGCTGGAGATTTTCAATCCCGATGTCCGCCTGTTTCACCAACTCACGGATCAACGGACCATGCTCGGGGTCGTCAAGTCGGTTTGCAGTAAAGCGCATGCAGCTCTCATCATTCAAACCGGAAACCTCCCGGAACTGGTGCATCCAGTTCAAAATCCCGCCGGCAATTTCCCCATTGAACTGCGCCGCCACGGACAGGAACAGGGCATTGGGCCGGGTCCGGCTTTCCAACCCTCTGCCTTCTTTAAAGTCTTCGCCCGCTTCGATCACGGCTCCCTCTCGCGTGAATAATCGTGTTTCCCGAATGGAATCCTGCTGAGTGAACAACCACTCCGATTGGATGGCCTGCGGGGTGGCCTCGAATCCGTAGCGATAGCGCGTTCCCTGGTGCAGAAATACGATCTCAAAAAAACTGGGGGCCGATTCCGTAGTGCTATGCAACCGAAAGGGACTCACTGGAATGGCATCCCACTGTTGAGTGTCTTTCGAGGATTCCTGGATCAACTTTCGGAACGTCAGCATGGCTAACAGAAAATTCGATTTGCCACCGGCATTGGGACCGTAGATGGCCGCCGCTTTGACGAACCGCTTTCCTCCCACCAAAGCCAGATTATCCTCTTCCCGCCAGTCATCGCTCGTGGCTTCCATGGACAGGGTGGCCTTGTCCTTGAACGACTTGAAATTCCCCACGGTAAATTGAATGAGCATAAAACAATGGTCTTTCCTGCTTAAGATGCGTTGCTTGCATTTAATTTGAAAATATTTAGTTTTTGGCTGAATTTTATGGCGCGAAACTGAGTTTTTTGAGATTTTTGCATTGCTGGTTGACGCCCGGCTCTGCGGCAGGCGAGACGCCCGCCGCCACACTCTCCAGACATCGAATAAATCAATCGCCCGGGCTTTATTATCAATTCACCCGTCGGTGACTGGCGGGGTAAAATGGCGGGCATGAATGCAACTGTTCACTATACCGTGCTGGCCGGAGCGCTGGCCCTCTGGCTGACGGTTTTCCGGGTGTCGGCGGCCAGCACGCTTTCCCCGGATGCCTGGCGCCAGATCACCTCCCGACTGCAGGATGGCGACCTGATTTTCATTCGGCAGGCCAATCCCATTTTCCTGCGCGTGGCGGAGACCACCCGCAGTTGGGAAACGCATGTGGGGATTATTTTTTCCGGTCCAGATGGCTCCTGGCTGGTGGCGGAAAGCCGGTTTCCGCGTTCCACAATCACGCCCTTGAAGAAGTTTATTGCGCGGTCGGAACACGGGCGCTGCACCATTACGCGGTATCACGCGGGATTGAGCCCGGAAGAAAAACAGCGGTTGCGCCAGTCGGCCGGGGCGCGCATGGGCAAGTGGTACAACCTGGGGTTCAACTACGATTCCCCCCGGTTGTACTGCTCAAAATTGGTGTTTGACGCTTACCGGGAGGCGGCGGGGGTGCCGGTGGGGACGCTGACGACCTTTCGGCAGTTGCTGGCGGAAAATCCCCGGGCCCCCCTGGCATTTTGGCGCGCGTGGTTTTGGGGCCGCATCCCATGGGACCGGCGGTGTGTGACCACCACGAGCGAGCTGAAGTCGCCGGAATTTCTCACCGTGTATGATTCGACAGTGGAAACCAAACCAGGAAAAGCTGAAATGCGGCGTCCGCATGGGACGCCGCATGCAAACCGTGGCCGGTAATTCGCCGGTGACGGGCTTAGCGTTTCTTTTTGCCGTGCGATGCCGTGACGGACTTTTTGGCGGCTTTGGCCGAGGCCTTGGCGGGGGCGGCTTTGCGATGCCGGCGGCCATCCATGTCGGCCAGGATTTCGCTCCAATCGGGCGGGAGGGAGGCCCCGCCGTTGTGTTCGACAAATTCCGCGAACGTTTGTCCGGAAAATGCGATGAGTCGTGAACGGTTGGTCCCGAGCTTTTGGGCCACCGAGTCAATGCGGGGCAGCCATTGCTCCGGGATGCGCACAGGTATTGGTTTTGTTGCCATAAGTATTCAATAGGATAGGACGATATTAGTTTTGTCGCCAACATTATTTTATACCACAGTTCCGTTGGAATACAACAAAATTCTTTAATACTCTGTATAAGTAATCTCGCCGGGGTGGTCTCCGCCGGGGCGCCGGGGGCCGGAAAACCGGGGCGGTTCCGCCGGAGTGCTGGTCCCTGACCCGCAGCGCTCACATGGCAAACCCGAGCCCGGGCTGAGAACCGCGTTGACTTCGTCTGGCCATCGGCGCGCTGCGGCCCGCAGAGCCGGTGTCCGGGGCCGCGCGCCGTCACAAAGTTTGCCATCGGGCTTCTCCCGGGCGGGTTTTGGCGGTAAATTGGCCCGGTGTCCGTCACGCTTTACGATTTGATGCCCCGGGGGGATTCGTTCACCAACGATCTTCTGCTGGACCGTTTTTTGGAATACGTGGGCTCCCGTCACCTGAACCTTTATCCGGCGCAGGAGGCGGCGATCCTGGAGTTGTACGACAACAAGAATGTCATTCTGAACACCCCCACCGGTTCGGGCAAGTCGCTGGTGGCCACGGCGCTGCATTTTCAGGCCGTCGCCCAGGGCAAACGCTCGGTTTACACCTGTCCCATCAAGGCGCTGGTGAACGAGAAATTCATGGCGTTGTGCCGGGATTTCGGCCCGGACAATGTGGGGCTCAGCACGGGGGACGCCACGGTGAATCATGAGGCGCCCATCCTGTGCTGCACGGCGGAGATTCTGGCCAACATCGCCCTCCGGGAAGGGGCGCGGGCCGGGGTGCGGGAGGTCATCATGGACGAGTTTCATTACTACGCGGATCGCGAGCGCGGTTACGCGTGGCAGGTGCCGTTGCTGACCCTGCCGCAGGCGCGGTTTCTGCTGATGTCGGCCACGCTGGGGGAGACGGCGTTTTTCGAGGAGGCCCTCACGAAACTGAACGGGCGGGCGTCGGTGACGGTCAGTTCCACTGACCGGCCGGTGCCGTTGGAACACGCGTATTCGGAACTGCCGCTGGCCAAGACCCTGGAAACGCTGGTGGCCGATGGCAAGGCGCCGGTGTATGTGGTGCATTTCACCCAGTTGGAGGCGGCGCAGAGCGCGCAGGATTTCACCAGCATCAACGTCTGCACGCGGGAGGAAAAGGCGGCGCTGGCGGGGGCGTTGGAGGGGTTCAAATTCACGAGCCCGTACGGGCCGGACATCAAGAAATGGCTCCGGCACGGCATTGGGCTGCATCATGCCGGGCTGCTGCCCAAATACCGGGTGCTGGTCGAGCAACTGGCGCAGCGGGGACTGCTGAAGGTCATTTGCGGAACGGACACGCTGGGCGTGGGCATCAACGTGCCCATTCGCACGGTGCTGTTTACGCGCCTGTGCAAGTTCGACGGCCAGAAGACGGGCATCCTCACCGCGCGCGATTTTCACCAGATCAGCGGGCGCGCGGGGCGCAAGGGGTTTGACGACCGGGGCTGGGTGGTGGCCCAGGCGCCGGAGCATGTGATCGAAAACCTCAAGCTGGCCGAGAAGACGGCGCGCGACGGCAAGAAAACCGTGAAGCGCCAGCCGCCGGAAAAGAATTTCGTCAACTGGGACAAGAACACGTTCA
>CAZUBG010000307.1:0-4484 GCA_964618545.1 uncultured Bifidobacteriaceae bacterium | reverse complement strand
CCCGGCCGAGTCAAAACCGGTGGCGCCGACTGGCAGTCCGCTGTATCGCCGGCGGGCCGCCGGCTCGGCAACCGAATCCACGCCCACCGGCGAACCTCAGCCGGCCCCCGTCCGCGCGTCGCGTTCCCGCCGCTTCCGCGTCCTGCAGACCACTGGTCCATCGAACGATGCACCCCGAAGTTGTTGGCCGATCTGTCGTACCGCAGACTTCCAAGTCTGCTGTATCGCGGGTTTCCAAACCCGCAGGCCGTCCGCCGAGTTGGCGCGCCCGGCCGAGTCAAAACCGGTGGCGCCGACTGGCAGTCCGCTGTATCGCCGGCGGGCCGCCGGCTCGGCAACCGAATCCACGCCCACCGGCGAACCTCAGCCGGCCCCCGTCGGCGCACCGCGTTCCCGTCGCTTCCGCCTCCGGCAGACCACCGGTCCATCGAACGATGCACCCCGAAGTTGTTGGCCGCTTTTTGGTACCGCAGACTTCCAAGTCTGCTGTATCGCGGGTTTCCAAACCCGCAGGCCGTCCGCCGAGTTGGCGCGCCCGGCCGAGTCAAAACCGGTGGCGCCGACTGGCAGTCCGCTGTATCGCCGGCGGACCGCCGGCTCGGCAACCGAATCATTCCCCTTCTCGTGCGGGAGCAGGCCGGGAGGGCGGGCATGCTCTATATCCACTCACTATGCTTTCATCTCTCATCGTTCATAATTCATCTTTTTCCACCGGGCCGGCGGATCCCCGCTGCCAATGTCGGCTAACCTAGTCACTCCCCCATGAAACCGCCTTCCCCCCTGGATCCTCTGGCCTTGCGCCAGGCGGCCGAGGCGCGTCTGAAAACGCACCCCGCCACCCATCCACCCCTCACCGCCGCCGACCTGCCCCGCCTCCAACACGAGTTGGAGCTCCGCCAAATCGAACTGGACATCCGGCACGAGGAACTCCTCGCGCTCCAGGCAAACCATGAATTAGGGATCAAAAATTGCGAACGCCATCAGCAGTCCGACGAACTGCGCCAGAAATCAGCGTTTTTGGAAGCCCTGGTTCATTCCTCGCCCGATGGAATTCTGGTGGTGGACAACCAGGCCAAAAAGGTTTTCCAGAACCAGCATATCACGGACTTGTGGAAATTTCCTCCCGGAATCGCCAGCAACCCGGACGACACCGTGCAATATCAGTTTTCCTGCCAGCAAGCCCGGGATCCGGCGGCCTTTGATCAGCAAACCCGCCGGCTTGCTTCGAGCCCGGCGGCTTGTCCCCGGGATGAGGTGGAGTTGAAAGACGGCACGGTGCTGGAACGGCAAACCTCCCTCGTCCGCAGTCAGGACGGGCAGTGCTATGGCCGGGTCTGGTTTTTTCGCGATGTCACCGAGCAAAAGCGCATCGAGGCGGCGATGCACGAAAGCGAACAGAGATTTTCCCGGATGTTCCATTCCAATCCGGTGGCCACCACGTTGACCACCAAACGCGAGGGAAGATATGTGAATGTGAACGCCGAGTTTTTGAACCTGCTCGAGCGATCCCGGGAGGAAGTCCTCGGACAGACCTCCTTCACCCTCGGCTTGTGGGTGAATCCCGCTCAGCGGGCCATCATGATGGCCCAATTGGACCAGCATGGAACCGTGCGTGACTTCGATTTCGAAATCCGCACCAAGTCCGGCCAAATCCGGCAGGTGTTGTGGTCGGGCAGCGAGGTGACCATCAGCGGGGAGTCCTATCTGGTGGGTTCCATGCTGGACATCACCTACCGCAAGCAGGTCATGGACATGTTGCGGGAATCCACCATGCGGCTTTTGGAGGCCCAGCACATCGCCGGACTGGGCTCGTATGCCCTTGACCTGGCGGCCGGCACCTGGACCGGGTCCGAGGTTTTGGGGGAAATCTTTGGCTTGCAGGATCCCGGCCTGCCTAGGCCGGTCGCCGACTGGCTGCAAGTCGTTCATCCGCTGGACCGCGACGCAATGCAGCGTTATCTGGCCGAAGAAGTCCTGCACAGCCGCGCCCCGTTCGATCGGACTTATCGCATTGTCCGTGTTCAGGACCGGCAGGAGCGCTGGGTTCACGGCTTCGGCAAACTCGTGCTGGACCAGGCCGGTCAGGTGGTGAAAATGATCGGCACCATTCAGGACATCACCGAACACAAGCGGTCGGACATCGTCTCGCACGAAAACGAGGAAAAATTCTCGCACATGTTCAACTCCAGTCCCATCGCGATCGCCCTCACCACCCTGGACGAAGGCCGTTATCTGGACGTGAACGACGAGTTCTTAAATCTCTTGGATCGCCCCCGTGACGAAGTGATCGGGCACACCGCGCTTGAATTGGAGGTGTGGTTTGAGCCGAAACAGCGTGCCGCCATCCTCGGCCGGCTTCAAGCCGAGGGCTCGGTGCGCAACTTGGAGTTGGAAATCCACAGTCGTTCCGGCCGGGTCAGGCATGTCTTATGGTCGGCGGAAAAGCTGGTCGTCGGCGGGCAATTCTGCTTGCTGGGTTCCTCGCTGGACATCACCGAACGCAAGCAGTCCGAAGACCGCATGAGCCTGCAGCTCAGCGCCCTCACTGCCGCCGCCAACAGCATTGTCATCACCGACCCCCGCGGAAAAATCGAATGGGTCAACCCCTCCTTTACCCGCCTCACCGGCTACCCCGCCGCCGAAGCCATCGGCGCCAATCCGCGCTTTTTAAAATCCGGCCGTCACCCGCCCGCCTTTTACGCCACCCTCTGGGCCACCATCTCCACCGGCAACGTCTGGCACGGCGAACTGCTCAACCGGCGCAAGGACGGCCGGCTCTACACCGAGGAAATGACCATCACCCCCGTCCGCGGCGCGGACGGGCAAATCGTGCATTTCGTCGCGATCAAGCAGGATGTCACGGAACAGCGCCAGCTCGAGAACCAGTTGCGGCAGGCGCAGAAACTGCAGGCCATCGGCACCCTCGCCGGCGGCGTGGCCCACGACTTTAACAACATCCTCGCCATCATGCTCGGTGCCTGCTATCTGCTCCAGCAGGATACTGCGGGTAACGCCTTGGCCCAGGAAAACATCCGGGATTTGCTCCAGGCCGCCGAACGCGCCCGCGATCTCGTCCGGCAAATCCTGACCTTCAGCCGCCAGCACGCCCAGGCGCGCGAGGTCATCCGTTTGGAGACCATTGTCAAAGAGGTGATGAAATTCCTCCGCGCCTCCCTCCCGGCCCAGATTAAAATCGAAACACAGTTTGACCCCGCCGCGCCCCCCGTCCTCGCCGACCCCACCCAGATCTATCAGGTGGTGCTCAATCTGGCCACCAACGCCCTCCACGCCATGGACGGCCATCCGGGGCTCCTCACGGTCAGCTTGGATTCCTTCCTGCCGGACGCTGACTTGATTCAGGGCCACCCCGCCTTCCGCCCCGTCCAATACGCCCGCTTGACCGTGACGGACACCGGCCACGGCATGGATGCACAGACCCTGGAGCACATGTTTGAACCCTTCTTCACCACCAAGCCGGTCGGCCAGGGCACCGGCCTCGGCCTCGCCGTCGTGCATGGCATCGTCCAGTCCCACGAAGGCCTCATCACCGTCCAAAGCCAGCCCGGCCACGGAACCACGTTCCGCCTGCATTTCCCCGCCAAAACCCAGGCCCCAACCCCGGCCCCCGCCGTTCCGCTCCGGCCCCCTGACGGTCAGGGTCAAACCATCCTGTTCGTGGACGACGAACCCACCCTCACCTCCATTGTTCAGCAGGTGATGCGGCGGTTGAATTACCAGGTCATCACCCAGAACAGCGCCCACGCGGCCATGGACTTGTTCCGCGAGAATCCCCACCGGTTCCACCTGGTCATCACCGACCTCACCATGCCGGAAATGAACGGACTCGACTTCGCCCGGCAGATCCACGCCCTCCACCCGCAGATCCCCATCTTGCTGGCCAGCGGTCAAAACTCAGGCCTCTCGGCTGAGGAATTGCGCGCCACCGGCATCCGCGAAGTCGTCAAAAAACCTCTGGCCGTCCCCCAACTCGCCGTCGTGCTTCAGCGCCTCCTGCGCCCCCCGGAAACCCCGGCCTCTTCTGACAACCCTCCCGTTTGAGATGAAGGTCAGTGAAAACGGAGCACCGCGTTCCCGCCGCTTCCGCCTCCGGCACACCACCGGTCCATCGAACGATGCACCCCGAAGTTGTTGGCCGCTTTTTGGTACCGCAGACTTCCAAGTCTGCTGTATCGCGGGTTTCCAAACCCGCAGGCCGTCCGCCGAGTTGGCGCGCCCGGCCGAGTCAAAACCGGTGGCGCCGACTGGCAGTCCGCTGTATCGCCGGCGGGCCGCCGGCTCGGCAACCGAATCCACGCCCATCGGCGTACCTCGGCCGGCCCCCGTCCGCGCACCACGTTCCCGCCGCTTCCGCCCCCGGCACACCACCGGTCCATCGAACGATGCACCCCGAAGTTGTTGGCCGATCTGTCGTACCGCAGACTTCCAAGTCTGCTGTATCGCGGGTTTCCAAACCCGCAGGCCGT
>CAZUBG010000306.1:0-4547 GCA_964618545.1 uncultured Bifidobacteriaceae bacterium | reverse complement strand
TCGGGCTGGCCCTGGGTTACGAAGACCTCAACGATCACGACCAACTGCGGCGCGATCCCCTGCTGGCCACCGCCTGTGACAAACAAGATCCGCTGGGGCGGGACCGTTTCAATCCCCGTCATCGGGGGCTGGCGCTGGCCGGCCCGGCCACCCTCAACCGGCTGGAGTGGTCCAACAACCTGGCCACGCGCTGCCACAAGCTGCCGCACGATCCGGTCAAAATTCAGGCCTGTCTGTTAGACAAGGGCGTGCGGTGTCTGCCCAAGTATGCCCGCGAACTGGTCATTGATTTGGATGCCATGGGGCATTTGGTTCATGGGGCGCAGGAAGGGCGGCACTACAGCGCCTATTATGGCGATTATTGTTACCTGCCCTTGTACGCCTTTGTCGGGGAGATCCCGTTGTGGGCGCAATTGCGGACCAGTGATCAGGACGCGGCCACCGGGGCGGTGGCGGCGCTGGAGCAAATCGTGGCGGCGATTCGCCGGCGCTGCCGCCGGGCGCGGATCATCGTGCGCGGGGACAGTGGCTTTTGCCGGGAGGATCTTCTGGCGTGGTGCGAGGCGGCCGGCGTGTCTTTCTGCCTCGGTTTGGCCCGGAACTCCGTCCTGCTGGAGTTGTTGGGGCGCACGCAGGCCGACGCGCGCGCCCGCCATGGTCTGACCGGGGCGGTGACGCGGCAGTTCACCGAGTTTGCCTATCAAACGCAGAGGACCTGGAGCCGGGCCCGCCGGGTGATTGGCAAGGCCGAGCAGAGTGTGCTGGGGGACAACCCGCGGTTTGTGGTGACCAACCTGCCGGCCCAAGGTTTCAAAGGGGAGCGCGATCGCGGGCGGTTTCAACCCGCCCGGCTCTATGAGGAGGTTTATTGCGCGCTGTCACCAGCGCTTGATGGCGTTGAGCGGCACCAGTGGTTGAGGCCACCCCCCCACCGCGCAAGCCCGGCGGAACCCCTCGCTCCGTGGCGGGCGGAGCGCGTCCAAAATTTTGAAACAATCCATTTTCTCGCCCCTGTTTTGGTCTTCGCTGATACGATCGCCGTTTTATCCTTCGCAATCACCCCGCCACGGGAAATAATCTGCTGTTCCGCACCAAAACCTCCCGTTTCAAGTCAAGGTATGAAATATGCAGGCTAACCGGCAACTGCGGGAGGCACGGTTTTTGCCGGCCGCGCCTCTGGCCAGGGTCCTTTGAGCCGCCTTGCTCAACTCCTCGTTTATTGCTTTTTTCTTCCGCATTTGGCGTTTTATGCCCATCTTGCCAAGATGAAATTATCCGCCACGCTGATTCGGCAGGCTGTCAAAGCCGCGTTGGATGAAGATATTGGACCGGGGGACGTCACCTCGTTGGCCACGGTCCCCCGGTCGGCCCGCATCCGGGCGGTCATGTGTACGCGTGAGCCGATGGTGGTGGCCGGGCTGGATCTGGCCGTGGCGGCGTTCCGCGAGCTTTCCCGCGGTGTCAAAATCAAGATGCTGGTGCGGGATGGCCAGGCGTTGGCGGCCGGCGCCGTTTTACTGGAAATCTCCGGCCCCACCCGCGCCATTTTGGGGGCTGAACGCGTGGCGTTGAATTTTATTCAGCGACTCTCCGGGGTGGCCACGGCGACGGCGCACTATGTGGCGGCGGTGCGCGGCACCAAGGCGCGGATTTTGGACACGCGCAAGACGACGCCCGGCTGGCGGTTGCTTGAAAAATACGCCGTGGCCTGTGGCGGCGGGAAAAATCACCGGCTGGGGCTGCATGACATGGTGTTGATCAAAGACAACCATCTGGCCGCGTTGCGGGGTGAAAAACCCAATGCCGTCTGCGCCGCCATCACCCGGGCGCGGGCCGCGTATCCCAAACTCACGGTGGAGGTGGAGGCGGACACGCTCGAGCAGGCGGGGCAGGGGGCGGCGGCGGGTGCGGACATCATTCTGCTCGACAATATGACGGCGCCGCAATTGCGGCGGGCGGTGCGGTTGGTGGGGGGGCGCGCGCTCACGGAAGCCAGTGGCGGCGTCAATCTCAAAACGGTGGGGAACATTGCCCGCTCGGGGGTTGATTATATTTCCGTCGGGGCCATCACCCATTCGGTGCGGGCGGTGGATATTGGACTGGATTTTCCGTCATGACGACCGACGCCCGAATTTTAGCCGAGCTCCGGGCGAATCCCGACGGGGTGTCCGGGGCCGCGCTGGCCGAGCAACTTGGCATCAGCCGCGCGGCGATCTGGGCGCGCATCGAGGAACTGCGGCGGCTGGATTATGAAATCGAAGCCGGGCCTCATCTGGGCTACCGTCTGCTGAGCGCCCCGGACGTGCTGCATGCGGACGACCTGCTGGCCCGGTTGGGCGACACGAAAGTCATCGGGCGTGATCTCCGGGTTTTTGAAAAAACCACTTCCACGAACGATGTCGTGGAGAAGCTGGCGCGCGACGGGGTTCGCGAAGGGGCGGTCGTGTTCGCGGAAGCGCAGACCAAGGGGCGCGGCCGGCTGGGGCGCAAGTGGGTTTCCCCGGCGCGCAAGGGATTGTGGTTTTCCATCCTGCTGCGGCCGGAGTTGCGTCCGCAGATGACCACCCAGTTGACGGTGGCCTCCGCCACGGCCCTGCGCCGGGCCATTCAATTGCAGACCGGCCTTTCGCCGGAAATCAAATGGCCCAACGACATTCTGCTCGGCGGCAAAAAGCTGGCGGGCATCCTCACCGAACTGAACGCGGAACTGGACCGGGTGCGTTACGTGATTCTGGGAATTGGCGTGGATGTCAATCTGGCGGCGGGCGAATTCCCCGCCGACCTCCGAAAAACCGCCACGTCGCTGCGGATTGAGGCGGGCAAGCCGGTGTCGCGTGCGGAACTCGCCGTCCACGTTCTCCGCGAGCTGGACCGGGATTACGCGCTGATTTGCGCGGGCCAATTCACCAAAGTCGCCAATGAATGGGAGGCGCATTGTTCCACCATTGGCCGGGAGGTGACGGTGCAATTGGGCGCGCGGCGGATCCGGGGTTGCGTGGAATCGTTGGATGACGACGGGGCGCTGCTGCTGCGTTCGGAACACGGGCACTTGGAACGGATTACGGGCGGCGACGTCACTTTGGAAAAATGATCCTGTTATTCGACATCGGCAACACGCACACGCACCTCGGATTGGCCAATGGCCGGCGCGTGGTGAAACAAACCAATATTCCCACGCTCGCCTGGCGGAGCGGGGCGGCTCCGGGCTTGGTGAAGCAATTCACCGGGCGGGCGGCGATTGACGGGGCGGTCCTGTGCAGCGTGGTGCCGCGCGTGACGCCCCGGGTCAAGCGCGCCGTCCGGCAACTGTGGAAGCTTGACACGCTGGAACTCACGCCGGCGACCGTGGCGCTGGTGGGCATTGATTATCCCCGGCCCGGCTCCATCGGTCCGGACCGGCTGGCCAATTCCGTGGCGGCCCGCCGGCATTATGGCGCCCCGGTCGTGGTGGTGGATTTTGGCACCGCCGTGACGTTCGACGTGGTGGATGCCCGGGGCAATTATACCGGCGGCATCATTGCGCCCGGGCTGGCGGCCATGACGGATTATCTGCATGAAAAAACCGCGCTGCTCCCCCAAATCCGCATCCGGGAGGTGCGGGCGGTGGTGGGCAAGAACACCGAACAGGCCATGCTGATTGGCGCGGTCCATGGGTATCGCGGCCTGGTGCGCGAACTGATTGCCGAACTCAAGCGCGAGTTGCAGGCCAAACACCTGCCGGTGGTGGCCACCGGCGGGTATGCCGCGTTGATGGCGGCCAAGCTGCCGGAAATCACCGCCGTGGTGCCGGAGCTGACCCTGGAGGGGCTGCGTCTGGTCTGGCAGGCGCGGAATTTATCCCCATAATTTGCCGGCAACCGGGTTTTTAAGACCCGGAGGAGCGCGGCTCTGTGAGCCGCAGCGCGCGGAATTCAGACCCAAGCCCGGACCGGTGACGCCTCCGGTTCACGGTCGGGGTTTTGAATTTGTTATGGGGCGTCATTCTCGTTTCTCAGCAACGCGATGGTTCACACGCCGCGCCATCTTTGATCACCAACCCCCTGATTTAATTGATGATTCAGCGTGTTTGTGTCAATGAAAATTGTATTTTTGATTTGGCCGTTTCGCGTTTCTGAGAAACGAACTTTTTTTCCGGGGATGGTAAACTGGGGGTGGATGATGAATCGGATTCATGATGACCCGGCCGGCCGCCCGTCCGGCTCCGTGAGCGCCAACGGCGCGGCCTCATACCAGCGTGGGGCACTCGTCTCAGGAACGCCATGATGCCGGGGCAGCAGGGAGTGAGCCAGGCGTCGCGGAGCGACCCGCCAGTTGTGTCGGCAATCCAAAGCTGGCATTGCCCGGTGAGGGGACGGGGCCATAAGCGTTAACCGATTGGTTTTCGCATTTGGCGGTAATTTAGCGGCTTGCACTGCCATATGATAACGAAAAGCGCGTCAAAATGCCATGTTTTGCCAATTTTCGCACAAAATCAGGTTAACGCTGATGGGGGACCGGGCCGACAATTCCCGCGCCCATTTGGGGGTTCCAGCGGCGGGCGGCACGTT
>CAZUBG010000305.1:0-4576 GCA_964618545.1 uncultured Bifidobacteriaceae bacterium | reverse complement strand
CCAGTCCGGTTTGGAGGGAGGGGCAAGGTCAATCCCTTGTCCCTACCCCTATAACTCAATCCCTCAGATCCCATTGGTCGTCTTCAAGGCGCCGGTTTTCAGGACCCTCTTCCACCGAAAACAGCGAGGCACCTGAAATAAAAAACCGCCCGGCCCTTAAACCCGGTACGGCACCCTGATTCCCGGGTCCGTTTCGGGGAAATCCTTGGTGTTACGCGTTACCAGCAGCCGGCCCTGTTCCATCGCCGTCGCCCAAATAATGGCGTCTGGCAATTTTAATTTATGCTGCCGCCGGATTTTTATCGCTCGTTCCGCCACGGCTTTATCCAGCGGTCGGACGTTGAATCGTGAAAGAAAATCGCGCGTGACGGCTTCTTCTTCCGCATCGTCCGCTCCGGCCAGCACCTCCATCCAAGTCACCATGCTGATGGCGATTTCCTCGTACAGTTCCAATTCGCGGCTGGCGGCGGGAATCCCGTTCAAATAATCCACGAGGATGTTGGTGTCAAAAACGGCTTTCATGACGCAGACCATTCCCCGCGCAGCCTGGCTTCGTAATCCAAGGCGTTGATCTGCTTCTTTTTCCAAAGGCCAAAGGCACTCTTCCCCTTCGCGGACTGATTGTCTTGAATGTATTGGCCGACGGCCCGGCGGATGATTTCCGCCCGCGACGCCTTCTCCTGCGCACAGATGTCCCGCAAAGCCGCCAACTGATCGTCCGGTAATTCCACAATCGTTCGCATAGTGTCATCATATCACGTCATCATTAATCCAGCAAGAGATTCCAAACTGTATTCCAGAATAAAATCACCCTGCATCCCGCTTCGTCCCGAACACATCCATCAACCCCGTTTCCGAGAAAACCCTGGCGTGGTGGTCACGAGCAACCACATTTGACAAGATTCCAAACTAGAGTACTTTGGAAGCATGAAAACGACAATTGATATTCCAGAAAAGTCACTTCAGGAAGCCATCCAACACACCGGTGCGAAGACCAAGCGCGATGCCATTGTGACCGCCGTGGATGAATTTAACCGGCTTCACCGCCTGAAAGACCTTGCGGAACGTCTCCATGGCTCCTGCCCCAATTTCATGACTCAGGAAAACCTCCAACAGATGCGTGCAGACCGGAAATGGGAAGGCTCCAAATGACTCTGGTGGACGCTTCCAGTTGGATCGAATTTCTGCGTGGACGCGACAGCCTTCCGGGCCAGCGGGTCAAGGCCCTGCTCGTGGATGGCAGTGCCGTCTGGTGCGACATGACTCTGGTGGAACTCTGGAATGGCGCACGCGGCCAGATGGAAAAAAGCACTTTGGAGGAACTGGAGGGGGAATTGCGACTTTGTCCGGTCAACGAAGAAGTTTGGACCCGCGCCCGTAAACTGGCGCGTGCCTGCCGCGAAAACGGCGTTACCGCACCCTCCGCCGATATCGTCATTGCCGCCTGTGCAATTGAGCACAACCTGAAATTGGAACACAATGACAGCCACTTTGAAAAGATCCTGCCCCTGGCGGCCAAAGCCTGAGGTCGGCTCCGGCTGTGATCGCGCCTGCATTGAACATTGGACGACCGGACTTGGTTTGGTTAATTTATGGAAGGAAAAGGCACATGACTGACACCCCGCCAGAAATCGCCGAACTCGTTCGGCAAAAGTTGATGGCTCGCTCCGGCGAGGAGCGTTTCCTCATGGGCGTGCGCATGTTTGATGCGGCTCGCGCCATGGGGCTGAAACAGTCCGCACCCCAGGAGTGCCAGACTCGCTCAGGAGGGATGCCGGCTCCCATGGAGTTGCGGCCCTGTTCCCAAGCTCCGTAGGAGCGAAATATTTGCAGCCCCCAAACCAAAAAGAATTTTAAGCTCCGTCAGGAGCGACATCGAAAACGAATGAGCCAACCCGCAAAACTACTGGAGAAAATTCTCCTTGGCACCGCTGATGCGAACATTCCGTTCGAGGGCCTGTGCCAGTTGTTGCAACGGCTCGGATTCCAGATGCGCGTCCGGGGCAGCCACCACATTTTTTATTGCGCCAGCGTTGAAGAAATCTTGAATCTGCAACCGCGCGGAGCAAACGCCAAGCCTTATCAGGTAAAACAAGTGCGCAACGTGGTTTTGAAGTATAAACTCGCGGAGGGGAAATTATGACCAAATACGAAATCATCATCTACTGGAGCGCGGAAGATCAGTCCTTTATCGCCGAAGTGCCGGAACTGCCCGGGTGCGCCGCCGATGGTGCGACCAGGCAGGCCGCGCTCAAAAACGTGGACCCCGTCATCAAGGAATGGATTGCCACGGCCAAAAAAATTGGCCGGCCAATTCCCGAACCCAAAGGACGGCTCGTTTTCGCCTGATTTGCGCTTCCATGCCCCTGAAAAAACATGCCGATGAAGTGCGCGCCGCCCGCAAGGCGCTGTGCGACCGTTTTGGCAACGACCCGGGCCGTCTGCTTGCCCACCTGCGTGCCGGCCAGCGTAATTATCACGGAAGCGTCATCAAAAACTGGTCGGAACCGCAACCGGTCACCGCCTTGCGCGAAACGCCACCGGCAAAAAAGAGGAGCGAATGAACCACGCCGGTCAAACAATTCTGTTTTGCGGAATCTACCGCCCCCACACGACAGCGCGACTGCGCGGGCCGTTTGCCCAACCCGGAGGGTTGTCAGACAGTAGCCGGGGGTTGAGCGCAGCGACAGCCCCGGTCATGGTGCTGAAACAACCCGCACCCCGAAGGGGTGCCAGATGCGCACAGGTGGATGCCGGCTCCCGTGGAGTTGCGCCCCTGTTCCCCAGCTCCGTAGGAGCGAAATATTTGTAGCCACCCCCGGCCAAAACATAATTTCCAAATGAAAGTCACCCATACCTGGCTCAAACAATACGTTGATTTCAACTGGTCGCCCGAGGAACTCACCGAGCGCCTCACCATGCTCGGCCTCGAAGTCGAGGGCGTCCAAAAACTCGGCGGCGAATTCGCCGGCATCGTCGTCGCGCAGGTCCTCACCCGCGACAAGCATCCGAATGCCGACAAGCTCTCGCTCTGCCGCGTCCACGACGGCACCGGCGAACGCCAGATCGTCTGCGGCGCGCACAATTTCCAGGCCGGCGACAAGGTGCCGCTCATCCTGCCCGGCGCCTCCCTGCCGCCCAAGCCCGGCGACCAGGCCCCGTTCACCATCAAGGTCGGCAAGATCCGCGGCGTGGAATCCCACGGCATGCTTTGCTCGCACGAGGAACTCGGCCTTGATCCCGAGGCCATCGGCCACAAAAAAGAGGACGGCCTGCTCATCCTGCGCGCGGACGCCAAAGTCGGCCAGCCCTTCGCCGAATATCTCGGCCGCGGCGGCAGCGACGTCGTCTATGACCTGGAAGTCACACCCAACCGCCCCGACCTCAACAGCGTCATCGGCATCGCGCGCGAAATCGCCGCCCTGACCGGAAATCCCCTCAAACTCCCGGAGGTCAAGGTGGAACAGGCTTCCAGCCTGTCAGTCCCGTGCAGTCATCTGGTCCAAGTCCGCATCCAGGACGCCGAACTCTGTCCCCGCTACACCGCCCGCGTCATCAAAGGCGTGAACGTCGGCCCCAGCCCCGATTGGCTGCGCAATACGCTCGAAAAAACCGGCATCCGCAGCATCAGCAACGTCGTGGACGTCACCAATTACGTCATGCTGGAAACCGGCCAGCCGCTGCACGCCTTCGATTATCACTTGATCGCCAAAGGCGCGGACGGCCAGCCCGCCATCATCGTCCGCCGCGCCGCCGCCGGCGAAAAATTCAAGACCCTCGACAATCAGGACCGCACGCTCACCAGTGACATGCTGTTGATTGCGGACGAACAAAAGGGCATCGCCCTGGCCGGCGTCATGGGCGGGGCCAACACCGAGATCAACGCCCAAACCGTGGACGTGCTGATTGAAAGCGCCTGTTTCAACCCCGCCAGCATCCGCCGCACCAGCAAGACCTTCGGCCTGCGCAGCGAGGCCAGCTACCGCTATGAACGCGGCGCGGACATCGGCATCTGCGACTGGGCCGGCCATCGGGCGGCGCAGTTGATTTTGGAGACCGCCGGCGGACAATTGGCGGACGGTGTCGTGGACGTTCAGCCGCAGGTGCAGGAGCCCAGGGAAATCACCCTGCATTTTGCCAAGTCCAAGGACTTGCTGGGCATCGCCATCCCCCATGCCGATCAGTCCTCGTTCCTCACCCGACTCGGGCTCACCGTCACCAGCCAGACGCCCGGGGTGTGTGCCTTCCGGATCCCCACCTGGCGCGTGGACCTGAAGCGCGAAGTGGACCTGATCGAAGAAGTGGGCCGGCTCTTTGGCGTGGATAAAATCCCCAGCACCCCGCCGCGCGGCGCGCTGGGCAGCAACGCCTATGACTCCGTCTACGATGAAATCGGCGAGGTGCGCCGCATTCTCACCGGCCTCGGCCTGGATGAAGCCCAGGGCCAGACCCTGATCTCGGACACCGCCGCCCGGCTGACCGACCCCCGGATTGTGGCCCTGGAAAACCCGCTGAGCAGCGACATGAACGTCCTGCGCCCCTCCCTGCTGCCCGGGCTGCTGGATTCGCTGCGGAT
>CAZUBG010000304.1:0-4591 GCA_964618545.1 uncultured Bifidobacteriaceae bacterium | reverse complement strand
GCGAAAACCAGGCGCCCTTTTTCATCTCCATGCTGGCCGCCTTCCGCCGCGTTTATGACCGCGGCGACCGCAATTCCACCCGCTCGCAGCAACTCGGGCTGGTCGTCATGGACGAAGCCTTTTCGAAACTCTCCGGCGACGGCATTGAAGACTGCCTCACCCTGGCCCGCAGTTTTCAACTTCAACTCGTGATGGCCTTTCCGCCCGAACGTCTCGGCGTCATGGTTCCGCACGCGCAAACCGTCATCATGTGCCAGAAAGAAGTGCAGCGCGACGCCGACGGCTACGTCACCCGCATTGACAACCTCCCGCTCATCAGCACCATGGCCGAAGCCCTGGACGCCCTTTCGTGAGTCATGAACCCCTCCCGGCTGCCCATTGCGGTCGAGTTGTTCGCGCAATGGCAGCGCGCCCGGGGGAGCCGGAGCGAGGCGGCCACGCGCCCTTTTTTCCGCGGCTGGGAGGACTTGCTCGAAGCCGCCGGTCTGGTTTCCGCGACGGATCGCAACGATGCCGAGCGCGATGCGCGCGCCCTCGCGGCCGAGGGATGGATCGAAATCAAATCCGTGCGCTACAAATCGCACCTGATTGACCGGATCACGATTCCGTTGGAAGCGGAACCGCGCTGGCGTGAGAATTTTGGTTTTGTGCCGCCGTCGGATGAGGAGGCCCGGCGCATCCGCGAATTTGCCTGGGAACCAAAACTGGCCTTCCTGCGCGAAGTCCCCGTGAATCTGGCGCTGGCGGATCTGGCCCGGCTGAATGACTTCCTCAAGGCTGTCCCGGGCCGGCCGGACTGCGTGCCCATCAAGGAGCGCTCGCTGCAAATCTTTGGCGACGAGAAGCGGCTGGACACGTTGATTGACTCCGCGCTGTTCCGCCCGGAGCGGCTGGATCTGCAACGGGATTTGCGCTGCGAAATGGTCGGCGAGCCGCTGCCGTGGAAACGCGGGCCGGCCGGGTCCGCCGCGCAGCCGGTCATCGTCATTGAGAACGCCGCCACCTGGCATTCCTATTGCCGGTGGAATGCGGAAGAGAAGCAGTTCAGCGCCGTCATCTACGGCTGTGGCAACCGGTTTTGGGAGGGCGTTCAACACCTGGGGGACGTGTTTGCCGAACTCGGCGGGCCGCGCCGCCTCTGCTACTTTGGGGATCTGGACCCGCACGGTTTGCGCATCCCGCAGGAAGCCTCCCGGCGCGCCGAGGCCGCCGGGTTGCCGGTGATCGAGCCGCATCTCTGGAGTTACCGGCAGTTGCTCGCCCTCGGGGCCGGGCGCGGGCAACCCATCGAGGTCGAGCCGGACGACTTGCGCTGGTGCGACTGGCTGGCCGGGCTGGCCGGCCCGGCCCGCCAACTGTTTGCGGCCGGCCGGCGGCTGCCGCAGGAGCATCTGGGCTGGGAATTCCTGCGGGCGGCCCGGGTGGAAAAAATAATTCCGGGGTCATTTTCGTTACCTAGTAACGCGATGGGGTGCTGATTTGGCTTGACAGGATGGGTAACTCATTGGGGTGGATGGGTTTAGCGTGTGTCAAGAGAAAAGGTCAACAACCGTCATTTCTCGTTACCAGGTAACGAGAAATGACGCCTCCCGAAGGGGTGGCGTGGATTTTCCGATCCTCTTTTGGCGGGTCGGGCGGGGAAAAAGGGTGGAAGATTCTTCACGTTTTCGCTTCATAATTGCCTCCAATTCACCGAAGAACACCTTATGTGCAGTCATTCGAACGCAGGCACACGGCCGTTGACCCCCGAGATGCGGAACATTTCGGGGGCGGCGCCGGGTCGCCCTCCCACAGCCTGGCCCCGGGTTCCGTCCCATGAATGACCATCCCCAAGCTTCGGAGGCCGACGGGAAGCCCGCCCCAGTCCAGGATCGGGAGTCGGCCTGGGCGGTGGAGCGGGAGGCTTTGAACCGCCGGATTGCGGAGCTGAACCGCGAGCTGGCCCGGGTGCATTCCCTGCTCAATGCCACCCTCGAATCCACCACCGACGGGATTTTGGTGATTGGTGAACACGATGAGGTGGTGAGTTGCAACCTCCGGTTTGTTGAGTTGTGGCGTCTGCCGCCGGATCAAATCGTCATTGGCCAGGCCGACCGGGTGTTGCCGCTGGTGGCGGAACAGTTGCGGGACAGCGGCGCGTTTCTGGCCAAAGTGCGCGAACTGTATGCCCGGCCGGAGCTGGAAAGCCATGATGTTTTGGAATTGAAGGACGGGCGCGTCTTTGAACGTGATTCCCGGCCCCAGCGCCTGGACGGCCAGTGCGTGGGCCGCGTGTTTTCGTTCCGCGACGTCACCGAACGCCGGCGGGTGGAGGAGCGCGCCGCCCACGAGCAGGCGCGGCTGAAATTCATCTTCGAGTCGGTCCCGGTGGGGATTGCCTCCCACATTGTTTATGCCGACGGCCGGACCGGGCGCGCCATCAACGACGCCCATCTGCGGATTTGCGGGCTGACGCGCGAGCAGCACGAAATCCCCGATATTTACACGAAACTGACCCAGCCGGAGGATCACGCCCGCCAGCGCGAATTCATCCGCCGGGTGCAGGCGGGTGACATCAACCAATACTCGATGGAGAAGCGCTATCTCCGGCTGGATGGCACCGTCGTCTGGGTGGCCTTCACTTATCTGCGACAAACCTATGCCGACGGCAGTTACGAGGAATTGACCACCGTGGTGGACATCACCGCGCTCAAACGCGCGCAGGCGGAGGCGGCGCACGAGCAGGAGCGCCTGAAATTTGTGTTCGAGACCGTGCCCGTGGGCATCGCCCTGAACCGCACCGGCGCCGACGGCCGGTCCGAGCGCATCATTAACAACGCCCATCTGCGCATTTGCGGCCTCACGCGCGAACAGGACCGGCAACTCGAAACTTATCAGAACCTGAACCATCCCGAAGACCGGGTGCGCCAGCAGAAATTCACCGCCCGGCTGGAATCCGGCGAGATCAACCAGTACGCCATGAAAAAGCGTTATCTGCGGCTGGACGGCACCGTGGTGTGGGTCGTTTTTTCCATGCAGCGACGGAAGTTTCCCGACGGCAGTTTCGAGGATTTGACCACCGTGGTGGACATCACCGACATCAAACAGGCCGAAGCCCGGTTGCAGGACATTCACCAGGAATTGGTGGAAACCTCCCGGCAGGCGGGCATGGCCGAAGTGGCCACCAGCGTCCTGCACAACATTGGCAACGTGCTGAACAGCGTCAATGTTTCGGCCACCCTGGTGGCGGATGAGGTTAAAAAATCGAAGATCCCCTATGTGGGCAAGGTGGTGGCGCTGTTGAACGAGCATGCCGGCGACCTGGGCGCGTTCCTGACCGCCGATTCCCGCGGCCGGCAGGTGCCCGGCTATTTGGGCCAGTTGGCCGAGCAACTGGGCCGGGAACAGCAGGCCGCCCTCAAGGAACTGGAACTGCTCCGGCAGAACCTGGACCACATCAAGGACATCGTGGCCATGCAGCAGAATTACGGGAAGATTTCCGGCCTCACCGAAGTCGTCCGCGTGGCCGACCTGATCGAGGACGCGCTGGTCATCAATGCCGCCGCGCTGACGCGGCAGGAGATTGAAGTCGTCCGGGAATACGCCGGGGTGCCGGACATCACCGTGGAGAAGCACAAGGTGCTGCAGATTCTGGTGAACCTGGTCAGCAATGCCGGCCATGCCTGTGCCGGCTCCGGACGCCCGGACAAGCAAATCGGGCTGCGGGTTGCCCCGTCCGGGGGCGGGGTGCAAATCGCCGTCCTGGACAACGGCGTTGGCATTCCGCCGGAAAACCTGGGCCGCATTTTTCAACACGGGTTCACCACGCGCAAAGGCGGCCACGGCTTCGGCCTGCACAACGGGGCGCTCACCGCCCGGGAACTCGGCGGTTCCCTGACCGTTCAGAGCGGCGGTCCCGGCCAGGGTGCGGTGTTCACCTTGGAACTGCCCTTGGAACCGGCCGCGAAACCCGGGGCGTCTTCGGGGTCAGGCTCGTAACCGGCTGTTGAGAAACTTTACAAATGCCAGCACTGTGACAGCCTTCTGACATGGGCAGAATGCCGGCCATTCGAAACATTCCGGAGCCGGTTTATCAACGATTTGCGGCCGTGGCCCGCAAGAGCGACCGCAATGCCGAAGCGCACGGGCGGTTCTTGATCGAACGGGAAACCGAGCAGACCCCGCTGGAAACCTGCGGGGGAATGCCGGACGCTTATGCGGAATTGCCCCCCCGAACGTGGAGGTCGAATCCAGTGAAGACCACCTGGCCGGTCGCGCCCGCCGGTCCCGGCGCCCATGATTGCTGACACCACGGATTGCAGGATGACCACGGATGGAAAACCGGTCAGGTCACGAGGCTCTGGATAAAAACGAAGGCGGAAAAAACGGGGAGGTTTTAACCGCGAAATAAACGAAATACGCGAACAAAGACGGGGGATTTTTTTACCACGGATTTCACGGATTAACACGGATGGGAGGGAAGGGCCGGAATTGAATCCCGGCAGGAGTCGAGATCAGGCCATGTTGCCCAACGGTCGGAGTGCGCCCGTGCCCGCTGCACCTTACACGCAGCTTGGGCGAGCCGTACCGCAGGTTTCCAACCGGCTGTATC
>CAZUBG010000303.1:0-4640 GCA_964618545.1 uncultured Bifidobacteriaceae bacterium | reverse complement strand
AACCCCAAAAAAACCAGCCGTTATTTCAAAATCGAAGAATTTTGTCTCACACCCATTTCTGGATTCAGTGGTTTAAAGTCCCGTCTTCGTTCGCGTATTTTGCATTATGTGGAGCTCCACATAATTCGTATTTCGTGGTGAGAACTCCGCCTTTTCCCGTTTCCGCTGATACGATTCCCAGAGTTATTCAACCGGCGGGGCGGCCGGAATGGTTGCCCTCCGCCAGCCCCGCCAAAACCCTGCTGATCGAATCGCCGCACCCAGTTGGCCACGGTGCGCGGTGAGTCCCCAAAGATTCCGGCCCCCCGCCCGCAACTCAGGCCGAAAGCAACCAACAAAACGCCATGCAGTCGGTGGTCATAGCGGGCATCCTGATGACGGTTGATTTCTTGTTGCAACACAGCGCGGCTGGGCTCCGGCGATACCAGCGTCAAAGGGCGCATGAAGCACGGTGGCACTCGCGGCCGTTATCTGAAATAAATTATGTCGTTAAGCATAGTTCAACATTTGTGAAGGCGATGGCCTTGTTTCAGTTGCAACAGGAGCATGACAGCAGAGATGAACGGGCTCTTGACAAAACGAACTCGACCCGCGAAAAGCACGTGTGATGCCAACTTCATTCAAAGGCAGAGACTGGGGGTAAGGTGATGCCGCTCCTACGGAGCTTGGATTGGTTTTCGGAGGCTGAGGCTACAAATATGGCAGCCCTACGGGCTTGAAGCGGATTGGCCAGGTTGGGGGGGGGATGAGACCGCAAACTTGGGTTGGGCGGCAAGTGGATTTTGGGGTGATCCGAATGGATTGATGATTCCAACACGGAGACAATTCGGTTGCCTCCGGTCGAGTGCGACGTCCGTGACCCAACACAATTGGGCCGCCCTTACAGGGCTGGTGAGTTTTTGGGCGGTTTTACCCAGGGTGTCGCTCGCTGACCCGCTCTGCCCTGGGCTGTTATATTGCGCCCTTTCAGGGCTTGGGCAGGGGATCAATGCGTCAGAATGCCTGGAATTTCCTGGCAATCCAAGTTGCCAGGGAGTCTCTCTCGCCCCAGCCATGGTTGCTCTTGCGGTCACACCCGGTTTCTCGCAGGGCTCCGCCATTTAATTTTACAAGGGGGGGCACCGGTGGTATGTCTACGGGGTGCCCCGGAATGCGTAAAAAACAAAAGCGGATTTTGCTGGCGATGGGCTGGTACGACCACCGGCTGTGCCAGGGTATTGCCAAATACGCGGTGGAAGCGGGCTGGCATCTGTGTTCGGATGTGACGCGGGAGAAGGTGATTCCGTGGGGTTGGTCCGGGGACGGGATTCTGGCGTGGCTGGGGGCGGGGGACGATCTGGCGGATTTTGTGGTGCAGGCGAAATTACCGACGGTGGATTTCAGTTATCGGCGGCCGCAACTGCCGTTTCCCCGGGTGCTGACGGATCACGCGGCGGCGGCGGGGCTGGCGGCGGAATATTTCCTGGTGCGCGGGCTGAAGCACTACATGTTTTACAGCGCGGCGGACAACTGGTCGTTTAACGAGGTGGGGGGCGCGTTTGTGGACACGCTCAAGACGGCCGGGCAGGAGTGCAAGTGGATTCGCTGGCATGAGGCGCCGACGTTCACGGCGGGACCGTTTCAATGGAAGGAGAAACTGCGCTGGCTGGGGACGGAGTTGCGGCAGGCACGCAAGCCACTGGCGTTGTTTGCGGCCTCGGATGACCACGCGCTGGAGGTGATTGAGACGTGTGAACTGGCGGGTCTGGCGGTGCCGGAACAGGTGAGCATCATCGGGCTGGATAATTCGCTGCTGGCGGTGGAGGCGATGCGCACGCCGGTGTCCAGCATTGACCGGAATTTGGAGACGGTGGGTTACAGCGGGGCCCGCCTGCTGGACCGGCTGATGCAACACAAGCCGGCGCCGGCCAAGCCGATCCGCATCCCGCCGGCGGGCCTGTTGCCGCGCAAGAGCAGCGATTTGCTGGCGGTGAGTCATCCCGGGGTGGCGCGCAGCCTGAGATTTCTGTGGGAGCATTACCACCAGCCGATCGGGGTGGAGGATTTGGTGAACGTGGCGGCGATGTCGCGCAGCGCGCTGCACCAGGCGTTTTTGGAGCAGATCGGACGCCCGCCGGGGCGGGAATTACAGCGCATCCGGATTGAGAATTCGAAACGGATGCTGGCCCAGGCGGGCATCAAACTGGAGGCGCTGGCGGAGGGGTGCGGCTATCAAAGCGCCAACACGTTCTGGCTGGCTTTCAAGCAGGCCACGGGCATCACCCCCAAGCAGTATCAAAAGCGGTTCTGCATCTGAGTAACGGCTGTGCCAGCAACGGGGGCCACCGGCACCGCCCCCTGTCCAAGTCAAAAACAAGGGGGGATTTTTACGTCCGGGAACAGCCAATCTGCGGACCCGTCCATGGGTTGGGCGCGCCTGGTTGGCGAACGGTCTGCGGGTTGGGAAACCCGCGATACAGCAGACTTGGAAGTCTGCGGTACGAAAAAACCGCCTCGTCCCCGCCGTCGGATTGCCATGGGCGACGGGGTCAGCGTTTGGGATCGCGGCTCACGAAACGGGGGCGGATGGGCGGCGGAAGGGGTTTTTTGCCGGGAACTCGTGGCGGCACGGGCGCGCCGGGGCGCACCCAGTCGGACGGCGGGGGCGGCGGCACTTTGGACGGCGTTGTCGGGATGACCGGCGGCGGTTCGACCTGCGGGGCGGGCGACGGCAGATTGACCCTCATGGGTTTGATTTCCCCCCAATTCTGCGCGGCGGCGCCGTCACCAATTTTGCCGACGGGGAATTTCATTTCGCCCAGGTCAAAGGAGGTCAGCGCCCCCAGGGCGCCGATGGCGGCGCTGGAGGACTTGCCCAGATCCACCGGACCGGCCTTGGGCTGCGCCTGCCAGGTTTCGTAACCGTTGACGATCCAATCGAGCTTGCCGGTTTGAATGTCCACGAGCAGACCGTGGACGGGGATTTTGGGGCCGATCAGCGGGCTTTGCCGGGCGAAAGCGCAGGATTTGATGACGTTCTGCTGTTCCGAGGCGAACATGCCAAAAAACTCATTCAGGTTCTCCGGCAACTGGCTGCGGTCCACGCCCAGCCGCTGCAATTTTTCCATTAATTGCAACGCCGTGGTCTGGCGGACATGGCAGTCGGTATGGCCGATGATGGCGATCTCCCGGCCCTCCTTCACCGCACAGGCCAGCGCCAGCGAGCGCATGGTGCTGGTCAGCGGGCCGGTGATGATGTTGCCGGCGTTGCGCAACCAGATGAACTGATCGGCGGGAACGCCCAGCACGTTCGGGAACAGGGCGTTCAAGCGCGGGTCAATGCACGTCAGGGCGATGACGGGCAGTTCGTCCTGATAATCCGCAGGATGCAAACCGGCGTTGGGGTCGCCCGCCACCGCGCGGTGGTTGGCATCAAGGATGGCTTCTAAAAGGCGCATAAATCAGGACGGAGGGGTGGTTATGGGTTGCGGCTTGCCGCACCGGGGGCAGAAACCAAAATCAGCACTGACCGGCGCGCCACAATGCGGGCAAAAACGTTCGGCGGTGGCGGGCGGCTCGCGATCCTCAGCGACCGGTGTTCCGCCGGCAGCCGGGGTGGCGGCGGTTCGCTTGAATCCCTTGTAACGCATGCCCTGCAAGGACAGTTGCCCCGTGTCGTTCTCGGCCAGCAGGCCATATTGAGAGGCCGTAAGACCGAACTCCTTCCGGTCGCCGGAGGGAAACTCGAAGGTGGCGAAATATTGGGTCGAACTGCCCGTGCTAAAAGCATTATTGCCCGCCTGCCCGGTGGAATAAACCGACACCGCCGTCCGTTTGGTGACCACGCGGGCGGGGACGGTCAGGACGGGCTCCTGGTTGTTTTCCGACCATTCCGACATGCCGCGGACCATTCGGAAAACGAACAATCCTAAAATCGCTATGAAAACGACAACAATAAAAACGAAGATGAGGGTCCAGAGGGTCATAACCCCATAGACGGGAAACCTTGGAATCCCGAATTGAGCGAGGAGGCCGGGGTGGAAAAGTTGAAGAAAAGCGATGGGGTGCATGGCAATTATTGCGGCAAGAACCAGTGAATATAACCGCACCGGGAACAGAGGTAACAGAGACCGGTGGGACTGGTCCATTCCAAGTTTAACAGGCTCCGACCGACGGTGTTCAGTTGCGCCTCTTTTTTCCAAAACTCATCGTGGCCGCAAACCAAGCATTTCAGAGGGCGGCCTTGAATTTGCACGCTGATGGAATCACTTTTGAACCAGCTCATAAAAAGAGATCAAACCGCTTTTTTCCACGGCTGCAACGGCGGCGGGTCAAAGGCGGGGACGGACGGCGGGGCTTTCGGCATCAGATACCAGAGGGCCAGATAAAGTACAAGGCCCGGAGCCAGTGCCAACACCCACACCACCCGCAGCCGGCCCGAATCCCAGCCGGGCTGTTCCGCCAGACCACCGCAGATGCCGGCCAGGCGGTAATCAGTAGAGGAGCGACATAGTTTCATGATTTTAAAATGGGCGGTGCAGCGGCCTGCACCTGACAAGAATCTTGTCCGGCGCACCGCCGATTTCCCAATCGGCCGGGGTTGTCCGTGGGGCGGGCGCGCCGGGTTGGCGAACGGTCTGCGGGTTGGGAAACCCGCGATA
>CAZUBG010000302.1:0-4666 GCA_964618545.1 uncultured Bifidobacteriaceae bacterium | reverse complement strand
GGCAGCGGCTATTATGGCTATGACACCGCTGGATTACTGACCAACCGCATTTCCAACATTCGCTCCGCCACCATTACCTCGCGCGATGGTGAAGGACGGCCACTGTTGATTGCCACCACGATTAGCGGCGTTACAAATTTGGTGGAATCGCTCTCCTGGCTGGGGGACGGCTTGCTCGCCACACATACATTGGTCCGCCCGGACTTCACCGACTCACGCTCTTACGGCTATGCCCCCATGAGCCGCCGTTTGACGCAGGAACAGCTTAATCTCAATGGCGCGAGCACATGGACCAACAACTTTGCCTATGACGATGGCCAGCCCCACGGACCGGGTGTGCTCACGTCCGCCGGTCAAACCAATGCACAGTGGACAGGAGTTCCCGACGCTTTCTCCCGCGTCATCGGAGCCACCAACACCACGGTGACTTACTCAGCGTATGGCCACGTCACCGGGTTGGGCACCGTGAACCTGTGGCTGGACGGCAACCCCGTTTCCGTCACTGGCGTGGGCACCAATACCACCCAATGGGCGGCCACTATGGAACTGTCGCCCGGTCCGCACCAACTGGTGGGCAGCGCGGTGGAGCAGCCCAGCGCACAGTTCACTTCCTGGGCAACCAACTCGTTTACCAATAGCATTCCTTACCAGACGACCAGCGACACTCTGGACTATGCCGGGAACACCACCCAGCGCATTTGGTTCAATGCCAATGGCACAACCAACCGCATTCAAACCCTTTCCTGGGACGCACGGGGACGGCTCCACGCCGTCACCGAGCGGGATGCTGGCAATTCGGGATATAACTGGACGGCGGTGTACGACGCGCTCAACCGCCGTTTGTCCACTACCGAAATCTTGGTGACCAACGGCTATGCGTTCACTTCCGTGCCGAGCACCATCAACCAAATTTACGACCCCCAAGCGGATTGTTTGGAACTGGGGCTGGCGTATGGCACCAAGAACATCTGGAAACTGTATGGCCCGGATATGAATGGGGTGTATGGCGGCTTGAACGGCCAGGGCGGCTTTGATGGCTATACCACGGCCTTGGGCTTGTTCTTTCCCACCGTTTGCGATTTCCGGGGAAATGTTTTGGGTTACGTCACCAATGGCGCGGTTTTATGGAATCCCTCGCGCCCGACCGCCTATGGGGCCGTTCCGGGCTACCGGCCCGTCGCCTTGGGCAACGGCGCGAATGTTCCACAGTCTTCCGCATGGGAAGGCCGCTGGCCGGACATCACCGGTTATTACAACTTCCACCAGCGGGTTTATGATCCGGTCACCGCGCATTGGCTCTCTGGCGATCCGGAGTGGAACGAACTGGACCCCAATTACATGACTTTCTGCGGCGGCGATCCGGTCAACCATGCTGACCGAGATGGGAAGCTGTCCGCCAACAATTACACCAGCAACCCCGGCCAGGGCTTGGGCAGCGACAATGGCACCCTGAACCAATATTTCGGTATAGTGGCCGGGACGCAGACGACGGTCCAGACCACCGCCTATCTGAATAATGGCAACTCCTTTATCTTGGGCACGGATAATGTGTATGACCCCAATGCGGTGGTGGGGTATACGGCACAGGCAACCACCACCCAAACCGGTCAGTATTACCTTTACAGCGGCAGCCAGCCGTTGCCCGACAATGCCGGGCAAGCCTCAACAGTGCAGCTCCCGCTGGGGGCCATGATGGAACAACAGGCAAACACACTTGCCCTCCAGTACCTGGCAATGGTTCCAATTGTCCTCGATGGCGGGGAGCTTTTATTAACTGGCGGGGGTGCCGATATTGCAACAACTGAGACTTTCTATCGGACAATGAGCCAAGAAAATTATCAGCAGTTACTCAACACTGGCCAAATCCCGGCGACGGGGGAAACCTTCATCACACCCAGCCTTCAATACGCCCAACAATACAACGGTGTCACGGTCCAGTTCAATGTCCAAGCCGGTACGCAGGACGCATTGATGGGAATGGGAGTGCGAAATTCAGCCAACGATTTTATAGGAACCAGCTATGAAAGTCTCCCCTTGGTCCAAAGTGGCTGGGGATCAAGCAGCGCATTCTTCAAGGCGGAAGGAAACGGGTTGTTCAATATCGGATTGGGAAATGGCACGGCACTAGACACATTCAATTCCAGCATTGTAAACTTTAACGCAGTTCCAAAACCATGACGCCAGAACAACGCAAACTTTGTCGGGATTTGATTATCTTGCCGAACGCACGAGTTAGGATAACAAAAGAAGAATTTTTGCGCCAATTTCCTTCGGCTGTCGAAGGCGGTAAGTTGGCTTTGAAGTGGCTTCAGAAGGCATATGAGACGCGCAGTGCGGACGATTTGTCTTGTGCTTTAATCGTCGGGGGTAATTTCGGCTTTGTTCCTGAGCACAAGGATATTCTCCAGCGTCTCATTGATGAGAATTGGCATTACAGCCATGAAGATATTGTCACAACGTTACAAAATTGGCCGACTCCTGACACGGTGGAAGCACTGTTTCGCGCAACGCAATGGATACCAAAATCCCTGGAATATGATGATTACAGAGCTTTGGCGGTGAAGGCAATTTGGGCCCTTGGAGCGATACCAGGCAACGAGGCCGAAACAAAACTGGAAACGCTTGCACATTCGGAAAATGCCATTCTGCGAAAGAACGCGCAGGAACAATTAGAGCGACGACACAATGCGACCTGAATGGTTCAACTTGGGAATACGGCCGCCATCGTAGCCAAGTCCAGCGGATAAGGGCGCTCAGAAGCACTTGGCAGGAAAGATGGTGGAATGCCGCTCTCGACAGCGGCGGCAACCATCCGAGCCGCCGGGGTTATATCTTCAATGCGCACAATCCACTGATTTACGTAGTGCTCGACAGCTTCACCCGAAAGTCCGATTTGAATGGTCCTTACGCCTGCTATGGGGAGCAAACGCCAGTCGCGTTCAGGGTCCCACTGGACTCGAACGGGCTTTTCTTCGACTTCACGCTTCCAGTCTTCGAGCGACGCATGGAATCCCGAGTGGTAGCTGGAAAGGGCAGCGTGCTGTAACGCCCACTCAAATCCCTCCCGTGTGATGTCCACACCCAGCACAAACTCCTGCCCCGGTTTGGAAGCGTAACCAGACCGATACATCATCCAGTTAAACGATGGCTTGATCCACGTCATCCGGCTCATGCTAAACGGCGGAACAAAGCGGCCTGCCTCCAGTGCTGGCAAAGCAATCTCTGGCCGATATGCCTGGTAAACTCGGATCGTGCGGTCTGAGTAGGCGGCTCTGACGACGTGTTCTAATGTGGACACACCATGGTTATACTCCTCAGCGACCGTTACCGCAATGTGGCACCTTCTGGCCGTGAAGCCGCTCTGGATAAACCTTGCAGTGCCCGGAAATGAGCCTTAGTGTTAAAACGCTGTGAGAATATTCAAGATGTCCGCAACCTTTTTGGCAATTGCTCTTTTTGCGAATGCCTTGGTCTCGACGGCTTGTGCGGATGGAATGCCTACTGGCGTCACTGATATTGAAAATTTTTCGAGTGACGCGGAATGCACTTTGGTGGGGCTCGACACTACGTCTTTTGAACTCCCAACACCATCTGTGGGATTGGATGATTCTTCGCAAGTTTCACAATTCGACATTCAGGCTGCGCCGGAGCCTTCTGCGGCAGCCCTTGGATGCTTGGCTCTTGGATTGTTTGCCATTGTACGGCTTCAACGGCCTGCATCGGCGTTGCGCTAAGGTTGCCCGCATGAGGGAATTACGAACATTAGCAATCGTTTTGGTAGTGAGCTTCCTTAACGGCCTGATTCCTGTGGCCTTTGCGGATGAAAAAACATCCCCTCTCCAAACGGCGTTGACTGCCACCACAGTCAGCGGCTACGTATCAACGTCGGCAGATTTACCCGTTCCAATGGATAGCGGCACACTCGCTCCTGCCGACATGTCCGCCTCTTTTTCGCCTTCTTCGGTTCCCGAACCGTCTGCAATCAGTTTGTTCACAGTCGGAATTTTCGCTTTTGCTGGATCTACCCGTGGCATACGTTGCGGGTGTGGGCGGCTTGTTCCAACCTGTCCTTACAAGGCAATTCCCCCGTTTTGAAGGCGACTTGTTAGGATGGCGCTTTGCTGTCGTCGGTTGCCGCTTCCAAACTTGATCGCTGGTTAACTGGCGTGCGCTTGTTGGCTGAGTCAGTTTACTTTTGCGCTTTGGGGCCGCGCGGCCCGTGACGATTGATTTGCCCCGCAACGACCCCCAAATCAATCGTCGTGCGGTTCGGTCAGAGCGGATTCTGTCGTCCGTGTGTAATGACTGGGGCTTTCCTTTGAAAAGATTCAGGAATCCTCCCGCCGCCGTCAGCCGTTTTTGTCCCTGCCCTTTTGCTGTGTCGCATTTGACAACTACGGTTTTTGGGCTATTTGGTTAATTATGGCCAATGAGCAAGACGCCATATTAAGCGGTAGATTGAGCGAGGCCGAATCAGTTTCTATTCCCCAAGCCGCTCGGGCGCTGGGCCTCGACGCCTACACCCTTTGCACCCTCATTCAGCGTGAGCGCGTCCAAGCGGGATTTTCTCCCTCGGGCGAATTTGTCATTTCCAAAAGCGAAGTGGAGCGGCTGGCAGGAAAGGCGGTATGTTAAAACGAGCCGATGGCCAGGAAATGCACTCCGT
>CAZUBG010000301.1:0-4710 GCA_964618545.1 uncultured Bifidobacteriaceae bacterium | reverse complement strand
CCAGTCCGGTTTGGAGGGAGGGGCAAGGTCAATCCCTTGTCCCTACCCCTATAAGTGGCCGGGGGTCGGGTGCCAGCGACACCCCCGCATCTCTCCCGGAAACGAATCGCTCCCCGGCGATCAACCCCCATCCATGTTTCTTCCATGTATACAACCCGTTATTGCGATCCCACTTGAAAATCGGCTCAGGAAGGCGCGCAGAGTTCTGAGTTATTCCGTCAACGATTTTTTGAAAGCTATGCACTTTTCTTTGAGGTTGGAGACTGGAGCTTGGCATGAAGTGAGCTGCCATGTTTTTCCAACGCTTGCAGATAGCGCTGGGCGTCATAGGGGGAGTTGTGCTTCCAGCAGGCGTAATAAATGCGGATGAGTTTGAAGGCAACGGCCCGGACGGCTTGTTGGTGCCGGCCGTCGGGTTTGCCTTTTTGGTCCTCGTAATAGCGTTTGGCCCAGGGTTCCGCTTTGAAGGCACAGCCGGCGTTTTCGTGAAAAGTCTGGCGGCCGAATTTGGGGCAGCGGCTGCGCATATGAACGGTCTTGGTGGTGCCGCTGTGTTTGGTGACAGGGGCGATGCCATAGAACTGGGCGACTTCGGCGGCGCTGGCAAAGCGGTCGCGTTTGGTGCCAAACGCGACCAGCAGGCGCGGGGCCAAGGCCGGCCCGGCACCGGGCAGACTGCGGAAGAGGGCCGCATCCGGATGCTGGTCAAAGGCTTGGTCAATGGCTTGGTGCAGGACTTTGAGCATGCCCGCCAGTGCGGTGACCCAGTGGCGGGCCGGGGTGATGATTGCCTGATCCTCTGTCAGGGCGCGGGCTTTTTTCACCCGCTCCAGGCGCTCCGCCATTTTCTTGGCTCCCCGGCTGTTCTGCTGGTAAAAGAAAGTGCGCAACGTTTTGGCCTCCACCTTTTGGAGGGCGGTCAGATCGGGCCAGCGCGCGAGGAAATCGGCGGCCATGGGCGTGGTCAGCCGTCCGTCCAGCAGGATTTCCGCCAGGGGATCATAGGTTTTCAAGGCACGGTGCAACTGGTTGACCAGCCGGGTGCGGTCATCGACCAAGCGGCGGCGGGTCTCCGTCAGGCCCCCCAGTTTGCGCGTCAGTTCCGTGTCTGGTTCCAAGGCGCGGAGCTTGTCGCGATGGAAGCGGACAAACTCTTCCAGGAGCATCGCGTCGGTGCGGTCGTCCTTGGCCCCGCTGACCGCAAAGGCCGCCCGGTAATCCTTCAGGGCCTTGGGATTGAGGGGAAAGAACACGATGAAGTCATAGGCCAGGAGGGCCGAGATCACCGGCCCGCGGGTGGTTTCAATGCCAATGGCCACCTGGCGGCGGCCGAAGCGCTCGCCCAGTTTGGCCACCCATTCATGGGCGTTTGTTCCAGCCGCACATGCTCGGTCTTGGCCCCGTCGGCTGGCCGGAGCCAGAGGTCATGTTTTTGGTCGGCCCAGTCCAAACCGATGGTGGCCGCGAAGTTGGAAGTTGCATTCATAATCTCATTGGTTTTTAGTTAGTGCGGGCACGCGGTCCCGACCGGATGGAATGGCTTATAGAGGTTCGTCTCTGCCAGTTTGCGCTGGCAGGCGAAGGGTTCTGAGCATTCCTTTGCGATCGGGCGCAGGGTGCCGGAGCGAAAGTCTGCGCGTAAACGTTGCCACGTTGGAGCGTCCCATTCGTCTTCCGGTCCCTGCGTGCCCCATCCGAGGATTGGGCAAAAGGGAGGTGGTGCCCAGCCTGTTTTTGCGCCGCCGCCAAAGTTATTCACAGATGGCTGCGGAAGGCTTGAAGGGCAGCCTCCTCGCCATCTGTGAATAACTTTGGATGAACTATAAGCGTCCTGTACTGCGGCAGCCCTCTGGCGCTTTTGCGGGCAACTGTTTGTTCTCCCCGGTCATCCAGTCCGTCCAACCACCGGTCGAACCATTCCCCTTCTCCCCGGGGGGGAAGGCCGGGATGAGAATTCGCCCAAACGAAATTTCGCGCTTTGAACCCCTGAACTTGGGACCCTCCCACCACTGGCATCCTCGCATTTCTGTGAGCCGGCCGATCATTCTCCCTCTCCTGGGGGAGAGGGCCGGGGTGAGGGCGGGTGTATCCTCTTCCCGCAGGGACCGAATTCATCCACCTTCCCCACGCTGAAGGATATTCGCTCTTGCGCAGCCTCCTGTAGCGCGGTCCAACCTCCGAAGCATCCGGTCGCATCGCCCTTGCAGTGGTCTGCCCGCACCAGTTTCTTCCGGCATCAGCCCCCCCCGTGGCGCGGCCTTCTGCCCGGGAAAAATTTAATTCGTTTTTAAATTGATAAGAAGCTTCTTTCGTGGTGCTATTCTTATACCATTAAAAAGACCCTTGCCATCAGCCCATGGCTGAATCTTCCTGCCTGCGGCGGTCGCACGGCGTTTCATCTGCTCGCCGGCGTTTCGGTTTTGGCGGGCGCAGGCTCGTTGATGGCCCAAACCGGCCCGGCGGTTTCGGAATTGAACGGCCAGATTGATTACGCCGGGGGAATGATGGATTCCTACGAGGGGAACAATGTGGACGCGGGCATCACGGTGCCCGTCACGCACGCCCTTGGCTTTCAGGCGGATGGCCTGTACAGCCACATTGGGGACGGGGATTTTTACGGCGGGGCCGGGCATTTCTTCTGGCGCGATCCGGACGTTGGCCTGGTCGGGTTGGCTGGTGGCTATCTGCATCGTGATGGAGTGGACACCTTCCAACTGGGGACGGAAGGACAATACTATCTCGGGCGTTTCACCTTCGGCGTTTTTGCCGGGGTCGGCCAGATCAATTACGCGAACCCGGCTCCCTTCATTGACACGGACCCACGCGGTTTATCGGGACCCTTTCGGTTGATTATTATCCGGTGGACAACCTGCGGGCGGGGGTTTCCTACACTACGGCGTTTGGCGACAATCTGGGCAAGGTGGAATTGGAATATCAAACCCCGATTCGAGGCCTGGCGCTGACGGCGGAGGCTTCGTTGGGGAATCACGGCTACGACGACCTGTTGTCCGGGGTGCGTTACTATTTTGGCTCCAATAAATCGCTGCGTGACCGTCAGCGGCAGGATGATCCCCCCCGGCTTCATGCAACAGGTGCTGCAAGGGCTCGGCCTGTATGGGGCGGAATACAACCAGAAGTACAATGCGTATTTGCGGTCACTCGGGGGCTCCGGTGGATCCTCTGGAAGTTCTGGTGGTTATGGTTCGGTTACTATAATAGAAACATATATACCACCCACAAGTCAGTCCCATTGAGGTTGAATGGAATGCATTCGTTGTCTGGTGACGAAGCGTCCAATTTCGCGTCCGACCGCGGAGTCGTTGGCGCTTTGGGCCTTGCGGCACCCTTTGGCTCCAGCCCCCGGCCAGTTAAAAGCAAACGGGAAGCCAGCCGTTCGGCCAGCCTCCCGTTGAAGTGAACGAAACCGGTTAAATTCTTCGGCCAAAGTTAATTCCGGCGGAATTTGCGCGCGACCCCGCAGATACCGGTCAAGCCAGTGGCCAACAGTGCCAGTGAGGAACCGGCATCGGGAACGTTTGCTGCGGTGACGCTGACGTCTGTTGAATAGCTCCATGAGGAATCCTGACGAATGCCCAGTTGGAGAAGGGTGCTGTCGCCGGTGGCCGTGCCAACCAGTTCGATTTCATTCCACTGGTAAAGGGTGAATGAACCACCGACCACCTCTGTGGTGTTGCCAGCCAAAAAAGTCTCCCCGGAGCCTGAATCATTCACCTCGAAGAGGGTCACGCCGCCAAAACTCACTTGGTAATCCGACCCCCACCCGCCATACGGGCGGAGCCAAAGGCTAATGTCGTAGGTGCCTGGAGTCGTGGCAACGGACTGCGAAAAAAATTGGTCACTGCCAACGGCACCTTCCTTCCAGGCATAGCCGCTGGAGCCGGTGGTGGGATTGTTGGCGCCAAGAAATACGGTGTAGCTATCACCGCTGCCGCCAGTGGGTGTCCACCCGTTGAAACCACTGGAGAAGTCGCCGTTGACCACGAGGTTGTTCCCATAGGCCTGGAAGCCCGCCAAGGCCAGGGCGCTCAACATTAGCTGGATAGTGTTCTTCATGTGTTGTTTTGGATCCAATCCAATTTGTCTTCCAGTGCTTTATAAGTCAGATCATCGGCGTTGCTGGACGTGGCTATCAAAGTTTATAAGCAAAAATTATGCCAAAAAATCCAGGACGCAAATCTGATAAACGTAAACGTCTTATATTACGCGATATATAATTAAAATGAAATGATGTTGCCTGTTTTGGAAAAAAGGCCGGACTGTAATGAATGATGACAAAAAAAACGGATTTTGGACCTGTTTTTATTCATAAGTGCCTCATGTCGAACAGGATGAGCTATTTAGTGGTATGCCGTAAGCTTTTCCGACAGTTGTACGCTTAATTAGCACTGGGGAACGCCACCTCTCCCCAGCCCTCTCTCCCGGGGGAAAAGGATGAATGATGAGGGATGAAAGCATCGTGAGTGGGAACTGTTCATGCCCGCCCTCCCGGCCTTTTCCCCCAGGTGAACAGTTCGTCCGGAGGGTGGCCGGACTGGATGATCGGGGTGGGCGCGCGGTTAGGGTCCGTCAAAAAATAACCTTTACAAGCTGACGCCGGAATTTTGACGGCTGGCAAGGCGCGAGCGAGGAGCATAGCCAAAGGGTTCTGTGACGAGCGAGCAACGCTCGCCAGCCGTCAAAAGAACCAGT
>CAZUBG010000300.1:0-4748 GCA_964618545.1 uncultured Bifidobacteriaceae bacterium | reverse complement strand
GCAGACCTTGAAAAGTCTATCTTAACGCCTGGTCCAAATTTTGGGGGCCAGCTCAACCCGCACGCGGCCGTCGGTCCGCGTGCGGTGGTGCCTGGCAGACGTGCCGCAACGCGTGGAATTCATCATCCCCGGTCATCTAAAATCCTCAAAGGCACCCTGCCAGGACCTTCCGATGATCGCGACCGTTCAGCGTTCTTTGAGCCAGCCGCGCTGCGCCCTGCTTCCAACAGACTGCGGGTCACGGGATATTTTCGGATCGCCAGCAGCGAGAGGAGACAGATGAAAGCACCCACCACAAACGTCACCACCCCCAACCGCCAGATCGCCTCAGGACTTTGGATCACGACCTCACCGCGGACCGCAACTTTATAACCGATTGAATCAAGGCAGTATCCCGAAGCCAGCAGACTCAATGAAATCGCCAACCGCATGGACAGGCTGAAAACCGACGAATAAGCACCATCCTTGTTCACCCCGGTTCTAAGTTGTTGAATTTCTGAAACATCCGCCATCATGGCGTTGGCGATGGGCAGCATGATCCCGTTGCCCAGCCAGTACAGGGCGTGAATGGGGACGAACAAAACCATGGCCAACGGTACGGCGTGCCCGGCCAAAATCCAACTGGCGTTGCGCGGCACCCACCCGGTGACAAACAACAGGCCAAGCGTCAGATTGGCCAGCACACTGACCACGCCGCCAAACAGCACCGCCCCCCGCTTGTCGAACCTTTTCGCCAGCCAAACCGAGCAGAACGCCCCCAGCGCCATGCCCAGCATCGTCCCGCCATGAGCGATTGATTTCTCATGTGCGGAAAATTTCATGTAATCATCATACACAAAAATCTGAAGCGAACTGACCAACACCATGCCCCCGCAAACAATAAAAACAAACACAAACACCCACCGGGGATTTGGATCGCGCAGGATTTGCCTCATATCAAGCCAGAAACCCTTAATCCAACCGGCCCGGGTTTCCGTGGCGGCGGGACTGGACGCCTCGTGCCAGGGAAATGTAAACACCACGACGATTACCACGAAGATCGCCGTGCTCAGGGCGAAGACCTCGCCCATGTGCTGATAGTTCACGGCCACCGTGGTGCCACGGATGTCCCCCCGGTCCTGAAAAAAAATGAACCACGCCAGGGCGGGACCGGCGAAGTTGGCCGCCATGTTGAAAATTTGCCGGATGCTTTGGAGTCTGGCCCGACCTTGGTAATCCGAACACATCTCGAAGCCCAGGGCCATGTAAGGAATGAAGAACATGGTCAGTCCGGTGCGCAAGACGAGGTTAATCGTCACCAAATATCCGAAGATGGACCACTGGCTGGAACGAAAAACTCCGGGGACAAACCAAATCAAGTAAGAACATAAAGCCATCAGGATTCCTCCGACCAGCATATAGGGATGGCGTCGCCCCCAACGACTGCGGGTCTGGTCGCTGATGTGACCCATGATTGGCTCAAAAACCGCCTCCCAAACCACCGAGACCGCCATGGCGATGCCCGCCCAGACCGGGTCTAAACCAAGTGCTTTTGTGAAAAACAGCATGGCAAAACCAAAAACCCCGTTCATCACCAGCGAATTTGCGCATTCCCCCAGACCATAGGTGAACATCTCAAAACGGCTGCAGGATTTTGCCGGTGCGTCAGCTCCACCGGCAGTCTTCTGGTCCATCAAATATGGCTGACTCATCTCGGTTGACAATCTGCTATCCAATGCTCGAGGGTTTCACAATTGACAGGGTCAAAGCGCGCTCCAACTTGTAGCAAAACCACTCCAGGCACGCAATTTATTATCACAGCGGGATGAAGCCAGCCGGCCCAAAACCGGTTACTCGTTGGTGATAACAATGAGATGACTGACAGGATCCATCACCAGCTTTTGGCCGGCAGGTGGTTGGGGAAGCTGCTTGCCCAGCAAGGCCGGCAAGTTGGTCAAATCATCAACTTCCTTGGGATAGGCCCCCCGCTGCATGGTCCAAATGGCCAAGGCCCGGTTCAATTCCGGCAGGCTAGCCTCATTTTTTTTGGTCAAATTGTGCTTGGCACAGCCCCAGCCAAACAACACCAACAGGCAGAATAAGGTGAAAGCAGGCGTGATGCAGTTTGAGACGACCGGGCATTTTGCAGCATTTGATGGATGGTTAATCGGTATAGGGTGTGGCATACAGGTGGTCTCTCGCCCACAGGGCATTTCCATTTTGACGCTCATACTGATAGCCAGCGGCACTGTTCTTGAGGGATTCAGCGTGGCCGTCAAAAAAGCCAAAATTACAGCGCTTGTTGTGGCGTCCCAAGGAGCGGGAATCCGCCGCGCCATATTGAGGATCACTCGGCACACGATAATAGCTCACGCCTCCGCCAGTGGCGGAGGCCAGGATGGTGTCCGGCTGCCAGTCATCAGCATTGTCTGCCGCCGTGGAAAGCAACACCGGTCCAGCGTCAGCAAAAATCATGGCGGCGACAGGCTGTTGTACGTTGTTTTCCTTGGTTAGGCTTTCCGGATTACTCCCTTGCGGGGCGGTATCTCCAAATTCGGCATGGTTCATGCCAATGCCCAGCGTATGATTGGTGCTGACGGACCCCCCAAAAGTGGTTTGGTTGGCCAGATAAGTTAAGGAGGGACAATCAAAGACATTGCCGTTGGGAGCATAATTAGCCAGCCGCAAAGCGTCCTGCCACCACAAGTTGTTGTTGGGATCATTCACAATATAACCGGGCAATTGATCATTCCAAGCCGGCGTACCGACCGGGGACACCCACAGCGGCACTTCGGTGCCGTGGTTGTCATCCAAATACATACGGTTGGCGGTGTTTATCTGCTTCAGATTGCTCAGGCAATTGATGGCCTTCGCCTTGTTTTTCGCCCGTGCCAACGCCGGTAACAACATGGCCGCCAAAATCGCGATGATCGCAATGACAACCAAAAGTTCGATCAAAGTAAATGCGCCGGCTTGGTTCCACCGTTGATGCTTACCGGTGGCCAGCCTCCCGGCGCTCTGATATGAGGGTGGATATGTTCGGCTCCATGGTCTTGTGCCTTTTCTCATACAATAATTCAGACAAAGTTAACTTGCGTGGCCATAATAGGTAATATGACCATGCCAACGGGAAACAACAATGGACAAAATGGGGAGTTGGCTGGACATTTTTCACACGCTCCAGTCAGCCGACGCAACCCTGACACCTTTAACCGTCGACCTGGATTCACATTTATCGCCGGACCATGGTTCCGATGCTCAATCGCGGGATCATCCACCACCAAACATCTTTTTGCGATAGTCAGCCGGTGACACACCGTTCAATTTCTTAAAAAAGCGACTGAAGTAATATTCATCCGCAAAGCAAAGCTCATCAGCCACTTCTTTGATGAGCACATCCGAGCGGATAAGCAGCTTGATGGCCTCCTGATTCAGGCGTCGGTTCAAGTAGGCCTTCGGGCTTAATCCTGTGCTCCGGGCGAAAGCCATGGAAAATGCGCTGACCGGCAGACGCAGCGTGGCCGCCAGAGCCTCAATGCGAAGATCCGCTCCCAGCCGTTCCTCGATCAGATCAAATACCGGTTTGAACCGCCCGTGTGTTTGGATGTGATTGATGATGATTTTATCCAAGTCCGGCAACGATCTGGCCAGCCATGATTGGATTTGAGACTGCAACAGGAGCAGGCTTTTTAGGTCATGCCCGTGCCCGAATTGCCAGTCTTTGAGGAGCATTTTTTCGTTCCATCGTCCGAGGCGGATGGGTCTCCTTTCCGGCCAGTCCAGCAACGGATCCACCCCCGGCAGCCATTGACAGCGAAACTTGAGAAAATAAACCGCGAACGCATCTATGCACCGTCGTTCCACCGGCGTGCATCCGGGCAAATACCAAGCCCATCCGGGCTCAAGTTCAATGACGCGGCCCTGATGGACCACCTGGCGGTGCCCCGAGAGGGTCAGGTCAATGTGATGCAAAAAATCGCTTTCCGATTGCCCATGGGAACTCCACTCAGCCCCCCCCTTCGAAAAATAAAGCCCAATTAATTGGATGCGGAAATTCTCCATTATCTGGAGCTTCATTGGCAGGTCACTCTCGCTGAACAGGGTTCTCGCACCGATGCTGCTCATCGGATTGGTGGTATCATGGAGTTTCATTCACGAAGGAAATGTATCAACGGGGGTTAATGTTTACAGAAACCTCGTTTGGCCCAACAATCTCACGACTGCCGTACACAGCCATGGTGCCGGCGGGAACTTTGAGCGAGAGTTTTCCATCACGGACGAAGACTTCGATGTCACCGTGCGGTGTTGGCACTGTGGCTGCGGCCCATTTAAGCACTCCGAGCTTCGGGTCAACTATGAATCGTCGCCAGCCGTCAGCAAGCGGACGAATGCCGAGAATTTCTTCCGGCAAAATCGCGGCCGGGCCTGAGCCCCACGCGTGGCAGAGGCTGTTGCCAAACGGACGCCCATACATTGAATATAAATCGCGCGGTCGAGCTGGGTCGTATTTCTCCCAAAACGTCGTCGCGCCGCGATCCAATTGCGCGCCCCAATAGTTTTCAATCCGCGGCAAAATCGCATTGGTCACACCGAGCTGTGACAGCGCCATCAGTTCGAGCGAGGCCATGAACGGCGTGATGACGGGCGGCAAGATTGTTTCGAGCAGACGCGCTTTGATTTGGTCGCGCTCGTCGTCCGTCGCCAGCCCGGATACCACGGATAACACGTTGGCCTGCCGGCTCAACTTGCCCGGTTGGTCAACGTAAAGA
>CAZUBG010000299.1:0-4844 GCA_964618545.1 uncultured Bifidobacteriaceae bacterium | reverse complement strand
CCGGTGCCCTCACCGGGCGTTGCGAGCGCGTTAGCGCGAGCATGAAGTTTTGCGGCCTTGCCGCCTCGCCGGCATTTGCACAGTTCACCGGGAAGACAGAAGGCGGCAACCCATGACGGTGCTGGCACAACGCCCGTTTTTCCTTTGCGATCTTTGCGTTCTCTGCGGTTAAAAATCCCCGTCTTCAGTCCCCCGCCTTGGCCTTTGTCCCCTCCCATCCGTGTTAATCCGTGCAATCCGTGGTAAAAATGGATCCCCGTCCCGTCCGGCAAACCTTGATCTGCCGCCGGTTTGAAGTAAGCTGTTTCCATGCTGGCGCGCTTTCTTGACGTGGCGATGGAGACGGCCTCCTACGAGATCATCGAGGAGGATGCCTCTTATTGGGGTGAGATTCCCGGACTGCAGGGGGTTTGGGCCAAACACCAGACTTTGGCCGGATGTCAGCGCGAACTGCGCGAAGCATTGAGCGATTGGGTGGCACTCCGGCTCCGCTTGGGATTGGAGATACCTGAAATTGCCCGGATCAATTTAAATGGGATTGGGACCGCGACCCATGCCTAAACCCACTCCGGTTTCCCGTCGCGAATTCATCCAGCGGTTGCACCGGCCTGGCTTTGAAGGCCCCTTTACCGGGGGAAATGCGGCGGGCAAACCTGACGCTGATCATTCCAAACGAACACGAGGGCGACATTGGGCCGGGATTCTTAAGCCGACTGCTCAAACAGGCCGGCATCTCGCGTGAAGAATGGCAGGGGCAGGATTAATATCCCAGCCTTGTTTTCCCCGTCTTTGTTCGCGTATTTCGCAGTTTAAACCCCACGTCATTTCCGCTTTGGCCTTTCCCCTCCGTGGTTAAAACCGGCCCTTTTTTGCTCACTTTTACCACAGATTTGCCCTCTAATAACCATCCAGCAAGTCGCTATTCACCAAAACCCCTGCAAAACCCTTGATAATCAATGATTTAGGGATGGTTTGGATGGCGACGGGAGCGGGGTGAAAACTGTTCAAATATTTTGAAAAAAATCGTTGACGGAGGGCTTGCGGTCTGAGATATTCTTATCACACACGGTAAACACAAAACACAACACATAAGAAAAATGAGAACAAAAACACTGCTAATCGCGGCTGCAGCGCTTGCTGCCGGGGTTATTTCATCGCAAGCGCAACCGGTTTATTCACAGAATATCGTTGGGTATGTAAATTTACCGGCGGGCGGCAACTTCTCTCAATTCTCGCTGCCGTTGGATTTGGCAGGGGGTAATGCCCTGACCAACATTTTCCCAAACCCCAGTTCTGATCCAAGCAATATTGCGAATGGTTCAGGTCCGCTTGACGGCGACCAGGTTTATATATGGAATGGTCATGGATTCTTGATCTTAACACTTGACTCAACTCTGGTCACGGGGTTGGGCGATGCACAGGATGTTGACGGCATCGCGCAGCCGGTTCCTACCATCAATCCGGGTGAGATGATTTTTCTGAACAACGCATACACGGCTATTACCAATACAATTGTTGGAACTGTGCATGTTGACTTTGCCGCCACTGGCTCGCAAGTTGTTGGGGTTACCACCAATATCGTTCCTGGTAATTTGCAATTTGTTGCTTCCAAACTCCCGATTGCAGGCGGAGTTTCAAGTGTCCTGGGTTTGACCAATACCTATAATGCAACATTACAGCAGGGACCTCTTGATGGTGATCAGGTTTATGTTCCCAAAATTTCTGCTAACGGCGTGTTTCAAGGTTACACCATCAGTACTTTTGACTCTACGCTTAGTACCGGTTTTGGTGATGCGCAGGATGTGGATGGAATAGCTGTGCCGGAGCCAGTTATCCCTGTCGGCGGTGGATTCATTCTGTACAACGCTTATACCACATTGATTTGGCAGCAGACTCTCTGATTGTATTACCGGAAACAAAATTCAAGAACTAATATCATTCATAAAAACATAATAAAATGAAAAATAAAATAGCAATTGTGGCCGTGGTTCTGACGGCTGCATATTCTGGACTCTCTCAAGGTGAGGTGGAGTTCCAAAACTCTACTGCTGCCAAAATCAGCGTAAACACAGCCGCTGCCCTGACTACGTTTACGTCGATTTCGGGGGCTGGAAATTATTACTTCGCCCTGTTCAATTCGGTTTCAGACAGTTCCGTTGCGGGTGTCGGTACTGTTGCTGAGATTCCTTCTGGAACTACCGCTGGTTCTTATGTGTTCAGTGATTCCAATTGGACTTTTGACGGATATGGGGTCAGTGCGACGAAGGCTGGTACTTTTGCGGCGACTACTCTTGATTCGGCTCAATTCACGCAGATTCCTGGTGAGCCTGCAAGCACCTATCTTGTGGTGGTGGGCTGGTCTGCCAATATTGGTAGTACTGTAGCGTCTCTGGAATCATTCCTTGCTGGTACCGATTCTGGAGTGACCAGCGGATTCGTTGGAGAGTCTTCTGTTAGTGGTCTCTTTAATACCGGGACTGCTGGGTCTTCGAGTCCGCCCTCTGCCGTCTTTGGCTCTACTTCTCCTGCAATCCCTGGTTTTGACATCGGTTATTATCAAGTTCCCGAACCCTCGACGATTGCGTTGGGTGTGATGGGTGCCGCTTCCCTGCTAGCTCTGCGCCGCAAGAAAGCTTAATCGTTAGGATTTACAGTCTCACCCCGCCCAGCAATGGGCGGGGTTTTCCTTTATACAGAAGGCGCACCCTTCGGTGGGTGCCTTCCGGCGCGCCAGGAATATTTGTGGCGCACGGATAAACGCAGAATGATGACCCGAAAAAATGAAAACATATAAATTACTGGTGGTGGCGTGTGTGATCGCGGTCGGAGTGGTTTCACCTCAGGCCCAAGGAATTTATACCAGCAACCTGGTTACCTATGTAAATCAGTTGGTGGGGCCTAATTTCTCGCAACAGCCCACGCCGTTGGACGTGGTGGGCGGCAATTCCCTGACCAATGTTTTTAAAAATCCTTACAATGCCGCCTATGAAGGCGGCCCGCTTGACGGCGATCAGGCGTTCATTTGGAACGGCCATGGTTTTGACATATACACCTTTGACTCCGCATTGATCACGGGATTGGGTGATGCGCAGGATATTGACGGCATCCCGCAGCCGGTTCCCACGGTGAATCCCGGGGTGTTGTTTTATTTTTTTAATGGCGGTTTCACGTTTACCAATACCGTGGTGGGAACGGTGCATGTGGATTTTCCCCCCACGGGGACCAATGTCGTTGGCACCACCACCAACATCATTCCGGGTAATTTGCAGTTTCTGGCTTCCAAGCTGCCCATCGGCGGCGGCATTTCCAGCGGATTGGGTCTGACCAACCCCAGCCCGGGCGGTCCCGGTAATGGCGTTCTGGATGGCGACCAGGTTTATGTGCCGATCATTGCCACCGACGGTCAGTTCAAGGGATACACCATTTATACGTTTGATTCCACCCTGTCCACCGGTTTTGGTGATGCCCAGGATGTTGATGGGATTGCCAAGCCCGAACCGGTCATTTCGTTTGGCAATGGATTTCTCTTGTTTAATGCGGGCACTACCCTAGTATGGACCCAGTCACAGTAATCAGAACAAGTGTAAATTCAGTCAACCCTTAATCCCGTGTTCAGATGAAAAATGGAATTGGCATTGTGGTTTTGGCTTTAGCTTCCGTGTATTCAGTCCTCGCCCAGGGTGAGGTTGAGTTTCAGAACAATTCCCTGACGGAGATCAGCGTCAACAGCTTGGCGGATCCCAACACCTTCACCCCCATTGACGGGGGGGCGGGTGCCTACTATTTTGCGCTGTTCAATTCCACCACTGCCACCACGGTGGCCGGTTCCGGCTCCGGTCCGGTGGGCGGGGGATTTGATGAAGATTATGTCTTCGAGGATTCCAACTGGACGCTTGACGGTTATGGCGTCAGTGCTGACCTGGCTGGCAAGTTTGCCGCCACCACAGTTGATTCGGCGGGTTACACCCAAATTCCCGGGGAACCTTACGCTTCGCAGTTTGTCGTGCTGGGTTGGTCCGTCAACATTGGCAGCACGATAGCTTCGGTTGAGTCTTATCTTGCCGGGACTGATGCAGGCGTGACCTTCGGGTGTATTGGTGAATCTGAGGTCAGCGGGTCCATTGGCACCGGGACGGCCGGTTCTTTCGATCCGCCAACGACGATTTTCGGTGAAACCTCACCCTCCCTCCCCGGCTTCGACCTGTATTATCCGCCTATTCCCGAGCCCTCAACGATTGCGTTGGGCGTGATGGGTGCCGCTTCGCTGCTGGCTCTGCGCCGCAAAAAAGCCTAATTCATAGGTTGTTAATCTCACCCCGCCCAGCAATGGGCGGGGTTTTTTGTTTTCACCACGGAAAAACCAAAGCAGAAAGCGGAAAAGGCGGGGAAGTTTTTAACCGCAGAGAACGCAGAGAACACAGAGAAAAGCCGGGGAATTTTTTATCACGGAGGCACAGAGGACACGGAGAAAGCAGAAGACGGGAACGGACGCCGGGTCAGGGGACCCGGCCTACAGGTTGGTGACCTCCGTCCTGCAGGCCCGGTGCCCTCACCGGGCGTTGCGAGCGCGTTAGCGCGAGCATGAAGTTTTGCGGTCTTGCCGCCTCGCCGGCATTTGCACAGCTCACCGGGAAGACAGAGACAGGAACCGATGACGGCGCTGGCTCAACGCCCTTTTTCCCTTTGCGATCTTTGCGTTCTCTGCGGTTAATTATCCCCGCGTTTGTCTTGGTCTCCCTCTGTGCCCTCTGTGCCTCTGTGGTTACAAATCCCCTGTCCCCTGTGGTTTAAGACGGGGAGTTTTTTACCACGGATTTCACGGATGGGACAGACAAAATCGGAAA
>CAZUBG010000298.1:0-4852 GCA_964618545.1 uncultured Bifidobacteriaceae bacterium | reverse complement strand
TGGGGACGAACAATGGGCTGAAAGCGGCCTGGCTGAATGTGTCGGTCACCGGGGCGGTCACCAGCGTGAGCGGCCACCTGTATGTGGCGCAGGAGCCGGAACATTTTCAACACGATGCCGACGGCAATCTGACCAGCGACGGCCGCTGGACCTACACCTGGGATGCGGAAAACCGATTGATCGGCATGACGGTAAACACCAGCGCCGGCCCGCAATACCAACTGACCTTTGCCTACGACACGAAAGGCCGGCGAATCCAGAAAACCGTCGCCAATAACGGGGTGACCAGCACCACCACCTTCCTGTATGACGGCTGGAACCTGATCGCCGAGCTGGGGGCCAACAACGCGCCGATTCGGAATTACGTCTGGGGCACCGACCTGAGCGGCTCGGCACAAGACGCAGGCGGCGTGGGTGGACTGTTGGAAGTGACCTATCACGGCACCGCCACCACCAACGCCTTTGTTGCTTACGATGGCAATGGGAATGTGTCCGCCCTCGTCAACGCGGGCGATGGCACGCTGCTGGCGGGCTACGAATACGGCCCCTTTGGTGAAGTCATCCGCCAAACCGGCCCCATGGCCACGGCCAATCCTTTCCGGTTTTCGACGAAATATGACGATGACGAATCGGACCTCCTCTACTACGGGTATCGGTATTACAAGCCGAGCACGGGGACGTGGCCAAACAGGGATCCTATTCAAGAATTGGGTTTTGCCAACAATAATCAGATGGAAGTATCTGCTGAAGAAAATGGTGAGGGGAATTTGTATCGTTTCGTTGACAACGATTCTATAGATTTTGGCGATGACTTTGGGCTGGCGCTTTACGCGATTGACGGCACATGGACAACTGCTGCTGACATATCAAACCCATGGCTGCTTATCCATTGGACAAAAGAAAGCCCAGCAAGATACTTCCGAGGGCCACGAGATGGTCCGACAGGAATTGATACTTTTCCTATCGCACTCAACGTGTATCATACAATTTGCGCTGATTATTGCGCGGCTGGAGGAGAGAATTTTACAGTAAACTTGACGGGTTGGAGCCGAGGTGCTGTTGCTGCGGTCGAGGTCGCCCAACTCCTAAATGATCTGGGGTGCAATTGTGGTTGTGGCATCAAAAAACCAATTCCCGTCAACTGGATAGGTCTTTTTGATGCTGTCAATATGACAATTGTGCAACCGCCCGGCGCCGTTCCTCCCAATGTCGCGCATTTCTACCATGCGGTAAAAACTTCAACATCACAGTGGTATTTTCCAACATACCACTTCTCTGGCGGTATAGAGCACAAGGTCTATAACTACGATCCTCCAATACCGAGCACACACAGTGATGTTGGTGAATCAGTAGCGAAAGGCGGTATTAACGACGCCTATCCGTGGATTGAAGGGTCGGCAATAGCATCCGGGGTAAAATTTTGATAAATGAAGAACTTCATTGCATTTTTTGCTCTAATGTTAGCCTGTTCGGGCTGTCATGGAATGAACGAAATTGACTTCGTCTATTTCAATCTTGGCACCAACGAGATCGTTGTGGATTCGATAGACGGACTTCCGCTATGGACATCGCCTGGCCTTTTAGTTCCAGTTCATGCTGAAGATCGACTTTCTGAGAAAAGTATGAGTTCTTTTGGTGAGCCGGTTGATGTCGCAGACAAGTTAAAAATCATTTGGCATGAAGGAGGCATATCGCATCAGGCGAAATTTAAGCGGGACGATTTGGGCATTCCAGCGAAGCTAAAAAGTGGAAAGGTTCGCTTTACCTATTTGGGCGCGGACAAGTGGCGCGTGAAGGTTTTGAAATAATTGAACTGTCTTCGGGTGAGGCAAAGCGGGAGATTCAATTTTAGCCCTGGACGCTATTCTCCTTGTGGGACAAGGGACTTGGCATAACAGAGGTGGTGCAGGTGCATCGGCCCAGGTCATAACCGTTGCAGTCCAGCGCCCATGAAACTTGCCACATCCAGCCGTTTAGTCGCGGCCACTCTCGGTAAATCGCGGCCATTAACAGCGGCCAGATATTCGGCGTTGTTCGGTCTCATTCGGTCAATTTCGGCAGAGGACACCAACCCCTTGCCGTGTGCGTAACATATCTCGAAAGGGCGGCGTGCCTGAAATCGCAACGCCGATGTTCCGGCAGCGTTCCGGGAATCGAAACCGCCGTCGTCCATCGGCTGTTCCTGAAAACGTTCATCCCTGGTGCGCGAGACAGGCCGCTTGCCGTCAGAACTTGCCAACCGTCCTGACTCGCTCACTGTTCCTGAAATCACTCTGGCCGTGAGCCATTGGCGGTTGCAGTGTATCCGTGTAGCCAACCCCGGCTAGGCAAGGTTTGTCCGTGTTGGCAAACTGTGAGGGATGCAAAACTCATCAGTGGTTCGCAAACATGCCACCCCAGAGCAGCGGGTGAAGATTTTGGAAGCCTGGCGGTCGAGCCCGTTGCCGGATAAAGCATTTGCCAGCCAAGTTGGCCTGGGGGTTTCGACGCTCCACGCCTGGCGGCGGCGGGTGGCGTCCCGCCCGCCGGACCGTCCCTGTGCGTTTGTGGCCGTGCCCAATTTGTTGGCGGCGGAGCCGGCCGTCGCCGCTTACCGATTGCACTGGCCGAGCGGCCTGAGTCTGGAAGTCCGCTCCGGGTTTGCCGCCGCCGAACTGGCCGCCTTGTTGCAACTGTTGCCCGCGTTATGATCCCCCTGAGTCCGGCGACCCGGATTTACCCGGCCAGCGGCGCGACGGATTTGCGCAAAAGCTTCGAGGGGTTGAGCGACCTGATCACCCATCAATTCAAGGAGGATCCGTTAAGTGGCAACCTGTTTGTGTTCACCAACCGCCGAAAAAACCGGCTCAAGCTGCTTTATTTTGACGGCACCGGGGTCTGGGTGTGCGCCAAGCGACTGATGGGCCGGGGCTGCTTTGCGTGGCCCGACACCCCCGAGCCGGGGGCCTTGCGGATCGCCGCCGAGGAGCTGACGCTGCTGTTGACGGGCCTGGACCTGGCGAAGACCCAAGCCCGGCCGTGGCGGCGCAAGGCGGCCTGAACAAAACAAAAAAAATCAAATAAAAGATTGACGGTGCGGCCGTTGAGGTATAGTGTACCTATACCTACAAATGATCGCGCTTGACCCCCTGCCCGCCGAAGTCCGGCAAGCCTTGGAAGGTTTGCAGGCGGAGAACGTGCGGCTGGCACAAATCAACCAGGCGCAGGACCAACAGCTCCAAGCCCAGAAAGGGGAGCTGCAGGCGCAGGATCGCGAGCTCCAAGCCCAGGCCAAAATCATTCACATTCAGGCGGAGAAAATCCGCCTGCTCAATTTCCGGATTTGGGGTCCCCGCAGTGAACAGCTTTCCCCGGCGCAAATGGCGCTGCTCTTCGAAGAGGCCAGCGTCACGGTGGCGGAAGCCCAGCAGGAAACCCAGCGGACGGCAGCGGAAAAAGCGACGCCGCCGCCCCGGGCCAGGAAGCCCCGGACCCAGCATCCCGGCCGCGCCCCCTTGCCCGCCCACTTGGAACGGCGCGAAGTCCTCATGCCCTGTCCTCCCGAAGACTGCCGGTGCGATCAATGCGGGGCCGAGCGGCCCGTGATCGGTTTCGAAACCCATGAGGAACTGGGCTGCGAGCCGGCCAAATTTTTTGTCAAGGTGATCAAGCGCGAAAAGCGCGGCTCCCATTGTCGGCCCGAACAAGGCGTCGCCACCGCGCCCGTGCCGCCCCGCATCGTGCCCAAGAGCAAGCTCGCCAACGAGTTCATCATCGAAGTGCTGTGCCAAAAACACCAACTGCACCAGCCGGTTTATCGCCAGCTCGCCATTCTGGCGGACAATCACGGCGTGGAACTGGACCGCAAAACGGTGACCGACGATGTGCTGGCCGCCGGGGAGTGGCTGCGGTCCGTCGTCCGGGCCCAGGCCGACGAGTTGCGGCGGCAACCCTATCTGCAAGCTGATGAAACCCCTGTGCCGGTGCAGACGGGCGAAAAAACCGGGCGCCATCACCAAGCCTATTTTTGGGAATACAGCGAACCGGGCGGGCGGGTGGGGTTCGACTTTCAAATGAGCCGCAGCCGCGAGGGGCCGGCCGCCTTCCTGAAAGGCTTTCGCGGCAAGCTGCAATGCGACGGCTATGCCGCCTATGATAAATTGGGCGAAGGCATCATTTTCGTCGGTTGCATGACCCATGTTCGGCGCGGCTTTGTGGACGCGGGCAAACTCGCGCCCCAGAATCCGCTGCCGCCTGAAATCATCGGCCGGATCGCTCAGCTTTATGCCCTGGAAAAAGAAGCCCGCGAGACGGGCCTGGGACCCGCGCAGCGGCTGGCCCTGCGCCAAAGCCAGAGTGCGCCCGTCCTGGCGGCCTTGAAAACGCGGCTGGTGGAAATCCGCCAGCAGATCCCGCCGGGCGGCAAACTGGCTCAGGCCTGCGACTACGCGTTGGGCCAGTGGAGCCGGGGGGAAGTCTATTTGACCGATGGCCGGGTGGAAATCGACAATAATTGGTGCGAGGGCGCGATGCGCCCGCTGGCTCTGGGACGGAAAAACTGGCTGCATCTGGGCAGCGCCGAAGCCGGCCCCAAAGTGGCGGCCATCGCCTCCATCGTCGAAACCTGCCGCCGCCTGGAGATCAACCTCCGCGCCTATCTCACGGACGTCCTGCCCAAACTGAGCGACTGGCCGATCACCCGCATCGCCGAGTTGACCCCCACCGCCTGGAAAGCTGCGCCAAAGCAAGTCGCCTGACATTCCCCGTACTTTAACTCCTCCTGCCAGCCTTGCCTATACGGGGTTGGCTATACGGATACGAATGATCCACAAACACCTGCTGGCGGTGGTCGCCAAAACACGCGGCCAGGTCG
>CAZUBG010000297.1:0-4862 GCA_964618545.1 uncultured Bifidobacteriaceae bacterium | reverse complement strand
AAATCAGGAGATGGAGCAATCCATCCGTGGGTTCGAATCCCACCCCTTCCGCCAATTTCTTCTGTTACTGACAACTTGTGGTTTAACTCAAATACGCCATGACCCTCCAACCTGTTTTACTTGCCGGTCAGTGGCGGCCCGCCCGGGCCGCCGGAAGCTTCCGCGCCGAAAATCCCGCCACCGGCGAATCCCTCCCCGGCGAATTCCCCACCAGCACTTGGGAAGATTGTGAAACCCTCCTTCAAGCCTCCGCGCAGGCGGCCGCTTTGCTGCGGAAGACCCCGCCGGAGACGTTGGCGGATTTTCTGACGCGCTACGCCGCGCGCCTCGAGGCGCGGGCCGGGGAAATTGTTGACCTCGCTCATCTGGAAACCGGACTGCCCAAGACGCCCCGGCTGGCCGCAGTGGAATTGCCGCGCACCACCAGCCAGTTGCGGCAGGCCGCCGCCGCCGCGCTCGACGGTTCGTGGGCATTGCCCGCCATTGACACCAAAATTAATTTGCGATCAGTCTTGGAACCGGTGGGACCGGTGCTGGTCTTTGGACCCAATAATTTCCCGTTTGCTTACAATGGCGTGGCCGGCGGCGATTTTGCCTCGGCCATTGCCGCCGGAAACCCGGTCATTGCCAAGGCGCATCCCAGTCATCCCGGCACCAGCCGGCTGCTGGCCGAAGAGGCGCTGGCGTCGGTGCTGGAGAGTGGTTTGCCCCCGGCGACCGTCCAAATGATTTACAATGTAGCCTCCGAGGATGGTCTCCGGCTGGCAGCCGATCCGCGGTTGGGAGCGGTGGGTTTCACCGGCAGCCGGGCGGGCGGACTGCGGCTTAAAGCGGCGGCGGATGCCGTAGGGAAACCCATTTATCTGGAACTTTCCAGTTTGAATCCCGTGGTGATTTTACCGGGGGCCCTCGCCGAACGCGGGCCGAAAATTGTGGAGGAATTCACCACCAGTTGCCTCATGGCTGGCGGCCAGTTCTGCACCAATCCAGGTCTGGTTATTCTGACGGCGGGGGCGGCGGCGGAATCTTTTCTGACGGCCGTGGCGGAAAAGTTTGCCGCGGCGCCGGTGGCTCCCTTGTTGTCGGCCGGGGTGGCCCGCGGCTTGCAAGTCAGCGTGGCCACGCTGTTGGCGGCGGGTGCGCAACTGGTCACGGGCGGCCAGCCGGTGGCCGCCCCCGGCTGTCGTTTTGCCAACACCCTCCTGCGGGTGAGTGGCGACGCTTTCTTGGGCGCGCCGGAAAAATTGCAGACGGAGGCGTTTGGCAATGCCTCGCTGTTTGTCTTCGCGCGTGATGCCGCCCAGGTGGCCGCTGTGCTGGGGCACCTGGAAGGCAATCTCACCGGCTGCCTTTATTCCGACACCAACGGGAGTGACGAGGAGGTGTATGGGATCTGCGCGCCCCTCCTGCGCCGCCGGGTGGGCCGGTTGCTCAATGACAAAATGCCCACGGGAGTGGCGGTCAGCCCGGCCATGAATCATGGCGGTCCCTTCCCCGCCACCGGCCACCCCGGATTCACCGCAGTGGGCTTTCCTGCGTCGTTGCGCCGGTTTGCCATGCTGGCCTGCTACGACAATGTCCGGCCCGCGCGTCTGCCGGCCGCGCTGCGGAACAAAAACCCCAATGGAAATATGTGGCGGTTGATTGATGGTCATTGGTCACAGGCTGATATTCCAAGCTGAGCTTCCGTTGGTAATAATGATGTTGCCCTGGTTGCCGGATTTCCGATATTAAAGGGACGTGGAACCCATGCCCCGACCAATTATTTTGTGACATCAGCCCGTTCCTTTTTAAAAACCAAATCCATCATGCGTATGCCCAGCCCACTCCGAACCGCCCTGTTGACCGTCCTGTTGACCGCCGCCCTTTCCGCCCCGGCTGTGACCATTGAAGTTCAGACCGGGCAGCCCGGCGCAAAAATCAATCCGGCCATGTGGGGGATATTTTTTGAGGACATCAATTTCGGCGCGGATGGCGGCCTTTACGCCGAATTGGTGAAGAACCGGTCGTTCGAGTTTCCCGATCCCCTGATGGGCTGGACAAAAATCAACCCGAGCCTCGCCAAAGGGGAAATCACGGTGCGGGATGACGCGCCCTTTAATGACGCCAACCCGCACTATGTGCGGATTGCTTCCCAGGGCACGGCCCCCTTGGGGATTTCCAACGAGGGGTTTCGCGGCATGGGGGTCAGCCGGGACGAGACCTATCATTTCTCCGTCCAGGTTCGCCGCGTGGCGGACGCCCCGGTGCTGCGGGTGGAGCTTTACGGCGGCGACGGAACCCTGTTGGACTCGGTGCTGGTAAAGGGAGTCACCAATGTTTGGAGCCAATGCACCGCCACCCTGCATCCCAAGGATACGGATCCCAAAGCGCGGCTGGCGGTGCTGGTGGAAGGCAAAGGCACGCTGGATGTGGACATGGTGTCCTTGTTTCCGGCGCACACTTGGAAAAACCGTCCGGGCGGGCTGCGGGCGGACATGGTGCAAAAGCTCGCGGATCTCAAACCGGGTTTTCTGCGTTTCCCCGGCGGCTGCATTGTGGAGGGCAGCGTGCTCGCCCGGCGTTATCAGTGGAAAAACACGATTGGCCCCGTGGCAGAGCGCAAGCTGTTGATCAACCGCTGGAACTATGAATTTCTTCATCGTCCGACGCCGGATTATTTCCAGTCCTTTGGACTCGGGTTTTTTGAGTTTTTCCAACTTTGCGAGGACATCGGGGCGGAACCGCTGCCGATTTTAAATTGCGGCATGGCCTGTCAGTTTAATTCCGGTGAGTTGTGCGCGCCGGACCAGTTGACGAATTACATTCAGGACGCACTGGACCTGGTCGAATTTGCGAACGGCCCGGCAGACAGTGTCTGGGGTGCCAAACGGGCGGCCATGGGACATCCCGAACCTTTTCATCTGAAAATGATGGGCGTGGGGAACGAACAGTGGGGGGAACAGTATTTTGTGCGTTACACCGACTTTGCGAAGGTGTTGAAGGCCCGGTACCCGGAGATCAAGCTGGTGGCGGCCGCCGGCCCGGAGCCGGGGGACGAACGATTTAAACTGGCCTGGTCCAAACTGCGCGCATTGAACGCGGATCTGGTGGACGAGCATTGCTATGCCAAGCCGGACTGGTTTTTCAGCAACTCGCATCGTTATGACCATTACGACGTCAACGGGCCCAAAGTGTTCATGGGCGAGTACGCGGCGCAGAGCGTTGGCATCGTCAGCACGAAAAACGAGAACAACCTCGTGTGCGCGCTGTCGGAGGCGGCCTACCTGACGGGGTTGGAGCGCAATGCGGGGGTCGTGCGCATGGCCTCCTATGCGCCGTTGTTTGGCAACGTGGATGCCTGGCAGTGGCGGCCCAATTTGATTTGGGCGGACAGCCTGCATGTTTTTGCCACCCCCAATTATTATGTGCAGCAGCTTTTCAGTTGCAACCGGGGTGACGAGGTGCTGCCGACGACGCTGACGGGCGTGGAAACCACCCCTTCCGGCGTGCAAAACCTTTACGCCAGCGCCACGCGGGACGAGCAGGCCGGCGAAATCATCCTCAAAGTGGTCAATCCCGGGGCGGCCGCGCTGGCGGCGGACATCCACCTGGCCGGCTGCTCCCAGGTGGAACCGCAGGCCAAAGCCACTGTGTTGTCCGGCGCCAGTTTGTCCGATGTCAACTCCATGACCGATCCCGAAAAGGTGTCGCCGGTCACGTCGGTCATCACCAACGCCGCCCCCGGGTTTTCGCTCAGCTTTACCCCCCATTCCGTGACGGTCCTGCGGATCAAGGGGCGGTAACTCCCGAAGGAATTCTCACTTTGCGAACGGTCCGGCTGCCCCCTCCCGTGGCCGGCAGGGGCCGTTTTTATTTCATCATTTAACCATTTATCAGGCGGCCCATTCGTGCTAAACCGGTTTGACGAATTAATGAACATGCATTCTGATAGCTTTCCGCTGCGACCGGCGTGGACCGAGATTGATCTCGGCCGGTTGCGCCGCAATCTGCAACTGATCCGCCGCGACCTGCCCGCCCCGGTGCGACTGCTGGCCGTGGTCAAGGACGAGGCCTACGGCCATGGCGCGCTGGATGTGGCGCGCATCGCGCTCGAAGAGGGGGCGTGGGGCTTCGGCCTGAGCACGCTGGAAGAAGCCATGGCCCTGCGCGACGCGGGCGTCACCGCGCCCCTGTTGCTGCTGGGCGAACGCCGGGAGGCTGAACTGGAATGGTGCGTGGCGCACCACCTGACCGTCTGCGTGAATGAGCCGCACACGGTGCGCACGCTGGCCAAAATCGCGGCGGATCAAGGGCGTCAAACGCCGGTGCATATTAAGATCAACACCGGCATGACCCGGTACGGCGTGCGCTGGGATGAAGCCCTGCCGCTCATTGAACAGGTGGCGGCGGCCAAGCCCTTGCTGCTCGAAGGCGTGATGACCCATTTTGCGCAATCCGATGAGTTGGACAAGACCTTTGCCAACCTGCAATTCGCGCGCTTCAACGAAGTGCTGCAGGGCATGGCGCAGCGGAAGATTTCCGTGTCGTTGCGGCACACGTGCAACAGCGGCGGTTTCCTTGATCTGCCGCACGCGCATCTGGACATGGTGCGCCCGGGCATTTTGCTGTACGGCGTGTTTCCCTCGCAGGTCTGCCGCACCCTTCCGGGGATTCAGCCGGTGATGTCGGTCAAGGCGAGCATTGCGGCGATTCAAAAACTGAAACCGGGCGAAACCGTCGGGTACGGAATGCGCTACACCGCAAAGACGGAGCGGCGCATCGCCATTTTGCCGATTGGCTACGGCGACGGTTTTCCGCGCGTGCGCAACGAGGGCTGCGCGCTCATCCACGGCCGGCGCGCGCCGCTGGTCGGCGGCATC
>CAZUBG010000296.1:0-4872 GCA_964618545.1 uncultured Bifidobacteriaceae bacterium | reverse complement strand
TGTTGCACGGCATTCAAAATCGTCTTAAGTTCCACTTGCACGTTCGACCTTTGGTGATGGGTTCAACCGGTGGCGACCCGGTCCACAACCAAAGGTCATCTTTTTTTCCCCGTTTTCAACCCGCCAACGCGAAACCCCAGCCGCGCCGTCCGATTCGCCGGGGCGGGCGGGCGGCGGCAACGAGCTTCGAGCCACTGCTCGCGTTGCCGCCGGTCGCCACGCGTAACGGACTCGCCCCGCCCCGGCGAATAGGCGCGCCCACCACGCCAGAAAATCAATCAACAATACTGATGTATAACGCCAATCATCCTGCAGTCACCCACAAATTGTTCCACAGACCCATAATTTGCAGGATAGTTTGTCAGCCAGGCGGCGATGCAGACTGGAACTGACCTCCTGACATTCAAAACATCGCTGCTGTTCACTAACAATGAATGACCTTGGTTTGTGGCGGCACAAATGGCCGAAGCTCATCGGTATGAACCGAAATCGCCGCAACATTACAATCATGCCACGGCAATCAACTTCATTTTGTCGTGACGGTAAACTACGCGGGCCGGAGCTTGCGGGAGCGGTGGACGCCAAGCAACACACAGAGGCCGCCCACCATGAGCGCGACGGAGCTTGGTTCAGGAACGGCATTTGCGCTGACAACATCAAGCTCCCCATCAGCAGTCACACGCACCACCACCCCCTCATAATTTGCAGGATTAGCGGTTGCACCATACAGACTGCCAATTGTCTCGGTGAAGTTGCCCCCTGACCCACCTAAATTCACCGCTGAACTGGTCGTGAGATCGAAGGCGCTGAGTGTCGCTGAATTGGCCACATAATTGTAGGTGAGGGTCAATTGATACCAATTATTGAGCGTCGGGGCGACGCCGGAACCATACGCGGTTCCGAAATTGGCACCCCGGATGCCAAATTGCTCGTCGCTAAGGATACCACCGACAACCCCGGTGTCCGCACTTTGATGGAATTGGCCATCCGAGCCGGCGTTATAGTATCCTCCCACCGTAGCTTGGGCGCTAATTCCCACGGAATCATAAACGTCAAAAGTAAAACTCGATATGCCGTTGAGCCCGAGATTTAAGGCACCGATGTAGGTTTGCCCACTCGATGTGGTACCAGTGCCGAGTGCCTGATCGCCTGCAAAAGAGCCGGATGACGTCGCACTGACGACGAGCCCGGTTGCGGTTGACGAACTCAGCGTCCACCCCTCCGCGTTTCCACTGCCAAACGCAATGGCGGTCGTTGAGCTGTTGACGGCCGATCCCGACGGTGTGAAACCGGCAGGGGCAGTGGGGTAGCCTTCCGACGGATCAAAGGTAACCTGCGGCGAAGCCGTCTGTAAACCTAACGAGAAGGCCGCGATCAAAGTACAAAAGTTCAAGATCAGGCGCGTCACCCTTGGTGAATCAAGCTTTGACCGCCGGGCAATTGTACAGGAGGGCAGGGTTGCTTTTTTCATATATTTTAAGTTTTTGATGGCTGGCTGTAATGAATTGGTAGAGGTTTATAATTATTGTTTTCCTGAGCATGGCTGATCCTTTTTTGCTTGGACACCGGACAGCCTCAAGTTCTGCCGGTGCCCGTCCGCGCAGTTTGCCACTCGCCGCGCGACGAAATCCGCCCTCGGGTCGGAACGACGAGTTGCGACACCTTCAAATTGGCTGCTCATAAAACATCAGGCTTCTAAATTGAGAAACGTATTCCTTCACAAAAAGCGGAAAATTATTTTCAGGATAAATCGCCGACCGCCAGCAGACGGGGTTTCCAATTGACTTGCCGGTGACATCCTTGCTATTTAAGGTCCATAGCCGGACGCAAACATCAATTCTGAGCGACATGTGTAACGACGAAGCCAAAAGTGATGTCACTCGGGTTTTGCAATCACTTCACCAGGGTGGCCGGGCATCCGAGGACTTGCTTCCGCTGGTCTACCACGAATTGCGCCAACTGGCGGCTGCCCGCATGGCCGGACAATCGGCCGGGCAGACCCTCCAGGCCACGGCCTTGGTGCATGAAGCTTGGTTGAGGCTGTTTGATGGCAATGCAAAGGTCTGGCAGAATCGCGCCCATTTTTTCCGGGCGGCGGCGCAAGCGATGCGCCAAATTTTGATTGAGCGCGCTCGCCAAAAAATGAGTCTGAAACGCGGCGCGCGTCCCGTATATGTCAGCATTGACGACGTGGACATCGCCGACGAGGTGCCGGAGGAGCGGGTCTTGATGATTGATGGGGCGTTGTTACGGCTACAGGCAAAAGACCAGGAACTGGCGCAGGTGGTGATGTTAAAATTTTTTGGCGGCCTGACCAACGCCGAGGTGGCGGAAATGACCGGGGTAACGGAACGCACGGTGCAGAACAAATGGACCTTCGCCAAGGCCTGGCTGCTCAAAGACATCGAAGAGGAAATGAATCCCCCCCGTTAAGCCAGATCATGGACGCTGGAACTGCAAAAGAACAATCATTGTTTGAGGCCGCGCTGCAAATCGTGAACCCTGACGACCGTCAGGTTTTCTTGGATCAATCCTGCGCTGACGATCCTGAACTGCGTCGACAAATCTCCCTGCTTCTTGCCGCCCACGCCAAAAGCGACCGTCTCTTTTCACCGGGTGTTTCAAATTTTGTAACCAGGGCTGGGGATTTTCGAACGGTTGCCGTTGCGGGCGGGGACGATCAACTGCGCGTAGAAGAAATCGGCGGGCGTGTCGGGCACTACCACATTTTGCAACTGCTTGGTGAAGGAGGCTGTGGCGTGGTGTATCTGGCGGAACAGGAGAAACCGGTTCGCCGGCATGTGGCACTAAAAGTGATCAAGTTTGGGATGGATACGAGGAGCGTCATCGCCCGTTTCGAGGCAGAACGTCAGGCTCTGGCGCTGATGGATCATGCGAACATCGCCAAGGTTTTCGACGCCGGGGCAACTGAGGCAGGCCGGCCTTTCTTCATCATGGAACTGGTTCATGGCATGAGGATAACCACTTACTGCGACGAAAACCATCTCGACGCACGGCAACGATTGAATCTGTTCATTCAAGTTTGCCAGGCCATCCAGCACGCGCATCAAAAAGGCATCATCCATCGCGATATCAAGCCCTCCAACATCCTGGTCACGCTACGCGACGGAGTGCCCGTGCCAAAGGTAATTGACTTCGGTATTGCCAAAGCCATGGCCGGAAAATTGGCGAACACCACTGTCTACACCGAATATGGCCAATTCATTGGCACCCCCGCTTACATGAGTCCGGAGCAGGCGGAAATGAGCGGGCTCGACGTGGACACACGCAGCGACATTTATTCGCTTGGGGTCCTGCTTTACGAACTGCTGACAGGACGGACGCCCTTTGACCAAAAGGAACTGGTCAACTCCGGCTTATATGAAATGCAGCGGACGTTGCGGGAAGATGAACCGCAAAGACCATCCACAATGCTGACCTCGCTGTCGAACACGGATTTGACGGCCACCGCAAAATTCCGCCATGCCGAACCACCCAAGCTTATCAAATGCATAAAGGGTGATTTGGATTGGATTGTCATGAAAACGCTGGAAAAAGACCGTGCTCGCCGTTATGAAACGGCCAACGGGCTGGGGATGGACATTCAACGCTACCTTAACTGTGAACCGATCGTGGCGCGTCCCCCCAGCCAATTTTACCGACTGCGAAAACTGGTCCGGCGAAATAAGGTGGTTTTTGCGGCCGGCACCATTGTCGCCGTTACCTTGGTTATTGGCCTGAGTGCTTCAACCTGGCTTTTTCTTCGAGAGCGAGAGGCGCTCACAGTGCAGGCGCGGTTGCGGCAGGAAGCAGAGCAGTCCCGCATTGAATCCGAACAGGCTCGCGCCAACGAAATGCAGCTGCGAAAAAAGGCGGAGGCGCGTGAAAAAATCACGCAGGCGGGAGTGCTGGCGAACCACGGCCGAATGAAGGAGGCGGATGAGCTTTTGAAGCAGGTTCCGCCGGAACTGTTTTCGCCTTCAATGGATGCAACCACGGTATTTCGCGATTTGGGCATCTGGAACACGCTCCAAGGAAATTGGAAACAAGCAGCCGATCGTTTTTCCGTGTTGGTGCAGGTAAATCAAGTGGACAAGGCGGACCAGACCGATGCCGCGACGCGCGATTTGCTGCTGGCCGCCCCGTTATTGGTCGAGGCCGGTGACCTCGCAGGCTACGACCGCATCCGCCGCATGGAACTCACCCGGCTGGCCGGCACAACCAATCTGATTGCCGCCGAGCATCTGGTCAAAACCAGCCTGTTGGTGCCTGCCGATTCATCAACCATGAAAATGCTGGACCCGTTGGCAAAACTGCTTGCCGATTCTTTGGCCAGCAAAGATCCCCAAAAAAATGACGCCTCTTTTTACGCCGCCTGGCGAACAATCGCCCTGGCGTTGTGGGAATTCCGGCAGGGCAACTTCACGACCGCTTCGGATTGGCTTGATAAATGCGCAGGCTACCCCGGTCAGGCTGCATCCTGCATTGCCACGAGGCATATTTTATTGGGCTGGACTTTGATTAAACTTGGCAAAACTGACAAAGCCGATGCCGAGCTGTCACTTGGCCGGGAAATGGTTGAGAATCATTTCAACAAAAAACTGGAACTCGGTGATAATAAATCCGGACAGTTGCAAGGCTGGCTCATGGCCCGCATTTTTCTACGCGAAGCGGAAAAGCTGGTGCAAAACCCAGCCAGAAGCACTCAGCGATTTCCAGCCGGACAATGAGGGTGAAAAGAGATCTACAAGGACAGATCTTCCTTGTCAATCAGCAGCCAACGACCGCCTATTGTGGGGGTGTGAGACAAAATTCTTAATTAGGCTGCCAGCGGAAGGCCATCATTGCGGGCAGCTTTGGGATTGAGGCGGT
>CAZUBG010000295.1:0-4978 GCA_964618545.1 uncultured Bifidobacteriaceae bacterium | reverse complement strand
GCCCTACGGGCTTGAAGCGGATTCGCGCAGCGAGTCCGCAGGTCCAAAGCCGGCTCCAAGCCGGCGCTCCGGCCGGGTTGGCGGAGGGGCGGGGTAATTGGGAACGAGCCATTCCCACCCCGACCCACTGTACCAGCCGCAGCACAGGCGAACTGCCCGCCAAGACCCGGGAAGGTCTCGGAAGCGCTTTCTGCCTGCGTTCGCGCTGCGGGTGAGACACCCGCGCTCTGCCGGGGAGCGAACGCGCCCGGAACGCCCGGCACTGGCCTTGGTCTTGGTTTTAATCTGGTCGCCCCGGAGTTCATGAAACTGATTTGCCTGCCCCTCATAAGCCGCCGTTTGTCGGGCAAAATCAACGAAAAAATTCGCCCGGCTTGCAAGTCGTTGATAGGCAATGGGAAACAGCGGAAAGAGGGAAGGTGAAACGGGGAAGTTTTAACCACGAAATACCCGAAAGACACGAACAAAGGCGGGGGGGTTGGACCGGAAATGGGAGGGGATAAACGAAATGTTACCACAAAGATCGCAGAGAGCAGAGGGGGAAAAGGCAATATTAGGGCGGGTGACTGAAGATCGGATCGGGCTTTCAGCCCTTTTGGATATTCGTTGGTTCTGGAACCTGGGGCGAGGCCCCGGGCTGAGATAAAGCCGGGCCTTTGGCCCTCACGGCTTGGGCGTGTCCTTGGTGAAGGCGACCAGGGATTTGACGTTGGCGGCGGCGGCCGCGTCCCGCAGCCTGACGACCCGGCCCCAGGGGGCTTTTTCATCGGCATTGATGGCCAGCACAAGCTGCGGGTCTTTCTCCACCTGGGTGCGGAGTTCCGCCTCAATCTGGTCAAACGTTTTGGCCGTCTTGTCATTCCCCAGCGAAAAAACGCCGTTGGGGTCAATGTTCACCACCAGCGTCTTTTGGTTTTCATTCGCCCCGGCCTGCTTCGCCTGTGAGGACGCCGGCAGGCTCATCCGCAATGATTGCTGCTGTTTGAAGGTGGTGGTGACCATCAAAAAAATCAACAGCACGATCAGGACGTCAATCAGGGCCACGATGATGACGGCGGGCGTGTGCCGGCGTTTGGATACGAGAAAGCGCATGGTCAGGGTTTTTTATCGAGGTACTGGCGGCGGATGAATTCCTCGCACAAGGCCTCCATCTCCACGGCAAAAACCTCGACTTTTTTGCTGAAATAACTCCAGGTGATGAGGGCCGGAATGGCGATCAGCAGGCCGATCAGGGTGGTTTTGAGAATCAAGCCGATGCCGCCGGCCAGCCGCGCCACGTCGTTCAGGCCGGTCTGCCCCACGTTGCCAAACAGGGTCATCATGCCGACGATCGTGCCCACCAGGCCGAGCAGGGGGGCGATGCCGACAATGATTTCCAGCACCACCAGGCGGCGCTCCAGCCGGACGATTTCGTGGCGGGCGGCGGTTTGCAGCGACTCCACGTTCTCATCCTTGGGCCAGTCAATGTGGTGGGCGGCCAGCAGGAGCAGGCGCCCCAGCGGCGAGGGCTTTTGCTCGCAGACGCGCGCCAGCATTTTCACATCGTCGCGGGTGCGGCAGGAGGCCAGGGCGGCCGTGATTTCCGGCGGCACGACTTTGGCCCAGCGCAGGGCAAAGGAGCGTTCGCCGATGATCGCGAGTCCGACCACCGAGGTGAGTCCGAGGAGTATGTATATCAATATGTCCATAAATCATTCATCCGTCGCGGTTCAATAATAGAAAAAAGTGAACGTCATGTCCCGGCTGTTGCCGCCGATCTCCCGGCGCATTTCCTCCGGCCATTTGGCGAAGGGCGCCGGCTCGGTCAGCGCCTGCTGGCAGAGATAGGCGTAGTGCATGTCCACCGTGCGATCCACCATGGAAACATCGGTGATGGTCCCGTCATAATTCAAGTGAAAATGCAGCGTGACCCGGCCGGTGCAGTCCCCGGCAAAATTCTGGCTGTCGAGCAAATCATACCATTTTTGCTGCACCGCCTGGGTGAAGCCCGCGTCGTAATCGCCAAACAGGGTGGCTTTGGCGTCGAACGAGGCCAGGCTGGCGTGCCGGGAAACACCGCCCTCCTGGTGCATCTCCACCCCGGCGATGTGATTCTGCGCGTAGGCCTCCTTCAGCGTGCGCGGGCGGGGGGGGCGCGCGGGTTGCGGTTCCTGTTGCTGCGGTTGCGCCTCCTGCGGTTTGCCGGTGTCCAAATCGCCCGCTTTGAGCGTGGCACGGGGCTGGGCGGGCCGGGGTTGTTCCGGCGTGGGCTGGGCTGCGGGCTGCGGTTGGGCTTTGGCCAGTTGGGTGCGATGGGCGGTCTCGGTTTGCGGCACGTCGGTTTGCCGGCCGTTGATTTTCGGGTTGTCGAGGTTCTGATCCGCGTCCGGATTGGCGGCGTGCGAGTTGTTGTTCGAATAAAACCTGGGTTTCGCCGGGGCGACGGGGTCGGCCTCGGGCACCTGGACAAACGCCAGTTGGGGTTCCGTTTGTTCCCGGGGCGGTGGCGGTGGCGGCGGCTGGACCCGTTTCAGTAACTGGTGCAACTGCGCGAACACCGGCCAGCGTTCAAACCAGCCCGTCCGCAGGTTCAGTTCATAAGCGCTCCAGCCCAGCAGATGCACGGAAAGCGACAGCACCAGCGCCCAGAACAGCCGTCGGTTTTCCCGGCGACCGTGGCGCAGGGAACTGAATGTTGGGCCCGCCTCAGACACAGCCCCACAGTTTGCCTGAAAAAGGGGTTCCGGGCAACTTTCTTTCCGGCTTTCGGGAAGTGTCGTTGCCGGGTGAAATGCCGCATGGCAAAAGCCCCGCCCGGACGGCTGAATATTGGCTGGGTTTTATCCGGGGACTTGAGGCATATCAGTGCAGCCGAACCGGGCATGGAAACGGCCCGGCTTTCCGCACCCGGTCCTCTTGCACATCTCCCAACATTATGAAAACACCCATCGCCCTGGTTGGATTAGCCGCCTGTGGCTGGTGGTGCGGCGGTGCCCACGCCGCCAAAAGCACCACCGCAAACAAGCCGGCGGAAGTTCCCACACCGGCGGCCACGGCCACCAACACCGGCGCGCCACCATCAACGCACCAATGGCATTATTAGTGGCAAGCGACTGGAACTCGTGTGGTCACGAACGAAAGCGGCGGCAGCGTTGTCATTCGCGAAGAGTGAGCTGTGATGTGTCGGTTCAACCAAGTCACCTTGGCGAGCCGCCGTTGGCGCGGTCGTCCCGGAGGGACAACCCGGTCCGGTTCAGCGCTGCAACCGGTAGAATTTCACGGCGTTGGTTTTGGGGACGGTCAACGACCAGAGATCGTTGGTGAGCCCGGGGGTCAGGCCGTTCGTCGTCCAGTTCAGAAGATCCGGGCTGCCTTCCGCGGCAAATCCCACCGCCCACGACGGCCACGAAAGCGTCCAGCCGGCCGGCGCGTTGGTTTGGGCCAGCGTCACCGGCAGCGCCAGCGCGCCCGGGCCATATTGAAAGTCCGTCGCGATTTGCTGCGGCGTCAACCGGCCGTCGTAGATGCGGAATTCGTCAATCACCGCGTTGAGATAGGGGTAGGCGCTGAAGAGGGAGCGGCCCAGGAACGACCACGCGCCGCTCAGGCTGGTCAACGGCGGCAGCGCGTTTGTTTTGGCGGATTCCAAAATGCCGTTGGTGTAGACCGCCCAATAGCTGTTGGCCGGGTCCACAATGCATGTGACGCAGACCGTGCGGTTGTCGAGCGCGCCGGGAATGGCCAAGGCCACCGCGGCGTTCGTGGAAATTTCCAGGTGGTGATCGCCCGACCCGTCGTGCGGCGAGAAAAACAGATATTGCCCGCCGTACGCGCCGTTGATGTTGCCAAAATCAAAAACGCGCGCCCAGTCCGCGTTCGCGCCAAAGGCGGCCCAAAATTCAATCGTGGCCGCCGCACAGCCGGAGACGAGCCCGCCCGGCAGGTTCACATAGCCGCCGGTTGCGCCCGTGAGCTTGAGCGTGTTGTTGGTGGCCGTGGCGTTGCCCATCAGCGTGCCATGCGCCATGCCGATGGAGTCGCTCGCATCGTTCGTAAAACTGTAGCGGTGCGCCAGCGCCGGAGGCGCGTGGGCGAAGCCCTGGATTTCCGTGCCACTGAGCGCCCGGCCAAAAATGCGAAACGAAACCATCCGGCCGTTGAACAACGGGTCCCCCGGCCACTGGCTTTTGCCGAGGTAGTTGGTGGCCGCCAGAATCTGCCACGGCCGGATCGTGAGGCTGGAGTTGGTCGCCACGGGAACCCCGTCCAAATAGAGCAGCCCCTCGGAGCCGTTGAGGGTGACCGCCACGTGACACCACGAGCCGATGGGCAGGGCCGTCGGCGCGTTGATTTGCTGTTCGCCGCCGCTGCTGTTGGTGGTGATGGCAAAGCGCATCGTGCCGGCGTTGGACAGCGGGGTGAGGAAAAAATAATTCGTCGTGCCCGACCCAAAGTCAAAAATGCGCTGCCAGGGGTTGCCGCCATTCCATTTCACCCAGCCCATGAGGGTGCTGCAATTCGCCACCGGATCGGCCAGGACCACATAATTGGTCGCGCCGTCCAGGTTCAGCACCTTGCCGAGGGAGGCGTCATTCGTGATGCCGGCGTGGTTGACCAGCGTGCCATCGTACAGGCCCAGATGCTCGCGCGCATCGGTGGTCAGGGGATAGAACGCGCTCCAGTCATTCGTCAGCGCCGGCCAGCCGTTCGTCAGCCAGTTGACGCGCATCAGCCCCAGGGTCGGCGCCCCGCCGTTGTTGCCGTCATAATAATGAAACGTGAACCAGTTGGTGCCGTTGTCATTCATGATCGCCGCCTGCCCGGGGCCGATGTACCGCGCGTTGCTTTCCAGCACCATCGTGCCCCCGCCATTGGTCAGGTTGACCCCGCTGGCATCGAAATACGGTCCCGTGACGGTCTGACTGCGGCCCACGCGGATGTTGTAAGTGCTGTCCACCCCGGCGCAGCAGCCCCCCCAGTTCACGAACAAATAATACCA
>CAZUBG010000294.1:0-5081 GCA_964618545.1 uncultured Bifidobacteriaceae bacterium | reverse complement strand
TGAAGCAGTTCTGCTTCAGCCAGAAGTCATACCACTTGTCCTCGACGGACTGCGGCTCGTAAGCTTTGGAAATTTCAGCCATTTTAATGAGGGCCAACCTTACGCGAAAAGGCCGCCCAGCGCAACTGTGTCCGGATGGCCGGCTTGTTTCGCCTTGATTCAGCTTAATTGGCCACCGCGAAAGGTTGGACCCGGTTTGGCCGGGCTTGATTTGGCTCAATTTTGGTTTGACCTGGTTTGACCGGGGTGTGGCTGTACAAAAAGCAACCGTGGTGGCGGGACCGGGAAAATCATTTTTTTATGTGAGTTTTATCGTGTTTTTCCGAGTTTTTCTGTTTCGGGGTGGTGGGGCATTCCTCGGCGCTTCCACCGGACACCGGTGGGAACAGGCACTTGCGCCGGCCGTTGGCCGCGACTTCTGGCTCCGTTCTCCTCCTCACGCCGATCAATTTACACGAATGGGTGGGACATGTAAAGACCAAACTTAAAAAATGCGAGATCAAGGAAACGAGCCTGGCCACAAAGGATCACAAGGCACCCAAAGAAAAGACCATCCTTCCGGGAGAAAAAGGGCGTTGGAGCCAAAAATGCCGCCGCACCCCCTTGCGCCGGAGAAAAACCGAGCGCGGACTGGAAAAACGACTTGCAAAATGGCTGCAACGGAAGACCATCATGAACAACACCCGCGCCAGTCGCGGGCCAGAAACCCAATGGGAAATCCCAATTAAAGACCGGCCATGCGAATCGTTTTCAATGTTCTGACGGCCCTAATCATCCTGGCTTTGAGCGGTATTGTACTTTGCGACGCCTCAATCGCATGGGCTGCCGACCTGCCATTGCAGGTCAGCTCCGATTTCCGCGGCGGCTCGGCCAAAGTTTTGGGCATTGATCCTGTTCACAACACGGTGCAGATCACACCCGCTGGCGATCCAAAGCGCGGCTGGCCATGTTGGTGGTATTTCCGCCTTGATGGCGTGGACACGAACAAACCACTCATGCTTGAAGTCGCCGCCAATCAGGGAGTCGTGCAGACCGGCACGCCCGGCAAAACGAGAAAATTACCCGCCGATTATTCACTGCCGGAATATGCGGCATTCTCGACGGATGGAACGAATTGGGAGCACACCGCGCGAGGCGAAAGGCACGGCGACCGGAGCCTTTATCGCATCAATGCCGCCACCTCCACGTTGTGGCTCGCCTGGGGGCCGCCATTTACTTTGAAGGATGCCGGCCAATTGATTCAGAAGGCCTGCGGCCTTTGTCCCTGCGCCAAAAGTTTTGTGCTGGCCCGCACGCGTGGAGGTCGGCCGGTTCCCGGCGTGCGCCTCTCGCAGTCCGGTGCGGCCGATGGTCCGCGTTACACCGTCTGGATTCAGGCGCGCCAGCACGCGTGGGAAAGCGGTTCGAGCTGGGTGGCCCGTGGATTCGTTGAATGGCTCGTGTCAAATGCCCCCGCCGCCGCATCGCTCCGCGGGAAGGCTGACCTCGTGGTCATCCCCATCATGGATGTGGACAGTGTGGAGGAGGGACAGGGAGGCAAGGAGCAAATTCCGCACGACCAGGACGAGGACTGGCACCCTGAACCTTATTTTCCCGAAGTGGCGGCGGGAATGAAAAGCCTGTCCGCACTGGCCAAGGCCAACCGGCTGGATTTGCTTCTGGATTTGCATAATCCCGGCTACAGCGCCCGCGACATAGATTTCTATATTGCGCCGACGCCGCTCCTGCCGCCGGAGCGGGTGGCCAACGAACAAAACTTTTTCAACCTCGTAAAGGAACAAATGACCGGAGAAATCAAGTTCAATTGGAGAATCGGACCGGACAGCGATACCTACGATCCGGTTATGAACAAATGCGTTGACGCCTGGGTTGCCGCCCAAAGCCAGCCTCATGTCGTTTCGCTCACCATGGAAATTCCCTGGAACCTGTCCGCCAGCACCGCTTCCGGTTACGTCATAGCCGGCGAGCAATTGGGCCGGAGCATTGATCTTTATTTGCAGCCAGCCATCCGGTTGGGGCCGCAATAATGAAAACACGGTAAAGCCATAGTTATGGGAGCCACGCCTTTTATCATCCCGCTTTTTATTCTTGTCGGCTGCGCTTCGACTCCCTCACCGCAGGCCGAAGAGGGATGGATTATGCCTGACCCGTATTGGATCGTTAGGTTGCCTGGCGGGTCCATGAAAGCGTTTGTCATGAAATCACCCATAATATTTATCAACAGCCTGGCAACGACCCTGGACAAACCATGAACCCCTAATAACTCCTCTGCCTTGCACCTGGTTTGAGCGGCGGTTTGTTCGGATACTGTCTGGCGCAATCTTCTGGTGGCTCTTTTTCGTGGTCGCTGATCACCGCCGGGCATAGTGGAAGCAGGCGGCCGCCAGCGTTCCTTGCGACGCGCTGATTTTTTAATGACCTTGTGACCAGCCCGGCCACCGCGTAGTTGGCTACTGTCCGGGGTCCCTGCGGGACGAAAACGCACGGCCAACGGTCTGCCCGCTGAGGTACACAGGCTCCGTTCGCACGACCAAAGCCGGCTGCAAGACGGTGCTCCGACCGATTGACCGTCAGGGGCAGTGTCGGGAAGCGCCGGCGTTGGGCAGGCTGGACCGGCCCGGGCGTCAGGGGTGGTCCGCGAGGATGACTTCGATCTTGCGCTTGCGCAGGTCGCGGACCATGTCGGCCGGGGCGGCCTGGTCGGTCACCAAGGTGTCAATGGCGTCGAGGGCGCAGAGGAAGGAGATGGATTGCCGGCCGAGTTTGGTGTGGTCGAGGCAAAAGATGATTTTGCGGGCGGCGTGGATCATGGCCTTTTGAATGTCAATGAGCAGGCCGTGGGAGTTGCTGATGCCGTCCAGCGAGATGCCGCCAGCGCTCATGACGGCGACGTCCGCGCGGATTTTGCTGAAGGCTTCCACCGCCAGCGGGCCGACGAGGACGCCCAGGCGGGGATAGATCACGCCGCCGGTGACGACCACCTCGGCTTTGTTCGCGCCGGAGAACAGGTTGGCCACGGGCAGGGAGTTGGTGATGATCTGGGGTGATTTTAATTCCAAGTGCCGGGCGACATGGTAAACGGTGGTGCCGGCGTCGAGGATGACGGTTTGATTGGTGTCAATGAGGGCGGCGCAGGCGCGGCCGATGGCTTCCTTCTCGTCGAGCTGATGGGTCTCGCGCGCGGTGAAGGTGAACTCGTCGGTTTTGGGGTTGATGACGCGCGCCCCGCCGTGGGTGCGGCGCACGGTGCCTTTTCCCTCCAGCAGGCCCAGATCGCGCCGGACGGTGGAGACGGAGGCGTCCACCTGTTCGGAAAGCTCGTCCAGCGAGGCGAATTCTGCTTTCAGCAAGTATTCTTCAATCCGCTTTTGACGTTCTTCCGGCTGCATGTTGGAAGGAGCTTGGAAGATTTTGGAAGATTTTGCAAGTTTTAGTTTGACTATCTTCCACGGATCAGGCAAAACATACTCACCTAACAATTATGGCAGCCACGCTACAACAAGCGCCGCCGCACCGGGCGGTGGTGGAACATTTGGTCCGTCAGGCGGTATACGCCCGGCTGGGCAGGCCCCTGCCGCAGACGGCGGCCGCGCCCAACCCGCTGGTGGTCAACATCAGCGCCCGGCACTGCCACCTCACGCAGGCTGCGGTGGAAATCCTGTTTGGCAAGGGCCATCAACTGCAGGTCCACAAATGGCTGTACCAGGAGGGGCAGTACGCCGCCAAGGAAACGCTCACGCTGATCGGGCCGCGCAGCCGCGTGATTTCCAACCTGCGCATCCTCGGCCCGTGCCGCAGCCTGAACCAGGTGGAACTGGCTTATACGGATGGCATCGCGCTGGGCTTTGAACTGCCCCTGCGCGGCTCGGGGGACATCAAGGGCACGCCGGGCTGCATGCTGATGGGGCCGGAGGGATTCTTTGAAATGGAGCAGGGCGTCATCCGCGCCATGCGCCACGTCCACATGAGCCCGGTGGACACGCAGCACTACGGCGTCAAGGCCGGGGACCGCATGAAGCTGAAAATCGGCGGGCCGAACGCCATCACGCTCGATGAAATGCTGGTGCGCGAGGACAAAAATTTCAAGCTCGAGGTCCACATTGACACGGACGAGGGCAACGCCTGCAATCTTCTGCCGGAGACCCCGGTGCAACTGACCCCATGACCATTTAACACGCAACACCAACCAATATATATATGAGCGAAGCAATAGGACTGATTGAAACCAAGGGCTACACGGGCAGCGTGGAAGCCACCGACGCGATGGCCAAGGCGGCCAACGTCACCATCGTCAAGACGATCGCCATCGGCGGCGGCCTGCTGACGGTGGTTTGCCGCGGCGATGTCGCCAGCGTCAAAGCCGCCGTGGACGCCGGGGCCAAGGCCGCCGGCAAGGTCGGCGAACTGAGCGCCGCGCACGTCATCGCCCGCCCCCATGACGACCTCGTGAAGGCGTTCCTGGGCGAACTCGTCGCCGCCAAGAAATAATCCAACCCACTTTAACGACAAATAATATTATGGCTCAACAAGCAATTGGAATGATCGAATGCAAGGGTCTGTGCGCGCTTTTCGAAGCCGCCGACGCCGCGCTCAAGGCCGCGAATGTGGATTTCACCGGCTGGGAAAAAATCGGCTCGGGCTATGTCACCGCCTTCTTCCGGGGTGACGTCGCCAGCGTGAAAGCCGCCACGGATGCCGGGGCCGCTGCGGCCTCGCAGGTGGGCACGGTGGTTTCCGTGCAGGTGATTCCCCGTCCGCACGAGGGGCTCAGCGTCCTGGGCAAATGGCTGGAATAAATGAAAAGTGGGACAGGCTTCCAGCCTGTCACCGGGGACGGACAGGCTGGAAGCCTGTCCCACTCTGGGGATCCCTGGCCGGGCAGTTCAAGGCCCCATGGGCCCCGCCTCTCTCTTTGAGGTTCATGGGCCGGGGGGAATCCTCGGCAGACTACAGGAATACGATGATGGCAGCGGCCGGATGTTAGTGGATGAAAATACTCGTCGCCAATCTGGGTTCGACCTCGCTTAAGTGGCGGCTGTTCGATTTTTCGAACGGCGCCGAACGCCTGTTGCACAAGGGCG
>CAZUBG010000293.1:0-5095 GCA_964618545.1 uncultured Bifidobacteriaceae bacterium | reverse complement strand
TGCAGGCGCAGATGATGTCGCTGCTGGCGCTGGCGCCGGGCATCAGCATCATCACCGAACGCATTTTTGAATCGCGCTTCATGCATGTGAGCGAGCTGGCCCGGTTGGGCGCGGACATTGAAATCGAGGGCCCCAGCGCCATCGTCAAGGGCGGCAAACCCCTCAGCGGCGCGCCCGTCATGGCCAGCGATCTGCGCGCCTCCGCGGCACTCGTCATCGCCGGTCTGGCCGCCAAGGGCGAAACCCAGGTCAACCGCATCTATCATCTGGATCGCGGCTACGAAAAAATGGATGTGAAACTGCGCCGCCTGGGCGCGCGCATCCGGCGCGTGGAAGAATAAGCCATCCCGGCGGAAAGAGCGGTTGACATCACTGGGGCGATGTGGTTTGGCTTTGCCCGTCAGATGGCATTCACCGATTATGAAAACACTCCGCCGGCTGCTCATCGCCGCCTGGTTTCTGGCGGTGGGCTGCGACCAATCTCCCAACGCCTTGCGGGCCGCAGGCGTCACCATCATTTCGGCAACTTAGGCATCACGAAAAAACAACTCGGGCATTCTGGCTGGTTCTTTTGGCCGCTGGCGGCGTTGCTCGCTCGTTACAGATCCTGCGGATATGCGCCTCGCGAGCGCCTGGCCAGCAGCCAAAATTCCTGCGCCATAATTGCTCAAGTTGTTTTTTCGTGATGCCTTCCGGTTCCGGAACCAATTATGCGGATGTCACCGTCCGGGTGAACGATTTGCGGCGCCCGCCCGGTGCTGAATTCTCCACGCATCCGAAGGCTTTGGGAACCGATCCCTCGCCGGGATGGAACAAGGCGTTGGTGATGGTTTATGAATTCAGGCACCGGCGCTGCCTCCTGGCGGCCGGCGAAGGCGACAGCGTCAGCGGGCCGGCCTTGTTGACCAGGGCCGGCGAGTGATTTCGACGAACAGACAGGCGCTCAAAAACAGCGCGGCTGGAAGCCGTGTTCACGAACGCCCGAAAGCATCGTTCGTGAACACGGCCTCCCGCCGGCGTGAGGCTCCTGATCACATGTCAGGGAGTTTGTTTTCATGCCGCCACCAGCTCCCGGCCGGCCCAAATGCGGGCCTGCCGTTTGGATTGGCGCAGGGCGACCGCGGCTTTTTCCTCGAACAACGCCGGAAACACCAGCAGGGGGAACACGGTCTCCCAAGCCAGCGCCGCCGCCTCATTCGCCGCCCGTTCGAGCGGAGTTTCCAGATCCGGCGAACTCGCCTCGTCCAGTTCCCGCGCGAGCAGTTTGGTTTTGAGCCGCTCGAATTCGGCTTCCAGGGCCGCCCGGAAAGCCGCGCTCGTGACCGGCCGCAGTTCAAATTGGGTCTCCTCCCTGAATGTGGTCGGGACCCGGTTTAATGTTGTGTCGTTTCGATTCATTTCGTTCCTTTCGTTGTCTGTCTAAACAAAAACCCGCGATTGGGTGACAATCGCGGGTTTTTGAAAGTCAGTTTTGTTCCGGTCAGAATTTCAATCCCGCGATGCCCACATGACAGCCCCCGCGAATCCAAACGGATGCGATCCCTTTGGGCTGCGTCGGCTGCAGTGTTGTGGCGTATGCGGTATTCATATCTAACCGCAAAGATTAAACCGCATCTGACGCTAATTGTCAAATTCTTTTCCCGAGAAAATACGTTGTCGGATTTCCACACGGTGCTAAATTGCTCCCAAGAACAAGCATGAGTGCATTAAAAATGGTCCGGTGCGGCTGGTGCGACAAGCAGGCGTTTATTCCCGGCGACCTGCCGCCGCTGGCGACCGAACCGTGTAAAAACTGCGGGCATCAGATCATGATGCCCATGCAATTGCGCCAGTTTGAACTGCGCAGCAAAATCGCCTCCGGCGGCATGGGCATCGTTTACCGGGCCTGGGACACCACCCTGGAACGCATGGTGGCCGTCAAGCTGATGAAAAAGGAGCTGCTCGAAGACATCAAGGCCCTCGAAAGTTTCGGCCGTGAAGCCCGCGCCTGCGCCCGCTTGAACCACACCAACATCATCCATATTTACACCTTTGACGAATGGGAAAGCGAACGCTACCTCGTCATGGAACTCGCCGACCGCGGCAGCCTGGACAACCGCATCGAAACCCTGCACAAGCTCCCGGAACTGGATGTCCTCGACGTTGGCATTAAAATCGCCTCCGCCCTGGACATGGCCCTCAAATACGACATGATCCACCGGGACATCAAGCCGGGCAACATCCTCTTCAATGCCGATCACGAGCCCAAGCTGGTGGACTTCGGACTGGCCCGCAAAGCCGAGGCCGATGCCGACGGCGATGACATGGTCTGGGGCACTCCCTTTTACGTCGCCCCCGAAAAAATCAAACGCGAGCCGGAAACCTTTTTGTCCGACATGTACAGTCTGGGCGCCACCCTGTACCACGCCATCACCGGCTATGTTCCCTTTGACGCCCCCACCCCGGAGGAAGTCGTCGTGGCCCAGGTGCAAACCCCCTTGAATCCGCCCAACATGGTGGCCCCGGAAATCACCCAGCCCACCAGCGACGCCCTGAGCCGTTCCCTGGCCAAAAATCCCGCCGACCGTTTTCTCAGCTACGACGAGTTCATCATGTCCCTGGAGGCGGCGCGCAGCCTCTTGTTGCGCCAGCAATCCCAGGCCCCGGAGCAGCCGCCCAAACCCAAGGGCATGACCAGTTGGTGGAAACGCTCCTGAACGGGCTGGCTCCGCCACCCACCGTTGACCGTCAATGCGGGAGGGTGCGGCGGATGCCGGCGCAGGTTCGCTGTCCGGACTGGCGGCCGGAGGCGTAAGCCATGGTATGCACGAGCCACTGCGACGCCGCCCCGATAATTCCCCGCCGCAGCACCAGCGAGGCGAGCAGCGTGTTCGTCCTGCCACTGTGCTTTGAAATTCTGTTTTTCATATGCTTGCTTATCGGCGGTTGGCGGCGGCGGAACAGGGTAAGTCTGGACATATTTTGTTGTTTTTATGATAAAATCGGGAAGGATGGATCGAAGGCTTTCGCTTTTCCCCAAAATCAGGCAAGCGGGATCCTTCCGACTGTCAGAATAATGTGCCGTGGTTCAGGGCAGGCGATCCGCCGGAGAATTGGCGCCCGGGCCGGCCAGGTTGTGATAAACAAACCAGTGCAACCCCGACAACGGCGCGGCCGGGAAGGTTTTCACATACTCAAAATGGTCGCCGGTCGCATCGGTGGTGCGCAAACCCGGAGGCACGGGATCTTCAAATGATTCCTTTTGACAAACCACCCACTCGGGTCCGCCCGGCGGCCAGCCACCCAACCGGTAATAGACCAGCCGCTTGTCACCCATGGCCTCCGCTCCATAAAATTGCAGGACCATGCCAATCCGAAGATCCTGGTCGCCGCCGACCGTCACCACCGGGCCCCGGGTGTTTTCCGCCAAAAAGCGCACCGCTTCAGCGGAACGCCCCCGGCCATCCTGGAAAAGGGTGAGCGTGTGCCGGCCATTGAACGTGAAATAACCGGCCAGGAACAGCAGGCAGAGGAGCCGGCCGGGCCGGCCGTGCTGATCCAGCCGGGCCAGAACATAACTGAGCAGCAACAGAAAAAAGGTCATCCCGATCAAAAAATACCTGACATACAGGAAATCCGCATGGCGGGCCAGCGCAACCAGGATGGGGAAGACCAAAATCACCCCGGTGAAAAAAATCCATAAATCAGACTTGTCACGCCACAACAGCCCGATCCCCGCGAGCAACAGCCCGGCCGCCAGAACGAAACCCGCCGGCCCCAGGAAATGACCGGCCGGATGCCCCAGCACCCACAGAAGCGAGTCCGCATACGGGCCCGCCAGTCCCGACCGCGTTCCACCCCCCACCACCAGCCGGCGGAGATCCACAAAATAAAGCGCGATAAAAAACGCGGCGGGCGCGGCATGACAGGCCAGCAGGCCGCCCAGGACGTGCTTTGCCCCGCGACCGGATTGCCAGAGCCGCCAGCCGGACCACAGCACGGCCGCGCAAAAAAAATTAAGAAAGATCAGTTGCGAGGCGAAACCAAGGATCGAGCTCAACGACAGGAGCAGGGCGGGCCGCCAGCCCGGTTTTTCCAGATATTTTTCCAATGCATAAAACGACAGGAGCGAAAAAAACACTGCGGTCGAATAGCCTCTGGCCTCCGAGGAGTAGAGGATTTGCACGTACGAAAAGGCAAACAGGACGATGGCAAAGAAACCCGCCCGGGCCGTCCGGCGGCGTGCGATGACTCCCGCCAGAACCACGCTGCCCACGCCGGCCAGCAGCGCGGGGAGACGGTATCCCGGCCAGTTGCCCCGAAACCCGCACAGGTAAAGCCATAACGAATTCAGGTAATGATTATTGTCATGATGAATCCCGGTGAACACCTGCCAGGGCGAGGTGAGTTTGGCGACCAGCCTCAACGACCAGATTTCATCCAGCCACAAATCGTTGTCGGCGCCATAAATCCGAAGTCCCGCCGCCGCGATCAAGAGTAACCCCAGCAGGCACCAAACGCGGGTTGAAAGTGGGAGGACGCCGGTCACGGCGCCGATTTCCGGTCCTGACATTCCCTGCGGTTGGGTCTTGGTGGGGATCGGCCATAACTTCATCCAACCGTTTTTTATCACGGGCCGGCGCCCATGTCGAGCCGCTCAATTCACAAACGACGTCTCATTCACCTGCAACAGCGCCTGGGCGTATTCCTCCCACGAAGTCAGCGGGGCGCGCTTTTTGCCGATGTTGCCTGCGGGATGCTTTGGCGGATTGGGTTTGGCTGCATTGGACCCGGCGTTATTGTCCGCCATCAGCGCCCCGGCCGCCGGGTCGTCACGCAGCGGGGTTTGATTCACAAATTCCGGGCCCAGGGCCGTCTCCTCCGAACTGGGCGGGCGCTGGCAGATGCGTTCGTACAGAAAATCCAGACGCGCGGCTGCTTCCGAGCAGTGCCCCGGCGGCTCTGTGAGCCGCAGCACGCCGATGGCAGGGGGAAGTCAAAGCAGTTTTCCGCCTGGATTTGCAAGGTGTATGCTAAGTGAACTTTTACACGCCAACCATGGCACGCATGATGCCAAGGAAATTAAACGCTGGAAGGGGTTGGCTCCCAGCCTCCA
>CAZUBG010000292.1:0-5175 GCA_964618545.1 uncultured Bifidobacteriaceae bacterium | reverse complement strand
TGCTGTCCGAGTGCGCCGAGCCATAATTGTTGATGTGATCAACCGCCGCCGGCACCCATAGGCGCAACGCCAATTTCCTGATGACCTTTTCCCTTCAACCTCCGGCCAATACCGGCCGAAAACCGGCCGCCTGCAGAATGCGCGCCACGTCATCCCGGCGATCCCCCTGAATCTCAATCCGCCCCTCCTTCACCGTTCCGCCCGTCCCGCAGACCTTTTGCATTTGTTTGGCCAGTTGTTCCTTCTCCGGCAGGCCAATCCCCACAAAACCAGTGACCACCGTGACCGTCTTGCCACCGCGATGGGCCGTCTGCCGGACAATATCCACCCGGCCGCGATTTTTCCGCGCAGGCGCCACCGCAGCGGTTGGTGGCGGCTGATCGGGTGCCGGAGGCAGTCCCTCATTGCTCAGACCCGCAAAGGGATTATGTCCAAAATTTTGCCCCCCGGCAGTGGAAATGCGTTGTTTGCCGCTCATGTTCCGCCAGTTTGAGGGGGACCCTGCCGTGAATAAAGATTTTTGGCGTTGTTCGACTGCCTTTCATGCCATTTTATTGCATGCATTGCAATTGCAACGTAGTGCATTGCATTAGATTTGCAAGGAAAGGGAGATTTCATCCATTGCACGGCAAAACCATCAAAATATGGGGCATTTCTGTTTATTAAAAACTTGGCCTTCAACTTGCTCAAACCACCCCCAATGAGTCAATCTCGGAAGCATCTATCCGCAGAACAGGGAAAAACGCCTGTCTGTGGTTCTGCTGACGATTCATCCGACCGCCAAGCTTGGCAGTCAGCCAAACCGTTTATATCCCCCCCCGCCGTAAACGCGCAAGCCGCCTCCGCCGTTGGGTCCATTAATGTGGCACAACTGGCGGCCACCACGGTGCCGGAGCAGCCGCTCGCCATTTTGGTCGTCGAGGACAACCGGATTAACCGCATACTGACCCTCAGAATGCTCAATCACTTGGGATATGCCGCCGATTCGGTTAACAACGGCCGCGAATGCATGGAAGCCCTGGCCGGCAGGGATTACCAACTGATTTTGATGGATTTGCAGATGCCCATCATGGATGGGCTGGCGACCGCCCGGGAAATCCGTTCCCGAAACCAAGCCAGGCCCGGCGCTTCCGACCCCTATATTTGCGCCATAACCGCCAATGTCCTGGCCAAAGACCGCCAGGAATGTCTGGCCGCCGGCATGGATGAGTTTCTCCCCAAACCCCTCCGCTTGGAAGAGTTGAAAAACATGGTCACCCGCGTGGCCAAAAACCTGAAAAACCCTCAATAACGAAAAGTATGATCGCCAATTATCATCAAATTCAGGCTGTTGACACGATGGTTCCCGGTTGGAAACGCATTTTGGATATCGCCCTCATCATCCTGCTGTTGCCGCTGATCCTCGTCGTCGGCGGCTTGGTGGCTTTGACCATCCTGCTCGTCTCCCGCGGGCCGATCTTCTTCCGGCAGGAGCGGGTGGGGCACTTGGGCAAACCCTTTTTGATTTTGAAATTTCGCACCATGCATGTGGGAGCGGACACCTCCAAACATTTGGGACATGTCAGCAGCTTGTTAAACTCGGATGCTCCCATGATGAAAATGGATGCCCAGGGTGATTCCCGCATCATCCCCTTGGGAACCTGGATCCGCGCGGCCGGTCTGGATGAATTGCCCCAGTTGATCAATGTGTTGCGCGGCGAAATGAGCCTCGTCGGACCGCGCCCCTGCCTGCCCTTTGAAAGCGCGCATTACCGGGAATGGCAAAAGGAACGGTTTAACACCCTGCCCGGTCTGACCGGTCTCTGGCAGGTCAGCGGCAAAAACAACACCACCTTTCAGGAAATGATCCAATTGGACATTGAATACTCACGCACCAAAAGCCTGAGCTTGGATTTGGAGATCATCGTGCGAACCTTCCCCGCCATGTTCATTCAAATGTTGGAAACGCGCAAGCGCCGCCAACAGGCCGCCAAACCGGTGGTTGACTTTGCGCCTCAGCCTGAAGAAATCACTTGCCGGACCTACCGCCGCAGTTCCCCCCTTTCCTCCCGCGACTCAATTTCCATGGGACGCGGTGTTCGGTCCACCTTCCGGGCGAACTGACCGGACCCGCATTTCCCGGGATCAGAGGGCAATCACCACTTTGCCAAAGTGAGTTTCACCCTGCAAATGGGCGTACGCTGCGCTCGTTTCCTTGAAATCAAATATCCGGTCCACCACCGGCTGGGCCTGATGTTGCACCAGTGCTCGGTTCATGGCTTCAAACATCTCCCCGCTGCCCACATAAATCCCGTGAATGACCGCCTGTCGCCCAATAATGTCCAGCAGCGGAACCTCACTGGTGAACCCGCTCACGCCGCCCACCAACTGCACCTGGCCCCCGGGAGCCAGCGCGCGCAGTGATTTGGCGAACGTGCCCGCCCCCCCGACCTCCACCACCTGATCCACCCCCGCCTTGCCCGTCAGCCGGAACACCTCCTTTTCCCATTCCGGCACCCTCCGGTAATTGATCGTCTCATCCGCGCCGAGGGCCCGCGCCCGCGCCAGTTTCTCGTCGCTGCTTGAAATAATGATGACCCGCGCCCCGTGCATTTTGGCGAACTGCAGCGCAAACAGCGAAACCCCGCCCGTGCCCAACAACAACACCGTCTCCCCGGCCGCCACCCCGCCGCACGTCACCAACGCATGCCACGCGGTCAATCCCGCGCACGGCAGCGTCGCCGCCGCCGCAAAATCCAAGTGACCCGGCACCGCCACCACCCCCGGTTCGGCCAGCGCAACGTACTCCGCCAGCATGCCATTGAGCGCGCCCCCCAGCGCCGTACCCAGCGTTTCCCGGCGAAACGCCCCGCCCGGCCAGCCTTGGAAGAAAGCCCCCATCACCCGGTCGCCCGTTTTCCAGCGGGACACTCCCGCCCCCACCGCCACGATTTCCCCCGCCCCATCCGAGAGCGGCACCAACGGCAGCGGCACCCGGCCGTAGCGACCGTCCGCCACCATCAGATCGCGGTAATTCAAGGACGCCGCCCGCACCCGCACCAGCACCTGCCCCGGGGCCGGACTGGGTTCCGCCAGGTCAACCAACCGCAACGCCCCGGGGCCGGTTTGGGCCGTTAATTGCCAGGCTTTCATGCGAACCAGGTTTTGGATTGATCATAAAAACTCTCCAGTGTGGCCGCCCTTAATTCCCACGACTCCACTGGCGGGGCCTCTTTTTCCGGCACCGTAATATCCGGCACGGGCATGACCCACCAGCCGCCCTTTGCCGCAGTCACCAGATATTTGACACCGGTCCGCGCGCCCCGAATGGACAGTCGCCCTTTGTCATCCGCTTTTACCAGAGTGGTTGCCATGGGGGAATTTTCCCGCCACACGCCATCCCTGTCAACCTGGATTTGAAAACCGCGCCCAAGGGCGGCGCCCGGAGGCACTGCGTCATCCGGGATATTTTTTTATGCGTTTCAATCGTGTTTTAACGTTCTTTTTCGTTTTGGCTCCCCGTTCCGCCTCGAACGGCTGAGGGTCGGAGATGAACGCAGTTGAACAGCCACCCGCGGGGGCATTTTGGATGCCCTCCTCCGTACCCCGGCGCCTGCCACCTCACGTTCATCATCCACCCCCAGCAACGGGTGCAGACTGTTCACAGGATGATTGCGACATCACATCGCCGGGCATCGGCCGGCCGGGGAGCCAGTGCCTCCCCCGCCCCGCCCGCCGCGCGGGCTTCCCAGCCCCGCCTTGCGAAAAACACGATAAAGACCGATTTGGATCGAAAAGGAACGGTAAAGAAATCCAGGAATGAACCCCGCCGCTCCCAGATCACCGCGTCAGCGTCCCCATCCGCACCAGGCTCAGGCACGGTTCGCCGGCTTTGCGCGATTCCGCGAGGTCCACCCGGAATTCCACCACCCAGTCGTTGTCCTCCTCCTTGTCCACCAGCATTTGCTGCACGCGCCAGGAAAGCTTGTCCTCGGCCGGCGTCACATAGGTGTGCCGCACATTGCGCGCGTTCGGGTCCAGGCTGATGCAACCATGCGCCGCCTCATAGGCTTCCACCAGGGGCAGCAACCGTTCGGGCGTCCAGGGTTGTCCGTCCGGATCGTTCGGCGGGTTGAGCCGGGCGATGGCCTGCTCAACATCGCCCACCACCAGCCCGCGCAAAAAGGTGAAGATCTGGTTGCGAATGGCTCCGGTAAAGGCCTTCACGTCGTGCGTGACATCCTGGGCGGCGGCCTCGGCGCCGGGCGGGCGGACTTCCGGGCTCTCCCCGCGCTGGTAATTCGGGTCGCGCATCTTTTCCCATTCATCCAGCAGGCTGGAGTCCACCTGCCGGATCAGCGACCCCAGGTAGAGTTCCATTTCCCGCACCGTGTCATTCTTGGCCGCATCGGGGATGGTCTGGGCCACGACCTTGTGGATGCGCGAGAGATAGCGCAGCAACACGCCCTCGGCCCGTTGCAGTTCATAGTCGCGGATGTAATCGGAAAACGACCGGAAGGATTCAAACATCTCGCGCGCAATGGATTTGGGCCGGATGTTCTCCTGCCCCACCCAGGGGTGCTTTTCGGCAAACGCGTTGAAGGTGGAATAAATGAACTCCCGGTTGGGCTTGGGATATTCGCACTTTTCCAATTCCTCCATGCGCTGGTCGTATTCGATGCCGTCCATTTTCATTTCCGCCATCTTGCGGTCCTTCACCCGGTCCAGTTGCTTGCGCAGGATGATGTCCGGGTCCTCCACAATGGACTCCACGAGCGTGAGCAGCAGGAGCGCGTAATCCGGCTGCTGCGGGTCAATCAGCGGGATGGTGTCCAGCAAATACAGCGACAGCACCTGGTCCATGGAGAAATCGTCCTGCAAATCAATGTTCACGCGCAGATACGCGCCCTCGGCGGTGGGCGGGATGAACTCAATGATCTTGCGGTCCAGCAGGGACCGGAACAATTGCCAGGCGCGCTTGATGTGCGCCTGCTTCTGCCGGGGTGTTTCATGACAGCGCGCGATCAACTCCTGCATGGCCCGGCAGCCGTCGCCCTGGCGGCTCAGCACATTCAACAGCATGCCGTGCGAGACCTGGAACCGCGAGGCCAGCCGTTCCGGCGCTGCCGTCATCAGGCGGGTGAACGTGTTCTTGTCCCAGTTGACGAAATTCTTTTCCGGCGGCTGGCGCTTCAC
>CAZUBG010000291.1:0-5239 GCA_964618545.1 uncultured Bifidobacteriaceae bacterium | reverse complement strand
TGACGGCCTATACGCCGACGATTGATGTTTGGACCGGCGCGATCAATACCAACTGGGATATTGCCGGCACGACCAACTGGCTGATCAGCGGCTCGCCGAACACCTATTTTGAAGGCGACAACACCCGTTTTGACGACTCCACCGCTTCTAACAATGTGTTTGTCAAGACGGTGGTTTCACCCAACAGCACGACCGTCAGCAACTTGGCCAGAACTTACGTCTTCACTGGCAGTGGAATCAACGGCGCGGGTGGTTTGCTGAAACAAGGTGGCGGCCTGCTGGTGCTGGCTCAGACCAACACTTACAATGGAAACACGGTGATCGGCAATGGCACCATTCAGCTTGCTGCGGTGAACGCCATTCCTGGCGGCGGCGGAAAGGGTGATGTCACGGTCGATGGCACGCTCGACCTGAGCGCCAATAATGATCTCATCAATGGCTTGTCCGGGAGCGGCACTATAGATACGGTGGCAGGTGGCACCCCCATTCTGACCATCGGCAGCAGCGGCTCCAGTTCCACGTTCGGCGGGGTGATCCAAAACACCGCTGGCACCCTGGCGGTGACCAAGTCCGGTGGTGGCACAATCACCTTGGGCGGCAACAACACCTACGCTGGCGCTACCACGGTCAGCGCCGGTATTTTGAAAATTGCCAGCGCCACGGCCCTGGGTGCCGGCTTGGCGACAGTGGCCAACGGAGCGACGCTGGATTTGAACGGTCAGACAATTGGCGAGACATTGAATTCGATACTTGGCACGGGCGTTGGCGGCAGCGGGGCGTTGATCAACAGCAGTAATGCCGCCGCGATGGTTAGCACCCCCATCAATGCCGCCGGCGGCTCCGTCTTTGCGATTGGCGGCAGCGGCAACATCACTCTTGAAGGGATTGCCCGCGGTAGCGGCAGCGGGCAGTTTGACGTGACGAATCTCGACGAAGGCACCTTGGATCTGATCGGGACGGCGGACAACGCCTACCTGAATTTGCACGCCGTCAACGGCACAGTGCTGTTGGACAAGACGAGCACCGCCAGCGTCCATGCCGCGAGCGCCCTGTTTGTCGAAGGCGGCATCGCACAACTGGCCGGCACGGGCGGGGTGCAAGTGTATCCCGGAAACACACTGACGGTTAACAGTGGCACGCTGGATTTGAATGGTCAGACGATGACCGTGGGCGCTCTGGTGGGTTTCGGCGGAATGATTCTCAACAGCCTGGCCGGCAGCACGGCGACGCTGGTCATCGCCACTGCGACCAGCGGCGAATATTACGGCACCCTTACGAATGGGGCGGGTGTGCTTGCGCTCACCCAGACAGGGACCGGGGTCGCATATTTGGCCGGGGTGAACGTTTACACCGGTAGCACGTTGGTTGAGGGCGGTACACTCTATCTGGTGGAACCTGCTTCAATCAGCAATAGCGTGCTAATCAATGTCACCAATGGCGCGACCCTGGATGTCACGGCCCGCAATGATTCGACCCTGACATTGAATAACGGCCAGACCTTGACGGGTGGGGGCTTGGTGAACGGTAATGTCACCAGCCTGGCTGGAGCCATCATCAATCCGGGTGGCGGAGTGGCCGTGAACACCCTGAACGTATCGGAGAATGTGAATCTAGGTGGCGAGCTTCTGATGGATCTCAACGATACCAACACGCCGGTCAATTGCGACCAGTTGACGGTTTCCGGAACCCCGACCTATGGCGGGGTATTGTCGGTGACCAATATCGGACCGACGCTCCAGGTGGGGGACACCTTCCAACTGTTTAGTGCGGCGGCCGGCGGCTTTGCCAGCATCAATTTGCCGACGACGGATGCCAGCGGTTATCGTTATTCTTGGAACAACAACATTGCGGCGAATGGTTCCATCTCGGTGGCTGTCGTCATCTCACCAGTGAACACGAATCCGACAAACATCACCGCCACGGTCACCAACAACGTGCTGACGTTGTCCTGGCCGGCGGATCACACCGGCTGGCGGTTGCTGGTGCAGACCAACAGCCTGACCACGGGACTCAGCTCCAACACCAATGACTGGACGCCGGTGGCCGGGTCTGCCGCGATTAACCAGACTAACCTGCAAATCAATCCGGCCCTGCCGACAGAGTTTTACCGGCTGGTTTATCCGTGATGGGAGAATGATTTCAAAAATTCGGGCACACAAGGGGTTGTGCGTCCTGTAGACAGACGGGCCGCCGGTGGGGTGCTGGCGGCCCGTCATTATAGAAGAAAACAGATTAATGAAAAAAACAGTTGGCAAAGCAAACGAAACAAGCGCCCGCAACATGGACAAAGGCTTCACGCTGATCGAACTTCTGGTGGTCATCGCCATCATCGCCATCCTGGCGGCGATGTTGCTGCCGGCTTTGGCGCGTGCGAAATTGAAGGCCACGGAGGCGGACTGCCTGAGCAATGAAAAGCAACTTGGGCTCGCGTTAATCATGTATACCAGCGAAAATAATGATTATATTGTGGCCTCGGAGAACAATCCGGTGGCCGCGGCTGCCGGCCATGATTCCGACGGCTATTGGGGGCCTCCCCTGCCGGACCCTTACTCCGGTGGCAGCGGCACCAGTCCTTGGGCCAATGCCGTGCAGGCACTGGCGGCTATCCAGCAGTGCATGAAAACCAACAACTCGCTCTACCAATATGCCCCTAGCGTGGGGGTGTATCATTGTCCCGGAGACGTGCGGTTCAACCTGCCGGTGAGCGCCGGTCAAAGTCCGGTTAAGTGGGCTTTTGACAGTTATGCCAAGACGGACAACATGAACGGCGAGAAGAAGGGGGGAGTGACCGCCGATTACACAAAACTTTCACAAATACGACACCCATCCAACTGCTTTTCCTTCATGGAACAGGCGGACAATCGCGGGTATAACGTCGGCTCATTTGAGGTGGACTGGGATGACGGCAACCCTCAATTTGTTGATATCTTTGCCATCTACCACGGCGATGTGAACACCGACTGTTTTGCGGACGGCCACGCCGAGCATCACAAATGGACGGATCCGGTCATCATTTCGACGGGCAAGCAAGCCAACGCGGGAGCGGTATTTGAATATGCCACACAGCCCAACAAGAACGGGGCTGATTACAATTATGTTTACCAAGGCTGGCTCTTACCGCAAAATCCATGAATGAGCAAACCAGCCAATGGCGTTTCAATACACCAATCAAATACCCGCCTGGGGCCGGCCCGGCAAACAGGGTGTCTGAAATTAATCAAAATACGCCGTTGAATCAACTCTTACCATCCATTCAATAAATGAATTATTTGTGCCTTATGCGCCGTAGGACCGCCGGCTGGGTGATGGTTTATACCGCCATTGCGAGTTTATCATTACCCGCCGCAGACACCAATGCCCCAATGGTGATCGTCAGCACCAATGCCGAGCCGGTGGCGGCCGGCAAATTTGAGCCGACGTGGAATTCGCTCAAACAATACCAAGTGCCGGAGTGGTTCCGGGATGCGAAGTTTGGCATCTGGGCGCATTGGGGTCCGCAATGCGAGCCGGAGGATGGGGACTGGTATGCGCGCGAGATGTATTTTGCCGGCAGCGGTCAGAATAAATTCCACGTTGCGCATTACGGGTCACCCAAGGATTTTGGATTCAAGGATGTGATTCACCAATGGAAAGCCGAGAATTGGGATCCGGACAGTCTGATGAAGCTCTATAAACGCGCTGGAGCGCAATATTTTTTCGCGCTGGCGAATCATCATGACAATTTCGACAACTGGAACAGCCGATATCAGCCGTGGAATTCCGTGGCAGTGGGACCGCACAAGGATTTGATCGGCGGCTGGGCCAAGGCGGCGCGAAAATACGGCCTGCGCTTTGGGGTGAGCGTTCATGCGGCGCATGCGTGGACGTGGTATGAACCGTCGCAGGATTATGACGGCAAGCTGACCAAGTCCGATGGCAAGGGACAATGGTGGGATGGCCTTGACCCGCAGGATTTGTACGCCCAAAACCACGAGCGCAGCGTGGATAGCCGTAATCCCGGGAAAATCCATTCCCAATGGGACTGGGGCAATGGTGCAAGCCTGCCCGACCAGGCGTATTGCGACAAGTTTTACAACCGGACGATGGATCTGATCAACCAATATCATCCTGACTTGATCTATTTTGATGACACGGCGCTGCCGTTGTGGCCGGTCAGCGACGCGGGATTGAAAATCGCCGCGCATTTTTACAACAGCAATATCCAGTGGCACGGGAAGAAGGATGACGGGGTGTTGTTCGGAAAGATCCTCAATGCCGAGCAGCGTCAGTGCATGGCGTGGGACATCGAGCGCGGGACGAGCAACGAGATCGAGCCGCATCCCTGGCAGACGGACACCTGTATTGGCGGTTGGCACTACGACCGGGCGCTGTACGAGCGCAACGGCTATAAAAGCACGAAGACTGTGATTCAGATGCTGGCTGACATTGTGAGCAAGAACGGGAATCTGCTGTTGAACATTCCAGTGCGCGGGGACGGGACCATTGACGAAAAAGAATTAAAGGTGGTCCAGGGAATCGGGGATTGGATGGACACGAACAAAGAGTGTATTTTCGGGACGCGCCCGTGGAAGGTGTTTGGCGAAGGCCCAGCGTCGGGCGGGGCGAAATTGAGCGCGCAGGGATTCAACGAGGGGCGGGGGAAACCATTCACGGCCCAGGACATTCGATTCACCCAGAAGGACAAAACGCTTTATGCCATCGTGCTGGGCTGGCCGACGAACGGGGTTAGCATCACGTCACTGGGCATATCAACCAAGCTGTTGGGACAACAGTCCATCAAAAAGATCCAGTTGCTCGGCAGTCGGGAGACGCTCCAATGGGAACAGACGAATGAGGCGCTGGTCATCTCGCAGCCGAAAAGCAAGCCTAACAATTTCGCAGTGGTGTTTAAGATTTCGCTTCGCGGAACGTAAACGCCCAGGTATCCACCGTAGATCGTTCCTCATTTTATTGTCCAGCAGCGTAAACTACAGGCTGGGTGGTTGCCCGCTCCCACGCAAAAGTAATTTTCAATCATTTGGCGTGCTTTGCCCCTGCATGGCACGTGTATGAGTAAGCCGCATTTTGGTTGCCTGTTGCCAAAACCACGGCTAAAACCAACACGAAAACAGCAGAAAGCAAAGATGGGTCTGTGGAACAATTTGTGGGTGATTGCAGGATAATTATAGGTATACGAACAGGTTTTTGATTGATTTTCGGGCGTCGTTGGCGCGCCTATTCGCCGGGGCGGGGCGAGTCC
>CAZUBG010000290.1:0-5354 GCA_964618545.1 uncultured Bifidobacteriaceae bacterium | reverse complement strand
TACAGCCGGTTGGAAACCTGCGGTACGGCTCGCCCAAGCTGCGTGTAAGGTGCAGGTCTTGCCGCCGCACTCCCAAGCGGGCCGGCCGTTCCGCCCTCCCAAATTAACAGTGGTTCATGGGAAGGGCGGACGTTCACCCTGACTTCATTGGGTTGGCCATCAGCGGTATCACCAGTGGAGCCAATTTTATTGCCACCGGTGCCGGTGGCCGTATCTTGGCCTCGTCGGTTCACACATGAAAAATCAGACATCACATGACTGCGCATGGCAACGGTTCAGGTCCGCGCTCCAATGACTGTTCGGAGAACCGGTTCACCAACTGGTCTGAGTATGAGCCTTGGTGGCTTGAGGTTCAGACCGTTTTTAAGCGCTTTGATGGCCGGATTGCCAAACGACCTGATTTCCCAAAAATCACCGGGCTTCCGCCCTTGGCCGGCTTTATAAAACCTTGTTCGGCTCGTGAAATTGAGGCCCAATTGACCAACTGCCCGCCCGGGATTCTGAAAGGATTGCGGGCGGTCTTTGTTATGTCCGGAACGGTCAAACAACTGAAAAGCTGGGGGCGTGCCACGACTTGTTATGGGGGTCACTGGAATCGTTGTGTGTTCCTTCACGCCTGCCCGTTCGGGCGGGCCGAGCTGGTCTCCCTGCATCGGTTTTACCCGCGCAACATGCGGATGCATGAGATTGGACATCATCTGGATGCGCGGAACCTGGCAATCAAAGACCGGGAAAGGTTTGCCAGGCAATTTGCAAGGACCCGCGGTTGATCCCTGATGCCAGGCGTGCAGCCGCAGGATCCGCACCCATCCTCGGTTAAAGCCCCATTCCCTTTTTCCCTCCGGGTCCTCTGTGCCTGTGGTTTGAGATCCAGTCTTTCTTCGTTGCCTTCGTTTGCTTCTGTTCAAGTTTTCCTGGGCTTCCTGTCTCCGCTTTCCGCTTTGGCTGTTTCCATCCGTGGCTAAAAACGCCCGTTTGTGCGTTCTCCGCCATCGGCGGTTCAAACTCCCGTTACCTAGTAACGGAAAATGGTCAAAATTGCACATTTTCCTTGACACCCCTTAACCCCTTCCCATCCAACGGGTTGCCCATCGTGTCAAGCCGAATCCGCGCCCCGCCTCGTTACTAGGTAACGAAACTGCCCGGTTTATTTATTTTTTCCGCGCTTCCGACGGGCCTCGCCCCCTTGACAAAACCGCAGGAAGGTGCGGCGTTGAAATTGGAAGGGGGGCGGGTTTGGTGTTCGTTGGTCCGAAAGGCCCCAAACGGAAAAGACGGCAAAAACACCATTAAACACGATTAAAAAATAATCCCTAGCCAAACGGCGGGATTGAATTATGTTGACTATGAGTGAAGCCGCCATCTCCACCGACTGGCGAAACCAGACGCTTGGAAGCGCTTAGGAGACACCACTTGCTTGATACACTGCCGGAGCAGGCATTGGACGATCTTACTGCGCTGGCCGCCCATATTTGCGAAACCCCCATTGCCCTCATCTCCTTGGTTGACGAACATCGTCAATGGTTCAAATCCAAGGTCGGTTTTTCCGTCGGCGAAACCCTGCGGGAAATCTCGTTTTGCGGACACGCCATCCTCGGGACGGAATTATTCATCGTGCCGGACACGGCCAGCGATGAACGCTTTGCCGATAATCCACTCGTCACGGGCGATCCCGGCATCCGCTTCTATGCCGGCGCGCCCCTGATCACACCGGAGGGCGAGGCGCTCGGCGCGTTATGCATCATTGACCGCGTCCCCCGTCAATTAAAACCAGCCCAACTGGAAGCCTTGCGGGTGCTCGGCCGGCAGGTGATGAACCAGCTCGACCTGCGCAACAAGACCCGCGAACTCATTGAGAGCGAGAATCAATTGAGCCTCTATGCCGAGCACTCTCCCGCCGCCGTGGCCATGTTTGACCGGGACATGAAATATCTGGTGGTCAGCCGCCGCTGGCGGGAGGATTACCGCATGGGGGACCAACCCGTCATCGGACGCTCCCATTACGACGTGTTCCCGGAAGTCCCGGCCCGCTGGCGGGAAACGCACCAGCGTTGCCTGGCGGGGGCGGTGGAGTGCTGCGAGGCCGATCATTTTCAGCGAACCGACGGCCGCACGGAGTGGATCCGCTGGGAAGTCCGGCCGTGGCGGCAGGCCGACGGCGCGATTGGCGGCCTCCTCATTTTTTCCGAAGTCATCACCGCCCGCAAGCAAGCCGAGGAATCTGTCGCCCGGCTGGCAACGGCCGTCGAGCAGTCGGCCGAAACCATCGTCATTACCGACCTCTTAGGCCGGATGCTCTACGTCAATCCGGCGTTTGAAACAAACACCGGCTACACCCGGGAGGAAGCCCTTGGACAGAATCCCCGCATCCTCAAAAGCGGCCGGCACGATGCCGGCCATTACCGGCGGATGTGGGAGGTTCTCCAGCGGGGGGAAGTCTGGAGCGGCCATTTTATTAATCGCCGCAAAAACGGCTCGCTTTTCGAGGAGGAAGCCACCATCTCGCCGGTGCGCGATGCCTCCGGCCAGGTGATCAACTACGTGGCCGTCAAGCGTGACGTAACCCGGGAAAAGCAACTCGAAACCCAGTTTCATGAGGCGCAAAAGATGGAGGCGATCGGCCGTCTGGCCGGCGGCATCGCCCATGATTTCAACAACATTCTCGCCGGCATTTTCGGTTACGGCTATCTCCTCCAGCAGGACACGATGCACAACGCCACCGCCCAGGAGGACATCGCTCAAATCCTCAAGGCCGCCACCCGGGCCAAGGACTTGGTCCAGCAGATTTTGACCTTCAGCCGGCAGCGCGAACAAAACCGCCGGGTCATCACGCTCGATAACGTCATCAAGGAAGCCCTGAAATTCCTCCGCGCCTCCATCTCTGCGGAAATCAAAATCGAGCTTCAGCTCGCCGACGATGCCCCCGCCGTGCTCGCGGACGCCACCCAGATTTATCAGGTGACGCTCAATCTGGCCACCAACGCCCTCGACGCAATGGAAGGCAAACCCGGGCGGCTCACGGTTTCCCTGCAATCATTTCACCCCGATGAGGTGTTCCTCCAGATGCATCCTGAATTCCGGCCCGTCGAATACGCCCGGCTGACCGTGGGCGATACCGGCCGCGGCATGGAGGATGACACCTTGGAGCGCATCTATGAACCCTTCTTCACCACCAAGCCGTTCGGCAAAGGCACCGGCCTCGGTTTGGCCGTCGTGCATGGCATCGTCAAGTCGCACGAAGGCATTGTGACCGTCGAAAGCGAAGTCGGCCGGGGAACCAATTTCAGCCTGTATTTCCCGGCGCAGAACCACCCGCCCGCCACCACCGACACCGCCATCAGCCGTCTGGCCGCCGGTCGGGGGCAGAAAATCCTGCTGCTGGATGATGAACCGACGGTCATCGCCACGCTGCAAAGGTTGTTGGAGCGGCTGAATTATGAGGCAATCAGCGCCAATCATGGCCGGCAGGCCATCGCGCTGTTCCTCGAAAACCCGCCGCGTTTCGATCTCGTCATCACCGACCTGGCCATGCCCGAGATGAACGGGCTTGAAGTGGCGCGGCAAATTCACCAAATCCGACCGGATTTGCCCATCGTGCTCATGAGCGGTTACGCGCCGGACCTTGATCACGAAAACCTGCGCCTGGCGGGCATCGGCCAACGGCTGGACAAACCCATCTCCCTGGCCGCCCTGGCCGAGATGCTGCAACGGGTGCTGGCCCCGTCGTGAAAGGAGTCCCATGTGAAAAAAACTTCCGGCCTCCGGCCCTGTTGTTGCCAGCCACCAGCCAATTTTGGCGGCTGGACAATCGCTTGGTCTTGAGGCAAGCTCGCCGCGTGGAAACAACCCAGCCACTCACTGAGCCGCCGGTCAACCGTCCGGCTCTGACCACGTCGCTCCTGGCGCGGATGGGCAACGTGTTTGCCACCCCCGGGGATGTTTTTGACGAGGTGAAAAATGCCCGGCCCTGCACCGCCAACTGGCTGGTTCCGGTGCTGCTGTGCATCCTGATGGGAACGATGTCCATCCTCATCATTTATTCCCAACCGGCCATCCTCCAGCAAATAAACGAACAGCAGACGAAAATGTTTGAGGATCAGGTGCAATCCGGCAAAATGACCCGGACCCAGGCCGACCAAGCGGAAGCCACGCTTGGAAAATTTGGCGGCCCGGCATTTTTGAAATTGATGGGCATCGTCGGTGTGGTGATTGGGGTTTTTGTCCGGGTGTTTTGGTGGGCGTTGGTGCTGTGGTTGCTGGGCAAATGGTTTCTCCAGGCCGGCTTTTCCTATCAGCAAGCCTTGGAAGTGGCGGGACTGGCCTTCACCATCATGATTTTGGGAAGCTTGGTCAACACCCTGTTAAGTGTCTGCCTGGGCAAAATCACCACCCTGAGCCTGGCGCTGTGTTCCGGCAATTCCGATTTGCGAAGCCTGTCGCACATGGTGCTGGCCACCGTGGATGTCTTTGAACTCTGGCTGACCCTCGTCATGGCCACCGGTTTGGCGCGGCTTTCAAACACCCCTTGGACGAGGGCTTTGGCCCTCACCCTTGGCTATTGGCTGGCCATGGCTGGTTTCATGGTTTCCGTGGCCTGGCTGGCAATTCATCTGACTTCCGGACATAATTAACCCTCCCATCCATTTTTCAACTCGCATGGCCTCTTCCAAAAAAATGCGCAAAATCATTATCTTTTCCGTCATCATTCTGCTCCTGCTCACCCTGGGCGGATTCGCCCTGTTCCGGAAAAAGGAGCCCGTCGTCACCGTGCAAACCGAGAAAGTCACCCGCCGCAACCTGGTGGAAACCGTGGTGGCAAATGGCAAAATCTATCCGGTCCTGCAGGTCCACATCAGCCCGGAGGTCAGCGGGGAAATCATTGAACTGCCGGTCAAGGAGGGACAGAAGGTCAAAAAAGGCCAGTTGCTGCTGAAGATCAATCCGGATGTCTATCAGGCCGCAGTGAACCAAGCCAAGGCCAATTACGAATCGTCCGTGGCCGCCAAAGCCACGGCCGACGCGGCTTTGGAAAAAGCCGACACAGACTATGTGCGCAACAAGAACTTGTTCGAACACAAACTCCTCTCGGAATCAGACTTTATCGGTTTCAAAGTCGCCCGCGAAGAGGCCCAGGCCCAGTTGGAAAGCGCCATTGATCTGGTGGCCGTGGCCAAGGCGAACGTGGACAGCGCCCAGGATTCGCTCATCAAAACCACCATCGTTTCGCCCCTGGACGGCACCATCAGCCAGCTCAATTCCCAACTCGGCGAACGCGTCCTCGGCACCGTCCAGAACGCCGGCACCGACATCATGATCATTTCCGACCTCAACGCCATGGAAGCCCGCGTGGACGT
>CAZUBG010000289.1:0-5357 GCA_964618545.1 uncultured Bifidobacteriaceae bacterium | reverse complement strand
AAGCGATTGAAAAGGCGCATGGACTCGAATTGGACTTGGTTCGGTCCCGTGCTTTACTTGACGCACAAGGTGGTCAGAGTGGGACACCGGCGGCGGCGAGTCCGACCGCAGCGCGCGGCAAATCGCCGCGAAATGGGTGAGGGACAGACGCCCACATCACCCCAAAATCATTGCCCACGGCATGAACATTTGAGTCGTTTGTTTTCAAAGGCTGGCAACAAAACGGCTTGCCCATTTCCCCGATTTACGGCGCGAAAGGACGTGTCAACTGCTGATTCCGGCCGCCCGTTTCAAAGCTTTGATCCGGGACGGGGTTCGTCTTTGCCCAGGCTGCGCGCAACCGCTGCCACAGCTTATACAACTCGCTTTCGGCGTCTATGTTTTTGTTTGGCTTGGTCATCCATGTTTGATTCAATCAAACAATGATGGTTGCTTCGACGTTTTTTTGGCTAAAAGAGACTCTGGTTTTATGTCCACCTCGTAAAGTCCAAGCTGTCCTTTTACAGGGAATGGTTCTATGGCCCGAACATTCTGGAGAACCCAAGCGAAAGCGTTCGGATAAATTGAGCATTGGGCTGCATCTTCGTCGGCTTTGGTCATCACCCGACAATCAACCAAATCGGCCACTGCCACGGCAAACCCGGCGGGTTCTATCTTGGGAATTTTTGACGACACCAAAAGGATTTGCCCACGATATGATGTGGACCATTCCCGCGTTTCTATTGTTTTCTGACCTGATGCTATGAGATTAGCCCAAGGTTGCTTTATGGAAATTGCTTTCATGGAATCTTGCCGTTCAAACTCCAAGCAATCGTTTTGTTTCGGCTGACGCCATAACACCAAGTTTTTTCATAAAATCATCTGCCCATCGCAAAAGCATGTCTCCCCAAGGCGAGTGCGATGCGATTGTCTTGTTCCCGAATCTTTCGCCCGTGATGACGGGAAAAAAGCCGTGCGAAAGCACCATGACTTCCCTGTTGATCGGCGAGCAAGTTGTCACTTTGCGGGCAAAGGAGACAAGCGCCCTGAAATCCATTTGCTTTGTTGCGTCTGCGGAACCGAGTTTTTCAAACAGTTGAAACGCATAGTCATTTGCTAAATCAAGACCGGCCTCTTTCATCGCTATTCTTCGGTAGATACAGGGAACGCAATATCCGCAGTGGCGAACCCCCAAATTCTTGTAGCGGCTGGGCCTTGCACAGGAGACAGACCGGCGCATTGCTTCGGCAAGCTTCGGATCGAGACTTCTCAGCATATCGGTCTTGCTTTCAAACAGAAATGGATTGTTTATTTTGCCAGTAAAAATACCAGTGGCCTGTAAAAAATCTGCCAATTCCATCAGGTATTTGGGGTGTGCGGTGCGCGTGCTTAGTGTTCCGAGCCGATTTTTGGTAAGCGGTGGATTTAATGAAATCAGTCCGTTCTCCGGTATGTAAACCGTTTCTACTTTTGCGTCATTGGCCAAGGCTATGGCAAGGCTAAGGAATAACAGTGATCGCGGACGGTGAGTTTCCTCGCATTTTTCAGCCAAGTTATAATGGTGTGCTTCTGTGAAAGCGCGTGCCGCGCGACACTGGATTAGTTTCAACTGTTTTGGAAACATGGTGCGCAGCACTTCTGCAAGCTCAGTCTGAGCGGAAGCGGCTGTGCCATCTGCCTGATGTCCGCACAGCAAAAGTTTTTTACCTTGTGACAACAATTGGTATGCCCCAAGAAACGAATCTATTCCGCCTGAAAAAAGGCATACTCCATCATATCCAACCGGCAAGTGCTGGCGGTGGGCACCGAACCCGACCAAAGCAGGCCTCTCAAACCAGGTAAAGCGGTATTTGTCACCGGCCAGGGTACTAAGCATCTGGCTCAGGCCCGACTGATTTGCTGCCCACACTTTCGGGTTTTTGACGGGAAAAAGAACGTCAAACTCGCGTGTCCAATCATCCCCGCGCTTCTCAATTTCATCGACGATGTAAACCAGCGTCGCGAGGTCCAGAAAATCTCGCGTTAGCGGATCATGGTTTATCTCCAGCGGTTGTGAATCGATGGTCAATCTCAAGGTGACGTTCGCTCCGCCTGGAATGGAGTCTATTATGGCGTAGCCGGAGTCGGGCGCCAGACTTTCAAGATATGCTTTGGGCAGACTTGCTGCGTTGCCGACGAAGCGCACGGCCTTCATTTGAATTTCCTCATCACAGCGACCTGAGCCTTCCTTCAAGCTCGGCCACAAGGTCATTTCCCAACTTGATGCCGCCTTGTCCGAACCAATCCGTTTTGTCGAATCGGCCTGCTGCCTTGCTATCCTTAATCAACGATTCAACATGCGAGCGACAGGCTTGTCCCACGGCTACGCCGAGGGCTTCTGCGCCCGTTCCCTGGGCCTTAAATTCCGCGTGGCTTTCAACCGCGTTCCAAACACGGTCAAACACATAATTTGTCAGGAACGACTGAACGAGACCTTCGACGCCGTTTTGGTCGAAAAAGGCCTGAAGCGCGGCTTCTAAATCATTATATGCTCCACCTTCTTCGAGTGCAGCCACCTCGACCAGCGTGTCCTTAAGTGCGTCACATAAAATGTCCCGCTGTAAGGGGTCATCGCTTTCGGCGAGATGTTCCGCGATTTTAGCAATGACCTCCGAGGCTGGTTTGCCTTTAAGGTCGCCCAAGCCCAACGCCCCCAACGCTTCGTCCAGTCCTCCGTGTTGAAAGGCTCCGCCGAATCCCCCAAGGCGAGACGTTACCCCACCGATAGCGCGTCCGCCGCCGCCACTGCCACCGCCACCACCACCGCCGCCGCCGCCGCCAGGCGAACGCACGCTTGACGATGGAAGCCCTAGACCACCCAATGCACGAACCGTTCCGCCGACAATGCTTTCGGGTGTGGCCTTGCTATTGCCGGTTAAATTTTGTGTGATTTCTTTTTTAACCGGCGTCCATTGGCCACCGCTCGGTGTCGGTTTGCCCTTTGATGTTCCCATTAGTGATTGCCTCCTTTGCGGGAGTTTTGGCGTGGTCTGCTGAGAGCGTCGGCTATGGAGGATGCCTTTTGAAACTTGGAAGTCACAACTTCGGGCACCTCAACTCCTGCGTCTTTTGCCTTTTGCAAAAGTGTCAGCGCAGCCAGGGCCACTGCGGCTTTACTGCCATCAAGTTCGCCGACAGGTTTTATCATGGTTTTAAACAGGTCTTTATGTGCGGCACCAATTTGCGATAAACCGCCAAGAATGTTCGCAATTGCGGTTATATCCGCCACGGATGGCAAGTCTGCCAGAAGTTGACGCACAACGGCTGAAGCCAAAGCCGGCTCCTGCGCCGCCGCTCGCTTAGCCGCCGAACGCGACATGAGCGAATCGCTGCCCTCGATGGAGCGGACAAGCTGCTTGGTCTTCTCGTCCACTGATATGATTCCAACCGGCTGCCCATGACTGAGCGAGGTCTGGGCAAGAAAAAGGTAGGGAGCCAGATTAGTGTCTCCGTCTAGCCTAGGTTCCGAAAGAATGAAATCGCAAAGACCGGCTTCCCCTAAAAAAGAATTCAGAGTGGGGGATTGCTCCGTGACGGTTTTGCCATCTGCGGTCTGGCTGATCTGCGCAAGTAATTCGCTGGTCCCCGTTGCGGGGTCGATAGTTTCGGCCAGAATATTGAAAAACTCGCTCCAAACATATTCCAGCACCGCAAACTTCACCAACAGTTCCGCCTTCACGTCTGCGAGCCTGTTGGCTTCGACCAACTGTTGGCGTAGCGAAAGAATATTCAGGAATCGTTTGATTTGCCTGGGGTTTCCACGTAACCCGCGAGCCAATGTGTCAACGTGAGGGAGCACTCCGTTTAATTCCCGGTCGATTGAATCCTTGGTTGTCGTCAGAACCGATCTATTGTCTTCAACCCACTTGGAAAAAGCGTCTGCGAGACTTCCAGTATAGCTGTAAAATCCGGGGCGGGCTTCGCTGAGTTTCGACCATGCGTGTTCGTTCAAATGACGCCCAACGATAAGCATACCCACATAGCAGCCGATGTCGCGAATGTCCTGGGCGGGAATGCTGAATGGGATTTGAACGATTTTTTCAAGGTAATCCTTCTGGCGTTTAAGGTCGTTGGTGACTTTGTAAACCTCGCCAACGGCGTGCTGAATTTTTTCAGCGTCGGCACCGATGACGAACGTGCAAGCGGGGGTGTTGAGAAAAAGTTTAATGGTCTCGAATGTTTCAATCACTTTGAAGCTGGAGCAACGGTCAAGGTCGTCGATGAAAACGACAATCCTGTCAACGCCGACGAGTTCCAGCAGCTTTTTGAAATCGCCTTCAAACGATTCCATCGTATCAGTGACCTTGTCAGACTCATCTTTGAAACATTTTGCAAATTCTTCGACATTAGGCGTCATCGTGATGGCGCTCTTCATGAGAAATTTGCCAAGTTTAAGGACGCTTGCGCCTTTTTTGAGTTTTTCAACAAGCTGTTTAGCCTCGTCCACAAGCGTCACATCTTTTTGGAGATTGGCGAGTATTGCGTGAATGAGGGCGCTTTGCGCCTCCTCCCGGCCCTCATACATCCACGCGTTAAACCAAAGCGTGCCGCGCTTTCTTTCACCCTTGGTTGCTTCGACATGCGCCATCATCATCTGCATCAGGCTTGTCTTGCCACTCCCCCACGGCCCGAAAATCCCCAATGTGAGCGGGGCCAAATCCCTGTGGGTGCAGACGTTCGCCAGCACCGTCACATAGGCGCTGTATCCGAGGCAGTCCTGGCGGGTTTCACGGTCAGACCACATAGCAAATTCCTAAAGAGTGGTTTCGCTTGCTCTTGAACACATTGATTGAAAACCATCGTAGGCTCAAGCTGAAATGAGGCAACCCAAAAAGTGAGTTTTCGGCAGACGGCGGGTTAAACAATTTTCGTTCCAACCTGCGGAAAGTGCGCGTCAGCGTCAGGGCCAGTGCGAGTGACGCGAGTGAATGCAATGCGATTCTGCGCTTGCCTTTCCGGCCCATCGCGTCATTGAATACATGGGCAGCCTCGGAAGCCCATGACCTCCGCCCGCCTCGGGCAACAACTCACCCTCGATTTCTCAGCCACCGCCACTCCTGCGTCAGAAACGCAAGAGCCGCTTGCTGCGTCTTCACTCTTTGGCCGAGTTCCGCAGCCGGGCCTCGCGCAGTGGAGCGCCCCCATCATTCACCCGCCCCAAGCCGACGTGTCGGCACCGTTGACCGCAAAGCCGCTGACATCAGAACCACCCAAGCCGGAACCGTTACCGGAAATCCCCCTGCCAGGCGCGCCAGTGACCGAACCCGAACCGCCACGTAATCAGCACAACTACCGCATCACCGATGCCGATTGCATTGGCTCCGGCTCGCTCAAGGCCA
>CAZUBG010000288.1:0-5582 GCA_964618545.1 uncultured Bifidobacteriaceae bacterium | reverse complement strand
GCCTCGTTATGCAGACTGCAAATTCCCCACCCGGAATCGGCGGTTCATGGGAAGAGGATGCCAAAGATCCGAATCATTGCAAATGCAACCTTAACAGCTAGGCAACCACTGGGCATGTGCAAGATTTGATCGCCAACCACGTATACATTGATGAGATGCCCTGGCCAACACGACCAGGCACCTCAAATAAACCAAACAATAGCAACGGGAAAGACAACATTATGAGCAAAGGCGGATCAAATGGTGGCGGAAAAGTTGGCAGTGGAAACAAGGGCGGTGGTGGACAGAGCACTCCAGGGGGTGTGACTGGCGCTGGTGGCAGGCCAGCTACAACTGGCAATCCCTCAGGGAAAGGCCGTGGAAACAATCCACCTGCGCCCAAGTAGCCGACACGACGGCCCCAGCTTTTGATAGGCAGACCCGCTGCTCGTATCCGTGCTGGGGCCGTCTCTTTTATCAGTGACGCTATGGGACCGTGAAGGCGATTTGCTTGAATCTCGGTCGGGATGTCGGAGCCGCCCTTCTACTTCCCGGGCTTGTGATGCTCCCAGTCAACAAACTCGCGCTGTCCGGAAAGACAGCTTGGAGGGCGTCTGAGATAACCAACGAAAACCATTGGCCTTTGTGCATATACCGGCACGGTCAACTTGCTTTCAAATGGCTGTCGGTCCGCATTCCTTGAATCTTCCCATTGAGTTCAACCAGCATTGCCTTGGGAATCCGCACGCTGAATTCCTCTTTGAGCGATTGCCGGTCGGCAAGTTCGTTCACAAAGACTTCCCGGTTCATTGCTTCTTTGGCGCGGGCGTGGAATTTATCCAACGGCACAATTTGAACCGGCTCATTTAACTGGCCCCAAAAGACTTCCGTTGCATTTGTTGAGGCCCACCAAGGATAGGCGTATTTCGCTTTGGCTTGGGCTATGGCCATTTTTTCCGCGTCCTCGGCGATGGTGACAGCCCCGCCTTGAGATGGGGCCGCTTGCGGAAGTGGGACGATTTCCACCGCCAGCTCTGTGAAAACGACCTTTTGCGCCATGTCCGCCGAGTGCTGGTCACGCAGGTGGCCATAAACTTTCAATGCCAGTGCGCCACCATCCTTGTGGCCCAACCAGCGTGAGACCGTTGGAATATCCACGCCCGTTTCAATACAGCGTGTGGCAAACAAATGCCGTAAATCATGGTGAGTTATTCGGAACATCCCGACGTTTTTGGCGGCTCTGTCCATTGACTTTTGACATTCACTGACACGGGTGACTTTGCCGGTTAACGGTTCATCCGGTCGTTCTGTTCGCATGGATTCAAGGAGTTGCCGCATTTCAGGTATCATCGGCACTTCCCGATATTCGCCAACATGACGGCCTTTCAATCCGGTTTTGGGATCGCCATTGACGGTCATTTGCCCGCGTTTAAAATCGCAGTCTGCCCAAGTTATGTGTTTTGCTTCGCTGATACGAAATCCACCAAAAGCCAGAAATTGAACCAATTCGGCACAGGGTTTGGAAAAACCGCTCCCACCATTTTCAATCTCTTTTACGAATTTTTCAAATTGGTTGGGTTCAGGCAACCGCAGCCGCTTGGATGTCACTCGCAGGCGTTTCATTTCTTTTGCCTTGGCTGGATTGTCACGCCGCGCCCCGGCTTCAACGCCAATTTCAAAAATGGCCCGTACAATCCCAAGCGTGTGATTGAAAGAGGACGCGCTGTAAGCAGCAGTATAACGATTCCGCCACTCAAGGCATTCGATTTTTGTAATGTCCCTGATTGGCTTCGCTTTCAAGTCCGGCCACGTTTTGAAAAGAGCGGTCAGTTGCTCGTCATGGTACGCCTTGGTTCTCGGTTTGAAATCTGGCGATGCCTGAACCCGTTCCTGATAAATCTTAGTTGCGGCTTCAAAGGTGAGTTTCGGGTCGCTTCCCGAATCCAGCAGGGCTCGTTCATCTTTGACCTCCTTGATTTTGTCCGGCAACCGCTGGGCGGCGACACTTAATACGTCGGTGTCCAATCCCCTCCAAATGAGCTTGCCGTTATGCCGAAACCGGGCAAAGTATTTGCCTGATGAAAGATTGCGAACCAGATTGGCGTAGCGTGTTTTCTGCCAAAGACTTTGAGTTTTTGCGTCCGTTTTCATATTTTTATTCAAGTATAGAAAAACAGTATAGAAACATTTATTTCGCTACACTCAAATTACACCAATTGCTCAATAAAATCAACAATAAACCGCACGTTCTGGCTTAATAAGGCATCCGCCTTCTAAGCGGACGGTCGTGCGTTCGAATCGCGCCGGGCGCACCAATCTTTTCAGAGCCGTCAACCGTTCTTTAATCACTGTCATGCTCGGACTCGAACATTTGGCCGAATTGCTGGAGAAACACCGGGCCGCCGCCACGGCGCGGGTGCGGGAATTTTCGGTGGGGGGGCGGCCTTTTGCGTTCAATTCCCGGCCCGCCGTGATGGGGGTCATCAATCTTTCCGCCGATTCCTGGTACCGGGAGAGTGTCTGCCTGACGACTGAGAGCGCGGTGCGGCGGGGTTTGACGCTGGCCGCGCAGGGCGCGGACCTGGTGGATGTGGGGGCGGAATCCACGCTGGCCCAGGCGGCCCGGGTGGGTGGCGCGGCGCAAAATTCCAAGCTGGCGCCGGTGATCCGGGAATTGCGGGGGGCGAAAATTTTGGTCTCGGTAGAAACGTACGAGCCGGAGGTGACGCGGGCGTGTCTGGCCGCCGGGGCCAATGTCTTGAATCTCACGGGCACGGAACACTCCGCCGATCTGTTCAGCATGGTGGCCGATCACGGGGCCGCGGTGATCCTCTGCCATGTGCAGGGCCGGAATGTCCGCGCGGTGGGCGACTTTGATTTCGGGGCCGACCCGGTGCAAATGCTGTACGACTATTTCGCGCGCCAGATTGAAACGGCGCAACAGCACGGGGTGGAGAAGATCTTCATTGATCCGGGGCTGGGGTTTTATTACCGCAATTTGCAGGACAGCGCGGTGCGGGTGCGGCATCAGATGAACATCTTTCTGAACACCTTCCGGTTGCGGACCCTTGGTTTTCCGGTCTGCCAGGCACTGCCGCATGCCTTTGAGTATTTTGGGGAGGAGGTGCGCAGTGCCGAGCCGTTCTTTGCCGTGCTGGCCGCGCTGGGGAAGACGGATTTATTTCGCACGCATGAAGTGGCGCGCATCCGGGCGGTGTTGGAGACGCTCGGGGTTTATTAGGCGGCGACGGTTGTGCTTCATGGATCGGGACGCTCAGACAGGTTCGCTGGAATCCGTTAAAAAGCCTAAAAATGCCGGGTGAGGGCACCCGGCGGCATGTTTTTCAGGAAAAACACCGGTTTTGCAGGCTTTTCCGTGACTTTGGGATCACCGGGCGGGCCTGGCCAGAGGCGGTTTTCCCCTTTTTCCGACAGGCGCCGGGCGTTTATTTCAATTTTGTTGCAAGAACTTCTAAAGTCCCGGCCTGGTTCAACCGTCAGATAAACGTACGAATACATCTACCGCCATCAATTTGCCGACCGGGCTTTCGAGTCAGGGTTGCCCCCGGTGGTTGGGGAAGCCGGTTGGGCGATCTCGCCTGGCAGGCCACAGGCGGAATGAAAGGCCGAGCGGAGAGGGGTTCCGGTTTAACCCAAATTGGTTAAAAAGGCAGGGGTTTATCCAAGCCGGCCGCGTATTTGCCTGAATATAGCATGGTTGCAATTTAGAATATAGGGTTATAGTAGCATTAATAAAACTATGAAACTAAAACACATCGTCAGGTTTGAGGCGGGTGCGGCGGAGCAACCCTGGAGGGAAACCGGGCTGCGGGAACGATTGGATCCCAAAAGCGAATTGGTTCAGTCCTTCCGGTCGGGGAGTCGTTGGGTTTTCCCTAAAAAATGGTTTGTTTCCTTTCTGATGGGAAGGGCCATTGTTTGGTTGACGGAACCGTTTTGCAACCTGATCCCCGAGGGATACGAGGACGAGAATGGCTTTCATTACGGAACGCCGCCCACCTCGGATTCGCCCTGCTGAAACAAACCCCCTTATTCCGTGGCTGGGCCGCCCGTTGAACGCGGGCCGTCAGGAGGGGTGATGGCATCCCGCGCATCAGCGCCCTCGTCCGTGCAGCCTGATTTTCCCGCCGGTTCAGACTTCCGCTTTCCGCCCCTTCGTTCCGCCCATCCATGAACCGGGGATGAGGGGCATCTCAGGTATACTAACGGTATCTTAACGGATGGGTTCCAACAGCCGTTCCCCGCTCCTCCGGCCTCGCCGTTTTCCTTTCCCGCGACCGTAAAGGCCGTTGGCGGGCGGCCCCGCAAAATGAGCCGATTTCCAGAGCCGGTCAGAACCTCCGGCGGGAGGCGCCCCCAAGCTTCGCCGCGCCACAACGGCGGTGAGTTTTTGCCCCGGCCCGGAGGCAAAACCGCAGCCGGGGTGCCCGATCTGCTTTGGCTGGTTCAACCCCGGCCCGCCGGCTCCAACTGGGTGGGACAGGTTGTGGCCATGCCAGCTTTCCACCCCGGGGCGCGACAAGCAGCCGGCGTGCTTAACCAAATCTAGGCAAATCGCCGTCGGATCATGCGGGGGAGAGGCCCAATTGCCCGATCATGGCATTATCAGATTCTACGGCCAGGGACTTATCATCCGATTAGTAAATATAAGAACCGGAAGCACTTGGCCGAGTTCGAGTGCGGTGTGCCTTTTACTATGAAACTTGCAAAGATGACAGGGCGGTGTTTGTCGGTGGCCGGCCTTGCATGGATGATCCTGTTTTCCACTGCCTTTGGAATCCCAGTGCCCCCCGGTCAAATAACCCTGGGATGGGATGTCAGCACGGATCCGACGGTGGCCGGATATTTTGTCTATTACGGCGGGGCCAGCGGGGATTACACCAACAAACTCGATGCGGGGACGAACACCGTGTTCACGGTGTCGGGACTGGTGGCGGGAACGACGAACTATTTTTCGGCCACCAGTTATAATTCTTCCGGGGTGGAAAGCAGTTTCGCCACGGAGGTTTATTCCTACGTCCTGGTTTCGCCCGCGATTGAAAACAGTCTGTCCGCCTCGCCGATCCCGTATGGGCAGCCGTTGGGCAACTCCAGCGTGAGCGGCACGGTGACCAATGCCAGTGGGTACATGGTCCCGGGCACGTTTGCCTTCAATACTCCCGCCGCCATCCTGGCGGCGGGCACTTACACCGAGCCGGTGCTCTTTACGCCGAACAACACCAACACTTACACCACGATCACCGGGAGCGTGAGCGTGGTGGTGAGCCCGGCGCCGCTGACGATCACGGCGAACAACGGGAGCAAGGCGTATGGTCAGACGCTGACGTTTGCCGGGACCGAGTTTGCGGTGGCCGGCCTGGTCAACGGTGACACGGTGACGATGGTGACGCTGTCGAGCGCCGGCACGGTGAGCACGGCCGGTGCGGGCAGCTATCCCATTGTGCCAGGTCCGATTTTGAGCGGCAGTGCCAGTCCGGCGAATTATGCGATTACCTATGTGCCGGGGAATTTGGTTGTCAGCGCGGCGGGGCTGACGGTGACGGCGAACAATGGGAGCAAGAGTTACGGTCAAACGCTGGGGT
>CAZUBG010000287.1:0-5616 GCA_964618545.1 uncultured Bifidobacteriaceae bacterium | reverse complement strand
GGCAGCGGCTATTATGGCTATGACACCGCTGGATTACTGACCAACCGCATTTCCAGCATTCGCTCCGCCACCATCGCCTTGCGCGATGGTGAAGGACGGCCACTGTTGATTGCCACCACGATCAGTGGCGTCACCAATTTGATGGAATCGCTTTCCTGGCTGGGAGATGGTTTGCTTGCCACGCACACACTGGACCGCCCGGACTTCACCGACTCACGCTCTTATGGCTATGCCCCCATGAGCCGCCGTTTGACGCAGGAACAGCTTAATCTCAATGGCACCAGCACCTGGACCAACAACTTTGCCTATGACAATGGCCAGCCCCACGGACCGGGTGTGCTCACGTCCGCCGGTCAAACCAATGCGCAGTGGACAGGCGTCCCCGACGCTTTCTCCCGCGTCATCGGAGCCACCAACACCACGGTGACTTACTCAGCGTATGGCCACGTCACCGGGTTGGGCACCGTGAACCTGTGGCTGGACGGCAACCCCGTTTCCGTCACTGGCGTGGGCACCAATACCACCCAATGGGCGGCCACTATGGAACTGTCGCCCGGTCCGCACCAACTGGTGGGCAGCGCGGTGGAGCAGCCCAGCGCACAGTTCACTTCCTGGGCAACCAACTCGTTTACCAATAGCATTCCTTACCAGACGACCAGCGACACTCTGGACTATGCCGGGAACACCACCCAGCGCATTTGGTTCAATGCCAATGGCACAACCAACCGCATTCAAACCCTTTCCTGGGACGCACGGGGACGGCTCCACGCCGTCACCGAGCGGGATGCTGGCAATTCGGGATATAACTGGACGGCGGTGTACGACGCGCTCAACCGCCGTTTGTCCACTACCGAAATCTTGGTGACCAACGGCTATGCGTTCACTTCCGTGCCGAGCACCATCAACCAAATTTACGACCCCCAAGCGGATTGTTTGGAACTGGGGCTGGCGTATGGCACCAAGAATATCTGGAAACTGTATGGCCCGGATATGAACGGGGTGTATGGCGGATTGAACGGCCAGGGCGGCTTTGATGGTTATACCACGGCCTTGGGCTTGTTCTTTCCCACCGTTTGCGATTTCCGGGGGAATGTTTTGGGTTACGTCACCAATGGCGCGGTTTTGTGGAATCCCTCGCGCCCGACTGCCTACGGGGCCGTTCCGGGCTACCGGCCGGTGGCCTTGGGCAACGGCGCGAATGTTCCGCAGTCTTCCGCCTGGGAAGGCCGCTGGCCGGACATCACCGGTTATTACAATTTCCACCAGCGGGTTTATGATCCGGTCACGGCGCACTGGCTCTCCGGTGACCCGGAATGGAATGAATTGGACCCCAATTACATGACGTTCTGCGGCGGCGATCCGGTCAACCATGCTGACCGGGACGGGAAGTTGTCCGCCAACAATTACACCAGCAACCCCGGCCAGGGACTGGGCAGCGACAATGGAACCCAGAACCAGTATTTCGGTTTCGTGGCCGGGACGCAGACGACCATCCAGACCACGGCCTACTTGGATAACGGCATCTCCTTTATCTTGGGCACGGATAATGTGTATGACCCCAACGCGGTGGTGGGGTACACGGCACAGGCAATCACTACCCAAACCGGTCAGTATTACCTTTACAGCGGCAGCCAGCCGTTGCCCGACAATGCCGGGCAAGCCTCAACAGTGCAGCTCCCGCTGGGGGCCATGATGGAACAACAGGCAAATACCATGGCCCTCCAATATCTAGCCATGGTTCCGATTGTCCTTGATGGCGGCGAGCTTTTATTGACTGGTGGGGGTGGGGCCGTAGCGACAACAGGTGCTGAAAGTGCGTTTCAGTACCAGCAGTTGACAGCGACCTTGAATTTACAGGAGCAATTGGGCACAGGTAATTTTGTCACAAGTGATACACTTTCGTTGGGGCAGACACGAGCCGCCGTTTATGATCTAGACAGTGGACAAATCTATATCGGAAACCAAGGTCAAGCCATGCACATAGGTGTGGTTCAACAATATGGGCTGACGCCTGGAGACAACTTGCTAGGAGGTTTCATTAATGTGGGTAACGATGGCCAACTGGGATTTGACGCCACCAGTGGTTCCTTTCCGCTTTCGACATTCAATGGCACTTTAGACAATGTGCGTGGAACCGGAGTTAGTATAATTGGAACTGGACATTGAAAATATGAACAATTCAGCGCGGTTAGACACCTTAGTATTTGAAGAGGGAAGACCTGACCTCAAGCTCCTGGAGGAAGGCACTATAGACCCTTCATGGTTTTCAGAATTTGAAGCGACATTTGATACCGAATTAGAGGCTTCAACTGGATCAACTTGGTCACGCAATCTGGTTCAAGCTGCGCATTGGGCCTCCTTTTATTTGCCTTTGCGCGTGAGGGTTGCATCTCACACTGTTGGTATTAGCCGCGACATCTCAAAGCGGGTATTTGACCTTCACATCAAGATCGAGCAGAAACTATTGCTAAGTTTAGCAGGATCCATCGACAGGGATACCCTTCAATCTTTAAGTTCCGAACAACCTCTAACACGTCCTGAATTCGAAATCATTCGGCTAACGCTTGGAAAAGGCAACCCGATGGAAATGCCTTTTGATTCATCGTCCATGGAAAAATGGAGAGGCATGTTTGAAGCTAATTGGAAGCCCGTCGGATTAGACTTCCAAGCGAACATTCTGTGGAATAAATGGTCCACAATGGCGGTTCGACTAGCTTCGTTCTATTGGGATGCCTTTTTCACGCAAAAAATATCCCTTCCCGAATCCTTTACCAGTGACTTTCCTAGTTTTAGCTCAATATTTCCACAGTCAACTCTCGCCATAATTCACGTTATCCTTCACCCTCCAAATGCAGAAATTGATGAGACTGGGTTGCCAATCATCGGACCTCAAGCTCAAATGAGTAAATTGTCGGTTCGACGTCTAGTGGAACCAATCATTATGGCACGTTAGCGGCGCTTGGCTTCGGCGACTTGTTAGGCCGCGCCAATTTTGATCTCAATGAGACTGCGTGAATGGGAGTCATGAACCTCTCCTGTTGTGGTCATCACCGGCTGCTTGAGTTCCTGCCTGACAAAGGAAAGCTCAATCCGTGCACCGACTTGATAGAGCTTCCGGTCTGTGTGGTCTGCTGCAACGCAATCGTACTGGAAGCTCTTGCCATCCGACGTAAGCATCTGAAATGATTCAGACTCGTTGTGCATCCCAGTGCGAAGCAGGCGCACAATAACGCCTGTAACTTGAATGCGCGGAATCACACCGGTCTCGACGTTGTGCCACCATTGGTCCGAACCGAACAACCCGTCTGTGGCTTTCAAGCCAAAAGGCTTGGGGCCAAGTGACGTTGCCTGAACCTTCGCGACATAATCGCGGTCTTCTCGAAGGCTATACACGGTTTTCATGGCAAGCAGCAAAGTAAAACGAGCAGACCATTGTAGCAATACAGCAATTTTCCGGCGACTTGGACGCCGCTAAAAATCATCCTGTTTATCATTTGCTCATCGTGCCTTGGAATAGAATGTGTCGGCATTCAATTGGGGGCGGCATGGCGATTCATGGACCACAAGTGGCCCGTGGCCCGGACGCAGCAAACTTTGGCTCGACATGCCACGTCTTTGAAAATAGGGTTCTGCAATCGTTTTCTTATGAAAAAATGCCCTTATTGTGGTCGTGATAATACTACAGATAACACCTCGACCTGCAATGCGTGTGGCACCGACTTGAATCCCAAACAATCAGCAACATTTCAGAATCTGAACATCAGGGCACGGCTCGCAAATTTGTCACGTTCGTTGGCCATGTGGCAAAAAGTGTCCATCTTAATTTTGGTCTTAACTATCGCCGGCCTGGCCGCTTACGTTGCTTCATTTTATTTGCATCACCCAATGATGAGTGAATCTCAGGTCATTGCGATTGCCAGCAATGCCGCCGTGACGAACGGTTTTTTCTTAAACGAATTCGACTCGCCTCACGCCAAATTCGAGCCGTGGAAACATAATCGCACATGGATTGTTACGTTTGGACTCAAAATGGTGACCCCGTGGGAACCTCCCTTGCCTCCTCGGCACAGTGCTCATGGCGCGCCGTCGCAATTTTTTGCCATCGTCTCGGACCAAACTGGAAAGGTGATTTTCGGACTCCCGGGAGCAATAATTAGCGGCCCGACACCAGTGCCACTGCCTCCGGGCTTCAAGTTTTGGCCTCTCTCCAATCGGGAACCGTCTAAATTGAATAAAAATTAAGATGAATTTTGTGGGCCAATAATGTCCGTCGGTCGAATGATAAAGTGCTGTGTGGCGGAGCAATTCCAACATAAACCACACCAAATGAAATCTTGTAATTCCCGGCGGCGAGCCTCAATCTAAACCCCGTGAGGATATTGAGAACGCCCATAATAGCCTTGGCAATCGTTTTATTTGCGAACGCCATGATTTCTGTGGCTTGCGCAGAGGACATGCCCACGGGTGTAATAGATATGGTGAATTTTTCGTTTCAGAATCTCCCCGATGCCCAACCAGCGGGCGAATTTGTCGCCATAAATCCACTCCCAGATGTCATAAATGCGGTGGACCTTTCCCCATCACAATTTGACGTTCAAACTGTGCCTGAGCCTTCCGCATCAGCCTTCGGATGCTTGGCGCTTGGATTGTTTGCCATTGTGCGGTGTCGGCGGGTCCGCATCCGCCTTGCGCTAAGGTTAACCCGCATGAGGGAATTGCGAACACTCGTAATCGTCTTGGTAATGAGCTTCCTGTTTAACGGCCTGATTCCTGTGGCCTTTGCAGATGAAAAACCATCCGCTTTCCAAACGGAGTTAACTGACACCACAGTCAGCGGCTACGTGTCGGCATCGGCAGATTTACCCTTTCCAACGGATAGCGACGCACTCGCTCCTGCCGACATGTCCGCCTCTTTTTCGCCTTCTTCGGTTCCCGAACCGTCTGCAATTAGTTTGTTCGCCGTCGGAATTTTGGCCTTTGCTGTATTCGCCAGGAGTACACGGTGCGGATGCAAGAGCCGTAATGGCAACCCAACTCCTCCTTTTTGAAGGCGACTTTTGGGAGGGCGTTTTGCTGCCATCGGTTGTCGCTTCCGCACTTGATCGTTGGTTGGCAGGCGGGCGTTGCTGGCCGAGTCAGATTGCTTCTGCGCTCCGGGGCCGCGCGGCCCGTGACGATTGATTTGCCCCGCAACGACCCCCAAATCAATCGTCTGGCGGCTGGGGCGGGCGGACCTGTTTCGTTTGTGCGTGTCAGTGCGGCCTTTCTTTGAAAAGATGCGGAAATTATCCCGTCGTCGCCCGCCATTTTTGCTTCTCCCCTTTTGCCGTATCGCATTTGACAACTACATTTTTTGGGCTATTTGGTTAATTATGGCCAATGAGCAAGACGCCATATTGGGTGATAGATTGAGTGAGGCGGACTCCGTTTCCATCCTGCAAGCGGCCCGTACGCTCGGCCTCGACGCCTACACCCTTTGCACCCTCATTCAGCGTGAGCGCGTGCAGGCGGGACTTTCTTCTTCGGGCGAATTTGTCATTCCCATAAGCGAAGTGGAGCGACTGGCAGGAAAGGCGGTATGTTAAAACGAGCCGATGGCCAGGAAATGCACTCCGT
>CAZUBG010000286.1:0-5618 GCA_964618545.1 uncultured Bifidobacteriaceae bacterium | reverse complement strand
TTTGTGGAACGCGAGCGTTTTCGGGGCACGGCCTATCGCGCGGCCAACTGGCTGGTGGTCGGCAGCACCACGGGCCGGACCCGGCAAGACCGGCACACCTGTATGCAAGCGCCCGTCAAAGACGTTTATCTCTATCCGTTGCGGCGGGACTTTCGGGAGGCGCTGCAGGCATGAAGAGCCGGGCGGAGTTGCGGCGGGAGTTTGCCGGCGCGCCTGTGGAGTTGCTGGAGTACGCCGGTCGGCTTCAGCAAGAAGTGGCCCAAGCGCGAGCACAGCTTACGCAACAGGCGCAAGCGTTGATCGAGCAGCAGCAGTTGTTGGCGGAGGCGCGCACTTATATCGCCGAACTGAAACGGCAACTGTTCGGCCTCAAGGCCGACCACCTTAACCCGGAGCAGGAGGAGCAGTTGCGGCCGGTGGCGGGGGACCAGCAAGAACATCACCCACGGCCCCCGCCCGTCAGCCGGGACGTGCTGGAACCCGACCTGCCCCTGCCGGACCAGGAAAAACGCCAACGGGAACTCCGCCAGCGCCGGCCTCCCCTCCCGGCGGTGCAACTGGAAATGCAGCGCGTCCTCCTGGAACCCGCTCACAAGATTTGCGGCCGGTGTCAGGCACCCGGACGCAAAATCGGGGAGGAAGTCACCCCCGAATACGAATACGTGGCCGCCAAGCTCGTGTGCAAGGAGACGGTTCGGCCCAAATACGCGCATGCCTGCGCCTGCGCGGCCGAGGCGGTCAGCATTGCGCCCTTGCCCCCGCGACTGGTGCCGCAAAGCAGGCTGGGGTTGGGGCTGGCGGTTTACCTGCTGCTGAGCCGCTTTGACGACCACCTCGCTTATTACACGCTGGAACGGATTTTTCGCGAGCGCCATGGGGTCAGCATCCCGCGCCAGCAAATGGTGCAGTGGGTCGAGAAGATCGCCTTTCTGCTGCTGGCCATTTATCACGGTATCTGGGAGGAACTTCAAGCCACCGGCTATCTGCAAGTGGATGAGACGCCCGTCAAGGTGCTCGATCCGGAGGTCAAAGGCAAAGCGGCCACCGGTTACCTGTGGTTTTACTCCCCCCCCAGGGCGATGTCTTCCTGGAGTTCTGCACGGGCCGGGGCCGGGAAGGGCCGGAGAAACGCTTGGCTCACTTCCAAGGCACGATGCAAACCGATGCCCATGCCGTCTACGATTTGCTGCGGCGGCAGCGGCCCGCCGTGCTCCGGCGGCTGGGGTGCCTGGCTTATATTCGGCGGCGGTGGGTTATCTGCGCGACGGTCAATTTCGGATCGACAACAATCTCGTGGAAAACGAGGTGCGGCCCTCGGTGGTCGGGCGCAAGCGCTGGCTCTTCATCGGCCATCCCGACGCGGGTTGGCGCAGTGCGGTCATCTATACCATCATTCAAAGTTGCCGCCGCCGCGGCCTCAACCCACAGGAATATTTGACCGATGTGCTGGGCCGCCTGCCCGCCATGAAAAACCACGAGGTCAAGGACCTGCTGCCCAGTCGCTGGCTGCCCAGGGGCTCCGCCGCCGCTTCACCAGCTACCCCGCAGCTCGCTTAACGCTTACAATCATGCAGGCCGTGTGCCTTCCCGTGGGCGTTCTTTGAGTTTATTAACCGACTGCCATGGGCTGGCGTTTGGGGATTAGGCAGCCGGCTTTAATTGCTTGATGACGTCGCGCAAACGGCTTTCGATGTCGGTCAGCCGTTCCGGGGCGGTGACTTTGCGTCCGTCCAGTTCGCACACATAGAAGCTGTCAATGGCCGCGCCGCGTTCGGTGGCGATGCGCGCGCGGGAGATGTCCAGGGCCAGATCGGCAAAGGTCCGCGAGAGGGCGTAGAGCAGGCCCAGGCGGTCCTCGGTCTCAACCTCAATGAGGGTGCGGGTGTCGGAGGCGTTGTTGAAGAAATGGATTTCGGTGGCCATGTGTTCCCCGGCATAGGCCTGGTAATTGGTCCGGCTGGGCATTTGCCGGGCGATGAGCGCGGGCAGGTCCACGGGGTCATTGTTCAGGATTTTTTCCAGCAGCAGGGCGAATTGGTCGTGTTGTTCTCGCTTGCCCAGGTTGCCGGTGCGGGCGTCGTTGACGTAAAAGGTGTCGAGCGCCATGCCGTCGGTGCGGGTGAAGATTTGGGCGCCCAGGATGTTCAGGCCGGAGGCGCTGAGGGAGCCGGCGATTTTGCCGAACAAGCCGGCCCGGTCCCAGGTGCAGATCTTGACGGTGTTGTAACCGCGGTTGGGTTCGTCCAGCCAGGCGGTGACGGGGGCCAGGGCGCGGTCGTTTTCCCGGACGAGCCGGTGCATGAAGCGGTGGGTGAGTTCCAGGTCGTCCACGATTTCGCGGGCGCTGTGAATTTCAAAATAACGCGCGGGCAGGCAGGCGAAATGGGCGAATAGTTCCTCGTTGCTGATGGGTTTGGAGGCGCGTTGGCGGACTTCCTCCAGCAATAATTCGCGCTGGCGGGCGGTGGCGCGGACAAATTCCGAACCGCCGGTCAGCAGGGCGATGGCCCGGGCGTGCAGTTGCCAGAGGAGGGAGTCCTTGAAGCCGTTCCACAATTTGTCGCTGGTGCCCTCGGAATCGGCAAAGGTGAGGAGCGTGAGCATGTTCAGGTTTTCGGCCGTCTGAACCTGGCGGGAAAAATTGCGGATGACGGAGGAGTCATCCATGTCGCGGCGCTGGGAGACGCCGGCCATGAGCAGGTGGTTTTCGATGAGGATGCGCAGGGTCTGGGTGGCGGTTGCGTCCAGGCGCAGGCGTTTGGCGGCGCGCAGGGCCATGACGGCGCTGGCCCCGGCGTGCTCGCCTTTTTTGTGTTCCACGGCTTTGCCGACGTCATGCAGCAGGAGGGCGAGATAGAGGAGGCCGGGCCGTTCGACGTTTTGAAACAGGGGGGCGTAATTTTTGTACGGGGGTTCGGTGGACTCCCAGATTTTATCAAGCTGCTCGAGGCAGACCAGGGTGTGCTCATCCGCCGCGTACTGATGGTAAAACTCATGCTGGACGAGGCAGGTGAGCCTGCCGAATTCCGGCAGGTAGCGGCCGAGGAGATTAACCTCGTGCATGGCGCGCAGGATGGGGGCCACGCTGCCGCGCCGTTGGAGCAGCGAGAGGAAGGTGTCGCGGACGTCCTCGTCGTTGAGGAACTCGCGGTCCACCAGGCTGACCTGGTTGCGGATGAGCTGGGCCAGGTCGGGGTGGAGCTTCAACCGCCGCTGCTGCGCATAAAGAAACACGCGCATCAGCCGCCGGGGGGAGTCGCGGAACACCCGGTTGGACGCGGCGTGGATCTGGCCGTTGATGAACTTGAAACCGTCCACGTTCTCCGCTTCGCGGGCGGCGCGCCGGGGGAGCCAGGCGCGCAGGGAGAGCCGGCTCTCGGAGGGTTCAAACAGGGCCATGCGCTGTTCGAGGGTGCGGGTGATCAGATAAATGTTGCGGGTGTGGGTGTACAGATCCCGCATGAATTTTTCAATGCGCTTGCTCGGGGAGCGCTCGGTGTAGCCGAGGTTGGCGGCCACTGCGGGCTGAAGGTTTTTGCCGAGCACATCCACCGGCCGGTTCGAGTGGTAATGCAGTTCGGTGCGGACCCGCAGCAGGAAATCATAGGCGCTCTCGAGTTGGGTGCGCTCATCCGTGCTGACGAACTCCTGTTGTTCCAGTTCGCGGAGCGAGCGGGTGCGGTGCTTGAAAAACGACATCCACAGCAGGTTCTGGAAATCCCGCAGGCCGCCGCAGCCGTTTTTGAGGTTGGGTTCCTGCATGAAGGCGGAGTTGCCGAACTTCAGGCGGCGGGTCGCCTGGTCCTCCACGCGCGCGGCGATGTACTTTTCCTCGTAGCCGATCACGCATTTGGCCACCACGGCTTTTTGCAGCCGGTCAAACAGTTTTTGATCCCCGGCGATCAGGCGCGCTTCGATGAGCGAGGTTTTCGACTGCATGTCCGTGTTGGCGACCGTGATGCAGTCGTCGAGGCTGCGCACGGAATGGCCGATTTTCAGGCCGATGTCCCAGAGCGGATAGAGCACGCCGTCAATGATTTTGGAAAGGTAGGGCAGGGGCCGGCCGGCGGCCACCTGGCCGTCGTGCAGGAACATGAAATCAATGTCGCTGTGGGGGTTCAGTTCTGCGCGGCCGTAGCCGCCAATGGCCACCAGCGCCATGGGCGGGAACTCCACCCGGGCCTGCGGGGACAAGCCCGCCTTGGCCGTGTCCCACAGATGCCGCAGCAGCGCGTCCAGAATGGCCGCCCGCGCGGTGCAGATTTCCCGGCCGCCGGCGCCGGCGCGATGCAATAATTTCAGCCGGTGGGTTTCGACCTTTAAAAATGCCTTGCAGCGGGCCAGTTCATCGGCGGCGCTTCGTTGGGGGGACAACGACAGGCGAACCACGGCATTGGCTGCAATTTTTTTTATCAGATCATCCACAAGCACCGAATTTTGGCGGTAAAAGGCCGGGAAGGCAAGCTGTCGCCGCAGAATTAAGAACTTTTGAGCCCCCGCCGGGGCCGGTCTTGACCTGAACGCGGCCGACGATGACAATGGGCCATGGCAAACAACGAATTGCAAATTGAAAAATTGACGAGCGGGGCTGGAACCCAACCCAAAAAGGGGCAGGCGGTCACCGTCCACTATACCGGCTGGTTTACGGACGGAGGCAAATTTGACAGTTCCGTGGACCGCAACGAACCGTTTACGTTTGCCCTGGGGCTGGGCCAGGTGATTGCCGGCTGGGACGCGGGCGTGGCCACCATGCGGGTGGGCGACAAAGTCAAACTCACCATCCCGCCGGAAATGGCTTACGGCCGGGCCGGCTATCCCGGGGCCATTCCGCCGGACGCCACGCTGATTTTTGAGGTGGAACTGCTGGCCGTCGCCCCGTGATCCGGCCGTAAAACATTTGCCGGTCATGAACCCTCCCCCTGCCAGCCCCGTCCCGCTTGAACCGCCGGACAGTCATCACCTGTCCGCCGCCGAAGGCTGGCTGGAGCTGGGCAACGCGGCCGAGGCCGCCGCGGAACTGGCCGGCATTGCCCCGGTCCACGCCGGGCATCCGGCGGTGCTGGAATTAAGCTGGCAGCTTCACGCCCGCGCCCGCGAATGGGAAGCCTGTCTGGAACTGGCGTCCCGCCTGGTCCGCCTGCATCCCGGACTGGCCGTCGGCTGGGTTTACCGATCATATACATTGCACGAATTAAAGCGCACCGCCGAAGCCCGCGATCAATTGCTGCCGGCCCTCGCCAAGTTTCCGAACGAAGTGGTTCTGGCCTACAATCTGGCCTGCTACGAATGCTGTCTGGGCAACCTGCCCGGGGCCCGGGAGTGGCTGCGGAAAACCTTTGCCCGGCCCAACTCCGAACTCTGGCGCGTCGCCGCGCAGAAAGATCCGGATCTGGCGGCCCTCCACGCAGAAATCGAGCGGCTTTAAGCGGTCTTGATTCTGCCCGGGAGTTTTCCTCCACCGTAAAAAATCAAGCCGGTGAGTGGCCACAAACCTGGCTGGTGGTGGGCTGGCCCGAGGGTGAGGCCGAGCCTTGCCATCTGTATTTGGCCTGGCTGAAAACCACCCCGACCCCCACGCGTTGTTTGCGGCTGAGCCGAGGCCGCTTTCTCATCGAGCA
>CAZUBG010000285.1:0-5697 GCA_964618545.1 uncultured Bifidobacteriaceae bacterium | reverse complement strand
CATCCAACCACCCTCCCGCGTTCGCACCCGGAGCGCGGGTCTGTGACCCGCAGCATGCCGATGGCCAGGGAAAGTGAAAGCCGTTTTCAGGCCTGGATTTGCAAGCCGTGTGCTGCGGCTCACCGACCCGCGCTCCGGGGCGGTGTTCGGATGCGCCCACCGCTTCGGGACGGGAAATCTCTGGCGTGGCTGTAACTTTTGGGCGACACTCTTCGTCACCGACATCTGACATGCATCCATTTTTACCACGCGAATTGTTTACGGGGAAATTCGGATTTTCCGGCCGCACCCTGCGCTTCATGACCCTCGCCGTGCTGACGGCCGGCGCAGCCTGTTTCACCGGCTGCCAAACGCAGGCGCCCCGGGCCACCGCGCAAGCGGATCCGCTGCACTGGAGCGCGGCGACGCGGGAAAACCATCCCTGGACGCGATGGTGGTGGCTGGGCAGCGCCGTGGACCCGACGAATCTCACCCACCAGCTCGAATTGTTTAAGGACGCCGGGATTGGCGGGGTGGAAATCTGCCCGATTTACGGCGCGCACGGCTACGAGGACCGCTTTATCCAATATCTCTCCCCCCAATGGATGGAGATGTTTGCATACACCACGCGGGAAGCCGATCGTTTGGGGCTGGGGGTGGACCTGACCACGGGCACGGGCTGGCCGAATGGCGGTGAACGGGTGACGCCGGAAATGGCCTCCGGCGGTGCGAATTTGAAGAGCTTTACGGTCACCGGCGGGGCGTCGCTCACGGACACGTTTCCCAAGGGCCATCTGCAAACCCTGCGCGCCATCGGCTCCGACGGCACGCAGCTCGACCTGACGGGCCGGGTCAGCGGCGGTCATTTGGACTGGACGGCCCCGGCCGGCGCCTGGCGGCTCTACGGGATTTGGGAAAACAGCCCGGTGCAAAAGGTCAAGCGCGCCGCGCCCGGCGGGGCTGGCAACGTGCTTGACCCGTATTCGGTGTCCGCCATGGACGGTTATCTGGCGGATTTTGACGGCCATTTCAAGGTGTATCATGGGGCCATGCCCCGCGCCTGGTTTCACGATTCCTTTGAATACTATGACGCCGATTGGACGCCGTCCTTCTTCACGGAATTCGCCGCCCGCCGGGGATACGATCTGCGCACGCGGTTGCCGGCGTTTTTCGGGGAAGGCCCGCAGGACACCGTCGAACGCGTCCGCAGCGATTATCGCCAGACCATCGCCGAATTGCACCTGGCCTACATCCAGCGCTGGACGGCCTGGGCCCACGGCCACGGCAGCATCAGCCGCAACCAGGCCCACGGTTCGCCCTCCAATTTGATTGACGTCTATGCCGCCGCCGACATTCCCGAGACGGAAATGATGCCCTTCGGCGGGATGCAGGCGGTGAATTATCCCCTGAACAAGTTTTCCTCCTCCGCCGCGCGCGACCGGGGAACCCCGCTCGCCTCCTCGGAATCCTTCACCTGGCTGACCGAACATTTCCAGGCCCCGCTCTCGCAGGTCAAACAGGCGGCGGATTACCTGTTTCTGACGGGCGTCAACCACATCTTTTTCCATGGCATCCCCTACTCGCCGGTGGAGGCGCCCTGGCCCGGCTGGCAATTCTACGCCGCGGTTAATTTCGGGCCCTACGGGGGCTTGTGGCACGACCTGCCGGATTTCAACGCCTATGTGACCCGCTGCCAGTCCGTCCTGCAAACCGGGGCGCCGGCCAATGATGTGCTCGTCTACTACAATGTCTTCGACGTCTGGGACACCCCCGGCAAACAGTCGGACAACCAGCCCATCCCCAGCCCCCTGCCGGACAGCCTCAAGGACACGGCGCTGACGCTGTTGATTCGCGGCTACGGCTTCGATTACGTCTCCGACCATTTCCTGGCCGAAACCAAATTCGAGTCCGGCCGGTTGATGCTGGGCGGAAACCCCGCACGGGTCCTCCTGGTGCCCCCGTGCCGCCGGATGCCGGCGGCGAGCCTGGCAAAACTGATCGCCCTCGCCCGTCAGGGGGCGACCGTGATCTTCCTCAAGGATCTGCCCGGCGATGTCCCGGGCCTGGGCGACCTGGCGGCACAACGCGCCCAGTTCCAGGCTTTGATCGCGCAAATCAAACTCCAGCCCACCTACCTGCCCGGCATCCGGGCCGCGCACCTCGGGGCGGGCACCCTGATGGTCGGTACGGATGTGAACCTGCTCATGAACCTCGCCGCCGTGGACCGTGAGCCGATGGTGGACGCCGGGGTTTGGTTTGTCCGCCGCACCAGCGCGGAGGGCTGCAATTATTTTCTGGCCAACCGCAGCGGCCAAACGGTGGATCAATGGGTGACGCTGGGCGTGCCGGCCAGATCCGCCGTGCTGCTCGATCCGCGCTTTGCGGACCGCTCCGGCGTGGCGGCCATGAGACCGGGTTTCGACGGCGCGGCGCAGGTTTACCTGCACCTGCTCCCGGGCGAATCGCGCATTTTGAAAACGCTGACGCATTCCAAGGTGAGCGGACCGGCCTGGTCCGATTTCGCCCCCGCCGGGCCGGCGCAGCCACTGACGGGCGCCTGGGAGGTTGCGTTTATAGAGGGCGGCCCCGTCCTGCCCGCCGCCTTCAGCACCACGAGCCTCGCGTCGTGGACGGAACAGGCGGACCCGGAAGCCAGGCGTTTTGCCGGCACCGCCCGGTACACGATCCAGTTCGACGCCCCGGCCGGGCCGGCGGCGGATTGGCTGCTCGATTTGGGCCGGGTGTGTGAAGCGGCGCGCGTGACCCTCAACGGCCAGGACCTCGGCCATCTGTTTTGCGGGCCGTACCAGGTGGCCATCGGCAGGCAGCTCAAGCCGGGCCGGAACACCCTGGCAGTGGAGGTGACGAACCTGGCGGCCAACCGCGTGCGCGACCTCGACCAGCGCCAGGTGAATTGGAAATACTTTTACGATGCGAACATGGCCACGCGCGGCCGCGGGCGGACGCTGGATGCCTCCGCCTGGCCGCTGCGCGATTCCGGCCTGCTGGGCCCGGTCACCTTGCAGCCGGTCAACCCGATACAGGTCACGAAATAATTTATAAAAGCGGGATGCCAACGGCTGCGGCAAGCTTGCGTGCCAGATTTAAGAAGTCGCGATGGCAGTCGTTGACTGCTTCAACATGGGCTCCGATGGCTCCATCAGCCGGCTTAAGGCTGAACATCGGCTTATTGGCTTCCATGGCCAAAGGCATAAGGCTGCGGTAATGCTTCAACTGAGCCAGAAGATAAGGATCCTGCAGCACCGTGGGCATCACGCCCACGATGGCCTCGTTTAGCACGGCACTGCGATAGACCGGGGGAATTTTATCCATCCATCGTTGGTAGGCCTTTACCGGCCTGCTATCCCTCATGCCGTGTTGCATGACGATGTATCCCATGGGAGACATCTTTCCCGTTGGCAGGGAAAGATCGGCTGGCGCTTTGGCAGCCAACCCCTGCCAGGTCGTCCGCCACTGACGCAAGGTCGGACCCAGATTCTTAAGTCCCTGAAGGGAAAAGAGGTCTGGCGCGAGCGGCAGGCAGACATGATCCGAGGCGATGAGGGCCGAGCGGTTGATGGCGCCGAGATTGGGGCCGACATCCACGAGAATGAGTTCTGCGCGATCCCGTGCGAGTCCCTGCATCAGGCGGTGAAACGCAGTCATGGTGCGGAAAGCCGCCTCATCGGAGTTGTGGCAGCGTGGCCAGGCATCGGAAAGTTTGTCTTCAAAGCGGGAGAGTCCCAGGTCGCCGGGCAAAAGAAACAGATTCCGGGCGATCTGCTCCACCGGTGGCGGGGCAATGTCTCCGAGCCCGCGCAAGATCGGCCGCACGGCTCCATAAATGGTGGCCGGATGCTCTTCCGAGTCAGGCCAGATCTCCTCCAGCCGTTCCTCGGACAGAAACATGGCTGACAGGTTGGCCTGGGGATCAAGGTCAACCGCCAGTACGGGAACGCCGCGATCGGCCATCATCCATGAAAGATGATAGACCAGCGAGGTTTTACCGACTCCGCCCTTGTTGTTGAAGAAGGCGATGGTTTTCATGGCCGGATGCGAATGGTGACTCCGAAAAACGTGTCGCCGAACTCAAATTCAGCAGGCGGACTGCCGTTCTTGGCCAAAATTGATTGGGCACGCTCCACGCCACGCCCATAGCGGTTGACCGCGCCCAAGGTTTTCATGGCTTCGGCAAGAATCGGATTGCGATAGCTGGTTTGGCGGGGAAAATTCTCAGGACGGGCTTCACCGTAGAGGGGTCCGGGATTCTGGATTTCGATGCGATTCGTGAATTGATAGAACCGGACTGGAGAGTTGGACTCGTAGGAGCGATGCAACACCGCGTTCATGAGCAGTTCCCGGACCGCAGTCTCCGGATAGTCGGCGACGAGTTTTTCCTCAATGGAGGAACTGCGTTCCGGGCGTGTATTGGTGATCATCGAAACGAATGACTTCAGGTCGCGGATCACCGAGAGCAGGTCACCTTGAAAACGTTTCTCAGAAATGGGGTCGGCACTCAGGTCGGTTCCATTAAAATGCACGAATTGAATATAAGCATTCGGCAGCCAATCCAATAAGTCTTTGGCAAACAAAATCAACCCGGCATTCGTCGGCAAGTTTCGCCCAAGGTCGAAAAAACGCAGTGAGGCCAGTTGGTTTTCGATGGGGCGATGGTTCTCGGCAATGGTCTGTGCCTCGATGGCCTGCGGGCGGTAGGTGGAGGTGAACAAGTCCAAGGCGAGATCGGAAAGACTCGCGCCGGCGCAAGGCTGCGCATCGAATGATTTGGCCGCCGCCGTCCGGCGCTCGATGAGGATTTTCTCCTCAGCCTCGTTGGCAATGCCTTTGGCTGGGCCGCGTCGAATCCACGCTTGTCCCTTGTAGCGCACCGGCGGCAAATTGGATGGCTGGACCTCGACGACCGCGATCTCCCCGAGACCTGGGGAGAGCGTCATTCGATAAGCCATCAGCGCCGGTGCTGGAAGGATGTTCCCATTTGAAGCCAAACTCGTGAGGTTCTGAAGGAGTTGGTCTGTCACCTGCAAGCCGTTTGGATTCCCGGTCTTATCATCCGCCCCAATCAAGAGATAACCGGGCAGCCCTGACCCGGCCATGTCGTTGGCGAAAGCGCAAATGGCCTGGGCAAACTTGTCAGTCTTGTCCACAGAGATGGTGCGCTCAACGCGAAAGGATTCGATTTCGGCAAGGAGCCTCAGGAGTTCGGCTTCATTAAGCATAATGTTGCGGAGATTTCGAGCACCGCTTTGCGGTCGTCATTTACGGAGGACACACACCACCCAGGCTCTCCTTTGAAGGGATGGAAAACATGGCAAAGGTGTAACTGAATGGTTTTGTCATCGTTTCTGCTGACGGCGGTCCATCATGGGACGGGGTCGCTTTTTCCACCCGCAGGTTTCGGTTCCCGTTTAATCTAATGGGCTCGGCGTTCATGGCCAGCCCATTAACCACCATGGCCCGGACAAAATCAACGGGAATCTTTGCCTGCGGGAGCAGCCCATCGTCGGGCAATTGTTCACTTTTCAACGTGCTGCGCCCGGGGACGCTGCCCCTTGCACGCATCTATGGTTTTCAAATACAGCGGCCGGGACGAGGCGGCTTTTTGGTAGCGCAGACTTCCAAGTCTGCGGTATCGCGGGTTTCCCAACCCGCTGGCTGCACCGCAAGCTGGTGCCTTCGACCCTTGGACGGCCTGCCGAT
>CAZUBG010000284.1:3016-5697 GCA_964618545.1 uncultured Bifidobacteriaceae bacterium | reverse complement strand
GTGCAGGGCAAGACGCCGCTTTTGGACGAGGCGACATGTCGCCTCGTCCAAAAGCGCGGACTTGTCCGCGCACTCCAAAAACGTCTCCTCCAGGACGCGGTAAGTGGCCTTACCAGCCCCCAACTCAGGTTCAGGGGTTCAAAGCGCGGAATTTCGTTTGGGCGAATTCTCATCCCGGCCTTCTCTCCCGGGGGGGAAGGAGAATCTCTGGCAGGCTCCGGACTTTTGGATGATTCCAGTCAGCGAATATCAGGGCTGCAAAAACAAATGCGGCAAACGCCAGTTTGCCGCCACGCCGACTTGCCAGCCGGGATGGCCAGGGTGGTCGGAGGCTTGTGCGCAAAGCGGCAGAGGACTGCCGCTCAGGACGCTTGAACTCAAAGTCCACTACCAACTCACCGAGGTCTGGCAGCTCCCCTGCGCGCTGCAGGAACTGGTGGAATTAGGATTATTGGGATAGTTGCAATACACAGTGCAGTTGGCCGTCGCCTGACAATTGAAGTTGCCGACGTCACCATACTGGTAATTATGATTGATCTGGAACGAGCAGCCCTGTCCCGGGCTGAGCGACGGACAATTATACGAACCGCCGCAGGCGGTGACCTGACAGGTGGCGAGGCAGGCAGTTCCGGCATTGGTGACGCAACAGGTGTACGTGCCGGTCTGGCCATAGACGCCCTTGCCGGGCCCGGTGACACACACCACCGGTTTCACCAAAGTGCCCTGATAGGAGAAATTCACACCGGTCAACGCCTGACAGGGAGCCAGGGTGAAGGTTTCGGCGTTATTCGTGGGAACGTCGCAACTGACATAGGTGCATTGCTGGGTGTGCGAGATGCCATACTTATCGGTCCAGCAATCCTGGTTGCCGGAGTTCTTCCAATGCTGATAACCGTCGCTGGCAACCCATGTATCCACGCTGTTAACGCCCTTGCAATGCTGGTAGTTGTCATTATCAATCCAGCACTGCTGACCGGTGCTGTTCAGCCAGTGGCAGGTGCAGGTGCCCGCCGTCTGAATGCTGTTGGTGGGCGGAATGACATGGACGGTGTAGACGCCCGGGGTCAGATCGTAGAAGCAATAGGACCCCTGCGAGTCGGTGAGGTTGGTTGCCACAAGGACACCGGCAGCGTTTTTAAGGGTGACGGAAAGCCCGGCAAACCCGGAATCAATGCCGGGTGTCAGGAGGCCGTCCCCATTGCAATCCATGAAGACGTCGCCGCAAACGCTGGCCAGAGAATTGCCGATGTAAATGTCCTGGGTGCAGGAGTTGCTGTTGCCACAGCCATCCACCGCCAACCAGGTGCGGGCGATGACATAGGTTTCCGGGCAGGTTCCAGCGGTGATCACGTCGCTGTAGGTGAGGGTGGGGGTGCCACTGCACTTGTCCGTCACGGTGGCGTAGCCGGACACCGCGGGGGAGACATTGGTGATGGCGGACGGGATGAGGTGTCCCTGGCACCAGGGGCTGGGACTGCAATTCTCAAACGATTGATTCAGGTTGCTGCAAGTGAGGCTCAGATTGCTGATCGTACACCCGGAGGACGAAATATTGCCGCCGCCCAAGGCGGTATTGCAAAGGCCCAGGATCTGGCGGACGCTCCAGCCGTTGAGCGGCGAGGTGCAATCGTTGAGCACCAAGTCGCCACAGCCCGCCGGGATGCCGGGCACGCATTTCGCGTCGCTGAAGTTCACATTGAGATTCAAGCAGAGCGTCTGAGCCGCAAACACGCCGGCCTCACAGTTGGTGGGGTTGGTGTAATTGGTCTTCAGGCAACCCGGCGTCCCGCCGCAGGAAACAAACTTCTGAACGTTGGTGCAGGTGGTGAATTTGAGTCCATAGCCCGCACCATTGGTGAGGCCGCATTGCACCCAGCCGTTGGTATAAACCAGCTTGAAGCAATTGGTGAAAATGCCGGCCGCATTGGTGCCATTGCAGGGCGCGCCATAATCACCGGGAGTGTAGGTGCAATACGGAACATTGCTGCTGCCGAGGCTGAAGGCCGGCGGGCAGGTGACCATCGGCGGCGTGGTGTCCACCGTCCAAGTATAAATGACGGTGGAGGATTTGGAGACATTGCCGCACTCATCCGTGGCGGTAATGGTGAAGGTGCTGGTCACCGCACAGCCGTTGGTGGTGTCCACGACTGAAACATTGGTGCCCTGGAGGGGGCAAACATTGGTCGCCACCACTTGGGCGGCCACACTGGCGATCGTCGGCAGGATGGCCGGGTTGCAACCCAAATTGCCGCCGGCGGGAACACTCGTAATCACGGGAACGTTGGTGTCAACGATCCACGTGTAGATGACCGTCGCGGGCGCGGAGACGTTCCCGCACTCATCTTTGGCGGTGATGATGAACGTGCGGGTCAGCGTGACACCGTTCGTGGTGGTCGCACAAGAGACGTTCGTGCTTTCCAGGGTGCAATTATCGGTGGCCGTGACTTGCGCGATCACACTGGCGGTGGTCGGCAGGTTCGTCGGGTTGCAACCCAGGCTACCGCCAGCCGGCACATAGGTGATCACCGGGGCGTTGGTGTCCACCGTCCAAGTGTAAACCACGATGTTTGTGACGGAGACGTTGCCGCAGGCGTCGGTGACCCAGATGTTAAACGTGCGGGTCTCAGCGCAGGGCGTGCCGCCATCCATGTGCGAAACATTGGTGCTCGTCACGCTGCAAC
>CAZUBG010000284.1:0-2916 GCA_964618545.1 uncultured Bifidobacteriaceae bacterium | reverse complement strand
CTTGCGCGGTCACGCCGGCGTCCGTCGGCAGATTCGTCGGGTTGCAACCCAGGCTTCCCCCGGGCGGCACCGCCGTGATCACCGGCGCGGTGGTGTCCACCGTCCAGGTGTAAACCACGGTGTTCGTGGCGGAGACGTTGCCGCAGGCGTCGGTCACAAAGATGTTAAACGTGCGGGTCTCGGCGCAGGGCGTGCCGCCATCCATGTGCGAAACATTGGTGCTCGTCACGCTGCAACCATCGGTCGCCACCACTTGCGCGGCGATGCTGGCGTCGGTCGGCAGGTTCGCGGGGTTGAAGCCCAAACTGCCACCGGCGGGGGAATTCGTGATCACCGGGGCGTTCGTGTTCACCGTCCAGGTGTACACCACGGTGTTCGTCAGCGAGAGGTTGCCCGCGCCATCGGTGGCCCAGATGCTGAACGTGCGCGTTTCCGCACAGGGCGTACCGGCGTCCACATGGGAGACATTGGTGCTCGCCACGCTGCAATTATCCGTGGCTGACACTTGCGCGGTCACGCCGGCGTCCGTCGGCAGATTCGTCGGGTTGCAACCCAGGCTGCCCCCGGGCGGCACCGCCGTGATCACCGGCGCGGTGGTGTCTTCGCCCCAGATATAAACGACGGTGTTGGTGGCGGATACGTTGCCGCAGCCATCGGTGGCCCAGATGCTGAACGTCCGCGTTTCGGCACAGGGCGTGCCGGCATCCACATGCGAAACGTGGACGGTCGAGGGACTGCAACCCTCGGAGGCGATCACGTTGGTCATCACGCTGGCGTCGGTCGGCAGGGTGGCGGGGTTGGGATTGAAGCCCAAATTGGAGTTGGTCGGAGCGCTGAGAATGACCGGGGCGGTGGTGTCATTGGTCCAGGTTATGGTTTGGGTGTAGGTCGCCGAGTTGGCATAACTGTCAGAAGCGGTGTAGGCCAGGTAGCGGTATTCCAAGCAACCCAAATTGGCTTCGGATTGCACACAGGTGATCGTCACCGGATAGTCGCAGCAGGATGTCGCAAACACCACATTGGTGTTCACGGGGGTTGATGCGCTCGGGATGCTGTTGGAAGGCGGGTTACAGCCGAGGGTCAGGTTCGTGGGAGTCTTGATGAAGGTGATGGGACAGTAGGGAACTTCCAGCATGACCCATTGAACCGGATTCGTCAACATGACGCTCGACTGGGCGTAGATATCGTAAACCGCCCCGATTACATCCCCGCATTGCGGAACCCAGGAAGCCCCGTTGTTGGTCGCCGCCGCGACGAGTGATTGCACGATGGACTCGGTAAATGGGGGGTAATCAGCGGAAGCCGGGGTCGGTGGACCACCGACCAAAGTATTGATCGCTTCCTGGATGTCCCAGAAATAGGCTCCGTCCTTATGGTTCAGCAGGTAATTCACCTCCTGCCACACGGCGGGAGAAACAATGGAATTAGTAGAATGGCCGGAGGGCAGTGGACCATTCAGCAATTCATTATTCAAATTGGTGTCGCAGGTGGGGAATAAGTAGCCCGTAAAGTTGGTGCCCGGCACGGTGAAACCCACTGTTGGATCCAGTACGACAGCAGTGTCAATACACCAAGTCAGATTGGTTCCCTGGTGCAGCGGTTGATTGGTACTCCGAACGATCGTGTAGAAAGTGGAAAGGCTGTAGGGATAATTTGGGTACTCCTCCATGTAGCTAGTCAACACGTTTCCCGCCGACCCATCAAAGCTGATGAGACAACTCTGGCCGAAAGCCCTATTTTGCCATGCCACCCCAAAAAGAAGCGCGACCACACACAACGTCGACCCATATTTTAGCGATTTCATTTTCATGGTAAATTTTATAAAAAGCATCCCTGCGACGAACTGATTCCTTGCAATTTCTATGCCACCGGTCCTAATTGACGACTGAGACCGACCCACTGACAACCGCCATCATTTTCACCAAACACAGAAGAAAGAATGGTGGAAAGTCCAGCAAGCCAGACCTTCCATCATCTGCAAACCCATGTTCCCGCCTCAAAGACGGCCCAAACGCGCGACCGAAGTTCAACGCAGGTGGGTACGAACCTTACTTATAGATATACTTTCGCACAACCGCCAATCCACCCAAAGCCATGGACATCAGCAGAGCAGAACTGCCGACATCGGGCAGATCATAGGGCGGAAGAGGAGTAGGGCTGGCAAAGGAGGTCCCAGTCGCCATCACCACAGCCAACACCAAAAGGCCAGGAGACAATTTCAATTTTTGCATAGTTTATTGGATTTACCTTTGTTTATTGTTGTGAGTTTAAACCGCTGCCGCTTGACACGGCTCCGTTAATTGACACTGGTGCCGCGTTCGTTGGCGTGGGTGGAAGAGGAGATGGACTGGCCACCGACTTGTCCGCCAACAACAACCCCAACACTCCCGCACACCCCAGCGCCAAACAGATTCCAATCGCTTTTTTCATAGCGTTGAAAATCTTAGCATGTGTCATGCCATTCAAAGCAGTTTCTCAAAAACACACCGGCCGTCAGTCGTAACCAGTTCCAAATTAACCTGTTACGCAAATCCGACATTCGCTTCATCGGCAATGGCAGCAATCAAGAAATGTAAACATTCCCGACGGCCACGCATGGTTTTTCCCGATTCTTATTTTAGAAAGTCATCGAATATCCTTGAATGACAAGGCATTTGAAGCGCCTCATCAAAAGTGTAAGATATTCCGACTCGTATAAGCACAATGTATCACCTCATTTACATTGTTTATCAACAATGACCTTGTGCGCAGGTTTACCGGTTGGTTGGCCGTCGTCATGCACCAACATTGCATTTGCAGGGCAAACGCAATGCAAATGCATTGCTCATCTTTCATCGAGGAGGAAACGTCCAAGGATCGCCAGGCTCAGACCTCCTGATCTCGTGGAAGTTGATTGAGCCGGATTTTCAAGTTTTC
>CAZUBG010000283.1:0-5700 GCA_964618545.1 uncultured Bifidobacteriaceae bacterium | reverse complement strand
CAACCCGCAGACCGTTCGCCAAGCTGGCGCGCCCGCCCCACCGGCAGCCCCGCCGCCCATGACAAAATGATCCTGGCAGCCGACGTGAGGAGACTCTGAATAATCTGTTTGGGCCGCCGATGACAGCCAACATTCCATTGCGAAGGCGCCTCCGACTGCGCGCAGCGTCGCGTAGTGCGGCAGCCCTCTGCCGCTTTTGCGGGCGATGGCTCCGCCATCCCGGCCAACCATCCAACGCAACCACTGGCCGAACTGTTCCCGCTCACCGTGGGGAAAGAACCGGGGTGGGAATTTCCTGAAGCCAGCCTCCCGCCTTGAACGGGTCTTCACCAAGTGGGGCCGCCTTCCCATCCGTCGGACGAACCCTCCGTTTGGGCAGTTCAAATCGCCCGCCACCGTCACCTCTCCTTTTGAGGATGGGGAGGGCGGGCAAATTCCCCCCGAACCAAAGTCCAGGCAAACGACCGTCTCCCCCAGCCTTCGCCGGGTTCCCCAACCGGTCGTGATTATTTCTTTTTGTCGCTCGGACGGCCCGGCGGACGCGCCAAAACCAAACGCTTGGCGGCGCCTTTGGCCAGCGCCTTGGCGGCGGAATCCTTGCGGTGCAGACGACCATCCATGTCCGCCAGAATTTCACTCAAACCGGGCGGGAGCGCGGAAACCCCTTTCTTTTCGACATATTCCGCGAACGTCTGCCCGGAAAAGGCAATCAGTCGCGAGCGGTTGGTCCCCAGCTTTTCGGCGGCGGCATCAATGCGCGGCAGCCATTCTTCCGGGATTCGAACGGGTATGGGTGTAGTTGCCATAGGCTACGAATAGCATGATTTGGTCGAAAGACAACTGCTTTTTCCGGGAGGAGGAATCCACCTAACTTCCCTCACACCAGCCGGATAGCCTCCTTTGCTGACCAAATGAGCCTCGTCATCTCGGGCATTTCAAGCGGCGGGAAGTGTGCTGGTCGTCAATCGGCGGGATCGGAATGCTTCAGTCCCTTCCCGGTTGTAAAAGGGAGCCTGCCGGTGCTTGGGGATTCTCTTTTCGTTCACGGAGAATTTCTGCCAACCGCTGCTGGCAGACCCACGCCTCGATTTCGTCCCAAGTCAAAATGCGCACCCCGTCCGCGTTGGGCTTGGATGAAAGATGTGACGCCACGCGGAACTGCCATTGGTCCAAATCCTTCACGCGGTCGAGCGCGCCGAGAATCCGCAGCGATTCAAAGGCGGCGAAGGTGTCGCGGGCGCTGCCGTCAATGTGGTGTTCATTGTAATTGCCCGAACTGGGCGGGGTGAAATGGCCTTTGCCTTGATGCCTCTTCAAAATCCCCTCGATGCCTGCCTCACGGTCCATCCGGTCCAGCCCGCCAGGAATTTCCAGCGCGGCCACCGAATAATAGGTGTCCTGCAACGCGGGATAACAGGGCGTGAAAAACAGGCCGCGCACGTCCTTCCAATCATGGATCGGCGGATTGCCCGGCGGGTGGGCCGGGAGCGTCTGCACCGACACGATTTGCGATCTGAGCTGTTCGCGGTCAACCAGGTCGAGACAGTGTGCGGCGCGCAACCAGCGGAGCTGGGTGAGGGCCATTTCACTGGCGCGCATCACGTCCCAGCGTGTGCTTTCCACCCACGACCACGCACCAGCAGAGAGTCGTATTTGAATTCAATGTCGTGATCCTTTCCCTGATGAATCTCCCGGGAGACATCCTCCGGCGTCAGATTCAAATCCGGCCAGCCAATCCAGCCGGCCAACAGCGCGCGCTTTGCCAGGGGCGTTTCACAAAGCCATAAATTTTTTGACTTGTCCTGGGTTTGCGGGTCTGCTCCGTTAAAAATGGCGGCGCGCATCATTTGCCAGCCATGCGGCGTGAACAGGTTGGTTTCCGGCAGCCGCAGGCAGGTGAACCGTGCCATACCCGGATCCCAGGCAAAGGTTGTTTCTTGACGGACCCTAACCATCTGATCACCCCGGGCACAACCTCTTAAATCAACGGGCGAACCGTTTCCACATTTATACCATGGGGTGAACACGGATTGACGCCGGTCCTTTTTCGCCGCATACTCAGCGGGTCAAAAGTCATGCACCCGCTGGAAACTTATCTTGAAGAATTGCGCGCCATCCGGTCCTCCGGCGCCGCCGTCAAGGAAACTTCCGGTTATGGCCCGCTCGCCACGCTCCTCAACGCCGTCGGCCACACCCTCAAACCCAAAGTCCGCTGTTTCATCCACGTTAAAAACAGCGGGGCGGGCCTGCCCGATGGCGGACTGTTTACGGCCGATCAACTCAGGCACACGGACGAAGAAGCCCCGCTGCTGGGCATCCCGCAACCGGCGCGCGGGGTCATTGAAGTCAAAGCCACCGAGGCCGAAGTGGGGGAAATCGCCGCGAGCAGGCAGGTTTGCGACTATGTCAGGCACTACGGCCAGGTGCTGGTGACGAACTACCGGAGTTTTTGGCTCCTCAAGCGCGGGGATGACGGGAATCCAGAGCCTCTGGAAGCGTTTCAACTCGCGCCGGACGAGAGGGCGTTTTGGCAGGCGGCCGCGCAACCGCAGAAAGCGGCGCAGGAACTGGGCGAACGCTTTTCCGAATATCTCAAGCGGGTCCTGCTGCACGCCGCCCCGCTGAACAACCCCAAGGACGTCGCGTTCTTTCTCGCCTCCTATGCGCGCGATGCCCGCGCGCGGGTCGAGGGCGCCGGCAACCTCCCCGCCCTGGCCGCCGTCCGCACCGCCCTGGAAGAGGCGCTCGGCATGAAATTCGAGGCCGGGAAGGGCGAGCATTTCTTCCGTTCCACCCTGGTCCAAACCCTTTTTTACGGCGTGTTCTCCGCCTGGGTGCTCTGGCACAAGGAAAAACCGCAGCGCACGGATGCCTTTGATTGGAAGTCCGCCGCCTGGACCCTGCATGTGCCCATGATCAAAGCCCTGTTCGAGCAGGTGGCCACGCCGACCAAACTGGGCCCGCTCGGCCTCGTGGAAGTGCTGGACTGGACCGCCGCCGCGCTCAACCGCGTGGACCGGGCCGCCTTCTTTGAAAAATTCCTGGAAACGCACGCCGTCCAGTATTTTTACGAACCGTTTCTGGAGGCCTTTGATCCCGAACTCCGCAAACAATTGGGCGTCTGGTACACCCCGCCGGAAATCGTGCAGTATCAGGTCGCCCGCGTGGACGCCGCGCTGCGCGAGGAACTGGACATTCCCGACGGTCTGGCTGATCCGCGCGTGTTTGTGCTTGATCCCTGCTGTGGCACGGGGGCGTATCTGGTGGAGGTGCTGCGGAAAATTGAAAAGACGTTGAAGGAAAACGACGAGGGAGCATTGGTGGCCAACGAAATAAAAATAGCTGCGCAAAATCGTGTCTTTGGTTTTGAAATCATGCCTGCGCCATTTGTCGTGGCGCATTTGCAAATGGGCTTGCTCCTGCAAAATCTCGGCGTGCCACTGGATGACACAAAGGACGAACGTGCCGGGATTTTTCTGACCAATTCCCTGACCGGCTGGGATTTTGCCGGGGAGAATCCCAAGCTTGCCAACTGGCCGGAACTGGAAGCCGAGCGGGTGGGTGCGGGCAAGGTGAAGCAGGAGAAGCCGATCCTCGTTATTCTTGGCAATCCACCTTACAACGCCTATGCGGGTGTCAGCCCGGAGGAAGAGCAAGGCTTGGTTGAGCCATACAAGGAGGGTTTGGCCAGTGATTGGGGCATCAAGAAATTCAACCTTGACGACCTTTACGTCCGCTTCTTTCGCATCGCCGAACGGCGCATCGCGGAAAAGACCGGTCAGGGCATCGTCAGTTTCATCTCCAATTTCTCCTACCTGGGCGACCCGTCATTTGTGGTGATGCGGCAGCGGTTCTTGCAGGAGTTTGATTCGCTTTGGTTTGACTGTCTCAACGGTGACAGCCGCGAAACGGGCAAACTCACACCGGAAGGCAAACCCGACCCATCAGTGTTCTCCACCGAGTACAACCGCGAGGGAATCCGTGTCGGCACCGCCATTGGCTTGCTGGTGCGGCAACCGAAACGAGCTAAAAAGCTGCGGATATTCTTCCGCCAGTTCTGGGGAACGGCCAAACAGGTGGAGATTCTTGAAAGCTTGAAGGCCGGGAAATTTATCCCAGCCTATGAGAAAATCTCGCCGGAAAGAAACAATCGTTTCTCGTTTTGCCCGTCTGAGGTTTCTGGAAACTATCATGGCTGGCCAAAATTAACGGAACTCTGTGCCGAAGCTCCCAGCAATGGTCTGATGGAAAAGCGCGCTGGAGCATTAATTGACCTTGATCGCAATATTTTGGAAAAGCGGATGCGAGATTACTACGACCCAAATGTCACTTGGGATGAACTGAAAGCTTTGAAAACCGGGTTGACGGAAGACGCCGCCCGATTTGACGCGATGAAAGCACGATCGAAAGTCACGGATGCGGAAGATTTTGAACCGGAACATTTGCGTCGTTACGCGCTCCGTCCGTTTGACACGCGGTTTTGTTATTATAGTTCTGAACGTCCACTGTGGAACGAGCCGCGTCCAACCCTTTGGAAACAGTGCTGGAACGGGAATGCGTTTTTGCTGACCCGCATGAATTGCCCGCGCAGCCCGGAAGGCGCACCCATGAGTTTTACAACCTGCTTGTGTGACGATCACTATTTAACGCCCGATGCTGTTGCAATCCCATTGCGTCTACGCGCTACGTCTGTCCAGCCGAAGAAAAAGGATGGCAACGGTGAATTCGGCAGCATTCTTAACGAAGCGGCACACGCATACAAAATTGGCAAAGGAAAAACCAGTGCCAACCTTTCACCCGCTGCTCTCGCGTATCTCGCCAAACTTGGCATTACTAATCACGACGGAGAAGACACAACGGCTCTAATTTGGATGCACTCGCTGGCCATTGGTTATTCGCCGGCATATCTCACGGATAATGCGGATGGCGTCCGGCAGGATTGGCCTCGCATTCCGTTGCCAGATTCCAAGACCGTTTTATTTGCTTCCGCCGAATTGGGCAAACAAGTTGCCACATTGCTCGATACGGAAACGCCGGTTCAAGGTGTGTCGGTTGGAAAAGTTCGCCCGGAACTGGTGAAAATCGCCGTCGTCACCCGCTTGACTCACGAAACCTTGAATCTTTCCCTCACCGCCGGTTGGGGCCACGCGGGGCAGGGCGGCGTGACCATGCCCGGCAAGGGCCGGCTCGAAACCCGCGGCTATACGGCGGAGGAGGCGGGGCAGGCTTCCAGTCTCTCCGCACATTCCGTTTCCAAAGACAGGCTGGAAGCCTGTCCCACCTTGCTGCTTGGTTCGGCCACCCACGATGTTTTCCTGAACGAGTCGGCCTGCTGGCGCAATGTGCCGGCAAAGGTCTGGGACTACACCATCGGCGGTTATCAGGTGATGAAAAAATGGCTGTCGTACCGCGAACACGCCCTGCTGGGCCGCCCCCTCACGCCGGACGAAGCCCGCGAAATCACGCACATGGCCCGCCGGATCGCCGCCCTGATCCTGCTCCAGCCCCAACTGGACCGCAATTATCAGGCGGTGAAAGCCGCCACCACCGGCCTGTGAGACCGTTCGCCAACCCGGCGCGCCCGCTCCACGGACCGGCCCGCCGATTGGAGTGGCGGTCGGCCGGGGCTCCGGACGCCCACGGCCCCTGCACCTTACACGCAGCTTGCGCGAGCCGTACCGCAGGTTTCCAACCTGCTGT
>CAZUBG010000282.1:0-5797 GCA_964618545.1 uncultured Bifidobacteriaceae bacterium | reverse complement strand
ACGGGCTTGAAGCGGGTTCCCCCGGTCTTCTGGCCAACCATGGGGCGGATGGCCGCCGCCGATCTGCGCGCGCTCATCCAGATGGCCACCGGCGCGGGCAAGACCTACACCGCGTGCAGTTTCACCTATCGGTTGATCAAATACGCTGGGGCGAAGCGCGTCCTGTTTCTGGTGGACCGCTCCAATCTCGGTCGCCAGGCCCTGGCCGAATTCCAGCAATTTGTCGCGCCGGACACCGGCCGCAAGTTCACCGAGGTTTACAACGTTCAACACCTCACCTCCAGCAACCTCGATTCCGTCGCCCGCGTCACCATCTGCACCATCCAGCGCCTTTACTCCCTCCTGCGCGGCGAGGAACTGGAGGAAGACCTCGATGAAAAATCCGGGTACGAAATCGCCTCGGCCCTGGAAAGTGGCAGCGGCGTCGCGCCGCTGAATCGGGGAAGGGGACAAAGCCGGGACGGCTCTGCCACTCTAAATCGGGAAGGGGGACAGAGGCGGGACGCCTCTGCCACTCTGTACCAGGATAAACTCCTGCTGGGCGTCGCCTTGGGCAAACGCGATGAGGACACGCTCACGACGCTGGCTGGTCGGTTCGCCCAATTGGATCGTGAAATTTCGCGCGACGAGGCGAAAAAACTCGCCACGCTGGCCGGGGGCCAAACCCTGGCCGAACTTTCCGGCAAACTCCTGCGGGCCATTGATGCGGACAATGTGGCAGCGGCGTCCCGCCGCCTGCTTCAAGACCGCCTGAACGATCCCGCAGCTCCCGATGAATTCGGCCCACCGCCCATTGGCTATTTTGACCCGGAAGCCCCCGTTGCCCATCTGTCTGGAGACTTGCCGCATTGGCGGCAGGCAGGGGTGACCTATTTTGTCACGTTTCGCCTGGTGGATTCATTGCCGCAGGAAAAGTTGGACCAATGGAGGACCGAAATGGCGGACTGGCTGCAATCCCATCCCGAACCTCACGATGAAGCGACCCGCCAGGAGTTTTACAATCGTTTCCCGGCCCGCCTGCAACGCTGGCTTGATGCCGGTTCCGGTTCCTGCGTTTTGGACATTGCGGCCGTCCACACCCTAGTTGAGAACGCCTTGCGTCATTTTGATAAAGACCGCTATTCACTGGATGAATTTGTCGTGGCCCGAAATCATGTGCATGCGCTCGTCACCCCGTTGGCCGAGCCTGGTCTCAGCGATATTTTGCATTCTTGGAAGAGTTTTACCGCCCATGAAATTCTTAAAGTGGAAGCGGCGTATCGCCGGTTATCCGCAGTGCAGGGAATCGCCGTTCCAGTGAGCTATTGTAGCAGCCAGGGTGGCAGCGACGTCCCGCCGCTGAAAGGAAACAAAGGACAGAGGCGGGACGCCTCTGCCACATCTGCCACATCTGCTGTGAAAGTCTGGCAGAAAGAATCCTTTGATCATATCGTCCGCTCGCCAGCCAGTTTGGATAAATTCCGCGCGTACATTCGTGCGCACCGGCCGGATTCAGAATCCGGGCTTTTCCTTTCCGAAGATCTGCGGCGGGACGCCGCAGCCACTCTGGCCGATGAAGCCTGCGCTCCGTTTGACATCCCGGCCCTGCGCGACGCCTTGGCCAAGGCCAAACAGGACGTCGAGCAAACCATTGACACCGTCACCGTGGACACGGTCCTGAGCCGGGGTTTCGATGCCGCCGCCAAAGCCAAGGCCGCCGGCCTCGTGGCTGCCTTCCGCGATTACCTGAAAGCCCACCAGACCGAGATTGACGCCCTGCAAATCCTATATAGTCGCCCGTTCAAACAGCGCCTGACCGAACCGATGCTCAAGGAACTGGAGCAAAAACTCCGTGAATCCCATGCCGGCTGGACCGAAGACCGGCTCTGGGACGCCCACGCCGTCACCGCGCCCGGCAAGGTCCAAGGCCGCTCGCAGGCCGGTCGCTTTGCTGATTTGGTTTCCCTCGTCCGGTTTTCCTTGGAGCAGCAGCCCGTCCTGAAACCCTTTGCCGAATCCGTGACCGAACGCTTCAACGAATGGCTGATGGACCAGGCCAAGGCGGGCCTCACCTTCAATGCGGAACAAATCGCGTGGCTCAACTTGATCCGTGAACACATTGCCACCAGCCTCAGCATTGAGCCGGACGATTTGGAACTGTCCCCGTTCAACCAGCGCGGCGGTTTGGGCAAAGCGCATCAACTCTTCGGGAAAGACTTGCCCCGGATTCTGGATGAACTCAATCTGAAGCTCGTCGCATGAGCAAGCCCACGAAATCCATCATTGAAGTCAAGGGAACCGCCATCACGATCCTAAGCACCAAAGCAGGTGATTTTATTTCGCTGACGGACATGCTTAAGGCCAAGGATGGCGACTTCTTCATCTCCGACTGGCTACGCAACCGGAACACGGTTGAGTTTCTGGGAATCTGGGAAACCGTGCACAACCCGAATTTTAATTATGGCGAATTCGCCATAGTTAAAAGCCAGGCCGGTTTGAACAGTTACAAAATAAGCGTCAAGGATTGGGTGGAAAAAACCGGGGCCATCGGCTTGAAAGCCAGCGCGGGGCGATATGGTGGCACCTTTGCCCACCGGGACATCGCCTTTGAATTCGGCATGTGGATCAGTCCCGAATTCAAAATTTACCTCATCAAGGAATTCCAGCGGCTTAAGGAGGACGAAAACCGCCGCCTTTCCCTCGCATGGAATCTTAATCGCACTCTGTCCAAACTCAACTATCGCATCCATACCGACGCGGTGAAGGCACATCTAGTGCCGCCCGAGGTCACGCCCGCACAGGCCGCCATGACCTACGCCAGTGAGGCCGATGTGCTGAACGTGGCCCTGTTTGGCCAGACTGCCCGACAATGGCGCGAGGACAATCCCCTACTTGACGGCAACATGCGTGACCATGCCACCATCGAACAATTACTGGTGCTGGCCAACATCGAGGGCATGAACGCCGAATTTGTCCACATGGGACTGCCACAATCCGACCGCCTCAAGCGGCTCAACCAGATCGCCATCCGGCAGATGCAAACACTGGCCACCAGCAATGCCTTGCGGCAGATAGATCCGCCCAAAGGCCCAAAGGCATGACAAAACCCGCACCATTTCAGCAAGTTGAGACCCCCAATTTGGAAATGGGCCTTGGACTATCGGACGTCGCGCCCCCAGCCCCAACGGGGCGAAATATTTTAGCTCAGGGAAAGGCCCACCCAGGATGAAAGCAAAAATTCTACCGTTGGGTGAAATTGTCAGGCCACGCCGCGCGAAGGCATCGCCTGCCGACCATCCCAATCTGGATTATGTCGGGTTGGAACACGTCGAAGCGCAGACAACAAGGTTGCTGGGTTCCGTTCCGGCAACTGATATGCGAAGCACTGCCAATCGCTTTCAACCCGGCGACGTTTTATATTCCCGACTCCGCCCCTACCTTAACAAAGTTTGGCGGGCCGACCGGGAAGGTCTTTGCTCATCTGAATTTATTGTGCTTCCGGAAAATGAACAGTTACGACTCTGGAATTACTGCAACATCCTTCCGTCTGCGCTACGACGCGACGAGTCCGTTTTCTGTGGGCTTCGACGCGACAAGCCGTGATATTTAAATTTACATGAGCAATCCACAACAATTGGTTTAAAAGCTTTGGAATTATTGTTCGACTTTACGCGAGGACGGCCTGTCCTACGGCGATTACGTCGAGCAGTTGACGTTTCTGCTGTTCCTGAAAATGGCGGATGAGCAGGCGAACGCGCCTTATCTCAGTCAGGCTCAGCGGCGGGACGCCGCTGCCACTATGACGCTCCGACGGAGCTTGGTTTGGTTTTGGGATGGTGATGCTACAAATGTGCCAGCCCTACGGGCTTGAAGCGGAAAATCGAAAATAGAAAAAATGACCACCCCGGCTACTCTGGCGAGAGAACCCCTTGGAAACTTGTCACCGGGGTGGAACCTTTAAATTCAAAGGCAATGCCGAGCACGTCTGCCCACCAAAGCCTCCGCCTTCAATTAAGGCGGATCAAAGCCAATTTGACAACAAAATTTTAAAAATGAGCAATCCCCAACAACTGGTCCAAAAACTGTGGAACTACTGCAACATCCTGCGGGATGACGGTCTGTCCTACGGCGATTATGTGGAGCAGCTAACGTTTCTGCTGTTCCTGAAAATGGCGGATGAGCAGGCGAACGCGCCTTATCTGAGTCAGGCTCAGCGGCGGGACGCCGCTGCCACTATCCCCAAGGCTTACAACTGGCCCGCATTGCTGGCCAAGGATGGCGACGCGCTGGAAGTCCATTATCGCAAGACGCTGGAGGAACTGGGCAAGATGCCTGGGATGCTGGGCCTCATTTTTCGCAGGGCGCAGAACAAAATCCAAAACCCGGCCCTGTTGCGCCGACTGATCGTGGACCTGATTGACACGGAGGAGTGGTCCAGCCTGTCCGCCGATGTGAAGGGCGACGCCTATGAGGGGTTGCTGCAAAAGAACGCCGAGGACGTGAAAGGCGGCGCGGGCCAGTATTTCACGCCGCGTGCGCTCATTGCGGCCATGGTGGAGGTGGTGCGACCCGAGCCGGGCCAGGCCATCTGTGATCCGGCCTGCGGCACGGGTGGTTTCCTGCTGGCGGCGCATGATTATCTGTCCAAACATTACGCGTTGGACCGAGCGCAAAAGAGAAGGCTCAAGAGCGGCACCTTTTACGGCATCGAACTGGTGGACAGCGTCACCCGGCTCTGTGCGATGAACCTCCTGCTGCATGGCATCGGGGGGGGGAAGATTCGGTGGGGAACGCCGGGTCAGGGGACCCGGCCTACAGTTTGCCGGTGGTCACCAAGGATGCCTTGGCCGGGAAGCACGGGGAATACGAGATCGTGCTGGCCAATCCACCGTTTGGCAAAAAGAGCAGCGTCACCATCGTCAACGAGGCGGGCGAGTCGTCCAAGGAATCGCTCATCATCAATCGGGACGATTTCTGGGCGAGCACGAGCAACAAGCAGCTTAATTTCCTCCAGCATATTTTCACCATCCTCAAGCAGCATGGCCGGGCGGCGGTGGTGCTGCCGGACAACGTGCTGTTTGAAGGCGGCGCGGGCGAGACGATCCGGCGCGAACTGCTCAAGCAGGCGGACGTCCACACCCTGCTGCGCCTGCCCACCGGCATCTTTTACGCCCAGGGCGTGAAGGCGAACGTGCTGTTCTTCGACCGCAAGCCCGCCCAGGAAAAGCCGTGGACGCAAAAGCTCTGGATTTATGACCTGCGAACGAACCTGCATTTCACCCTCAAGGAAAACACCCTCAAACGGAGTGATCTGGACGATTTTGTGGCCTGCTACAACCCCAAGAACCGCCACGAGCGCAAGGAGAGCGAGCGTTTCAAGGCTTTCACCTATGCAGATCTGACCAAGCGCGACAAGGTGAATCTGGACATTTTCTGGCTGAAAGACGATGCCTTGGAAGAAAGCGCCAACCTGCCGGCCCCGGAAATCATCGCGCAGGAAATCACGGATGATCTGGAGGCCGCTTTGGAGCAGTTCGCCACCATCGCGGAGGATTTGAAGAAATAAACAGCGACAAATCAACCCGCTGTGCTCAGCCGTCCCTTTGGGTTGGAAAAAGGCATGGCGAACGCGAATCGTTAATGAATCGTGAGTTTCAGCCCTCCTTCGCGCTGCGGCGGGCAGCCTGCACTTATGAATTTGGCCGGCCCGGGCGGTTTCGACCATGACCGGAAGGCCTGCCCGCCGCAGGTCGCCGGACGAACGAAGACTGGAGCCAGTTGTCGGATTTGAACCGACGACCGACGGTTTACAAAACCG